>NZ_JBFAPO010000003.1:0-338712 GCF_040676755.1 Dactylosporangium sp. NPDC049525 | reverse complement strand
ACCGCCGTTGCCGTCCCTGTTGCTGTCCTGCTGCCGCCGCTGCTTGTCTCTCGACGCCAGCACACTGGGTCCGGTGCCGCCGCAGCACTGTCGTGCCGTCGGCTACGCGGCGACGAAGAGGGGGCAACCGTTGCGGCGGAGGCGTTTCGTTTCGTACATGGCGAGGTCGGCCTAGCGGAGCAGGTCCTTGGCGTCGACGCCGGGCGTGCTTATCGCGACGCCGACGCCGACGCCGACGCCGACGCTGCAGCCGACGCGGACGCGAACGCAGTGGCCGGTGACGGGCATGTCCCGGTCTATGGCGGCGACGATGCGATGGGCGACGGCAAGGGCGACGGCAAGGGCGACGGCAAGGGCGACGGCAGGGTCGGTGACGCGGGGGAGCAGGACGTCGAACTCGTCGCCGCCGAGCCGGCCGACGACGTCCGCCGGGTTCGTGGCGGAGCGGATCATGGCGCGGCGGCGGGACGACAGGCGGGCGCGCCAGTCGTGCAGCAGGGTTCCGACCTCGACGAGCAACTCGTCGCCGACGTGGTGGCCGAGGGTGTCGTTGACCTGCTTGAAGCCGTCCAGGTCGAGGAAGAGCAGGCCGGCGCTGCTGGCTCGAACGTGCAGGCGGTGCGGGGCCGGCGGCGCGGACAGTGGCCGGGGCCGGGGCCGGGGCCGGGGTCCGGGTCGGCGGTGCGGACATTGACCAGGACCGGGGCTGGGGCGGGGGTCGGGGTCGGCGGTGCGGACATCGACCGGGGCTGGGGTCGGGTCGGCGGCGGGGGTCGGGGTCGGGATCGAGGTCAGTGGCGCAGGGCGGTGACGATCGTGTCGGTGAGGGCGGCGGCGTGGCGGGCGTCCGGATCGAGGTCAGGGTCGTAGATGGTGACCTGGAGGCCGACGTAGGCGGGTTTCGTGACGAGCGGGCGGAGCAGCTGGACCAGCTGCGGGTGGTCCAAGCCACCCGGGTCGGGGGCGTCAGCGGCGGGCATGACTGTCGGGTCGAGCACGTCGGCGTCGAGGTGCACGAAATAGCCGTCGAGGGCGCTCAGGTGGTGCGCCACCCGTTCGCCGGTGAGGGCGGGGCCTGCGGCGACGATCTCCGGGATGGTGTGCACGGCGATGCCCAGGCCGCGGACCTCGGCGAGTTCGTCGTCGTAGTCGCGGACGCCGAGGATGACCAGGTCGTTGTCGCGGACGTAGGGCGCGAGGCCGTCGATGTCGGCGATGTCGGGCTGGCCGCGGCCGGTGACGATGGCGGTGCCCTCGCCGGCGGAGGCGCCGACCTGGGCGCTGTTGCCGGTGTGGCGGAAGTCGATCGAGCCGTCGAGGTAGGCGAGTCCGTATCGGCCGCGGCGGCGCAGGGCGAGGGCGGGGCCGAAGAGGATCGAGCAGTCGCCGCCGAGCAGGAGCAGGAACTGCTCGGCGTCCAGGACGGCGGCGACCCGGTCGGCGAGGCGGCGGGTGTAGGCGGCGAGCGCGGTGGCGTTCAGGACACCGTCGCCGGCGCGCCAGGCGCGCACGTCGTACCGGGGCGGCACGACGACACCGGCGTCATGCGCGTCGAGGCGGGGCAGGAGCCCCTGGTCGCGCAGCGCGCCGGCCAGCTTGTAGCAGCCGGGGACCAGGCCCTCGGCCGGGGGCCGCAGGCCCAGGTTGGACGGTGCGTCGAGCACCGCGACGGATCGCATCCGCCCAGGCTATGTCCGAGCGGGGCGCCCGGCCGACCCGGAGCGGGCTGCCCGGGCCGAGCCCGAGGGGGCAACCGCGGGACGTATCCGAGCGGGGCAACCGCGGGACGTATCCGAGCGGGGGCCGTCCAGGTCAAGCCCGCTGTGGGCGGTGCCGATCGCCGTGTGTGCGGTGGTGCGCTCGTCATGCGCAGCTCCCGCGCCGTGGGCGGCCACCGGCGGCCGCTACTGCACCTGTTCAGACGAGGCACCGCAGCCGGGTGAGGGGGTCCCGGCGGTGGGGTCGAGGGGTCACAATGCTCACGTGACGTTGCCAATCCCCTACAGCGGCGGCGGCGGTGAGCTGCCCGCCTACACCGGGCCCGACGTGCAGATCGGTGACGTGCGGGTCGACGGCCGCGCCATCTACACCCCGGTCGGAGTCTGGCCGATCCAGGGCAGCCGGTGGATGGTGATCTCGCAGCCGGTGCCGATGACGACGACGGCCGGTTGGGGCATCGGGCTCGGTGTGACCAGTGCGATCCTCGCCGTGATCCTGGCGCCGTTCACCTGCGGGCTGAGCCTGTTCCTGCTGTTCGGCCTGTTCTTCCTGACCGCGAAGACGCACACGATGTCGGGGCCGCTGATCGTGTCGATCCAGGCGGGACCGTTCCACTACATGGCGCGCGAGGTGGTGTACTCGCCGCTGCACGCCGCCGAGGCGCTGCAACGCGTCAACTTCGCGCAGGCCCTGGCGTCGCGCTACTGAGCGTCGCGCACTGAGGGACCCGCAACTGAGGGACGCGTCGCGCACTGAGGCACGCGCCATTGAAGGACGCGCTACTAGGGGACGGGTGTCAGGCGTCCGGGTTCGCGTCGTAGCCGGCCAGCAGCTGCGTCCTGGTGCCGACCAGGTGTGGCTCCAGGTCGCCGACCCTGGCGAGCTTGATCTCGGCCGGCGCCAGGTTGGACACCCGTAGCAGCAGGCCCGGTACCTCGTCGAGGACGGCCAGCCAGCCCTTCTGCGCCGGCAGCACCTGCTGGTCCGGCCAGCGCTGGAACGGCTTCGGGACCCCGTCGACGGTGATCCCGACCCGGTGCGGCGCCGGGGTCGACGCGGCCCGCAGGTTACGTTCGTAGGTCTTGCGGTCCTCGGGTGGCTGTGGCATCACGGCCGCGACCCGCATGTCGATGAGCAGCGGCAGCGGCGGGCCGGCGGTGGTGACGATTTCGATCCATCCGTCGCCGTCCGCCGGGTCGCCGAACGTCAGCCCGGCGTGCACGAGCCGGTCGTCGTCCCATGCCCAGCCGCCGATGCGGCACGGACCGGACCAGCCGGCCATCCCGTACAACGGCAGCGCGGCGGCACTCGCCCGGATCCGGTTCGCCCGCTGGTCGATCAGCGCAGTGAACTCGATGCGGTTCAGCCGCCCCCCGTATCGCATGGGATCGATCGTGCAGCATCACCGGCGTCCGTGGCGCCCCGCCGCCCCTCGCGCGAACCCCCGCTGTTTACCCCGCGGCACCGCGCCCGCCGCCGCGGCGTGACACGCAGAGCGGCCCAGCGCGCCAGGCAGAGCGGCCCAGCGCGCCAGGCAGAGCGGCCCGGCGCGACACGCAGAGCGGCCCGGCGCGGGAAAGGGGGGAGTCAGCGGGCTTCCGGGTCGGCGCCCCTGGCGGCGCGGCCGCCGTCGATCGGCAGCACCGCGCCGGAGACGAACGACGCCGCCGGTGACAGCAGGAACGCGACCGCCTCGGCGACCTCGTCGACACTGCCGGCCCGCCCCAACGGATGCAGCTGGGCCAGCTGGTCCACGATGTGAGCTGCCTCGTCCGGCGGGCGGGCAGCCAGGTACGCATCCGAACGTTCGGTCCCGATCGACCCGAGCGCCACGGCGTTGACCCGGATGCCGTGTGGGCCGTGGTCGACGGCCAGGGCGCGGGTCAGGCCCTCGATCGCGGCCTTCGCGGTCGCGTACGGCAGCGCGCCCCGCACCGCACGCTGCGCCTGGTGCGACGACACGTTGACGATCGCGCCGCCGTGTCCTGCCGCGCGGAAGCGGCGTACCGCGGTGCCGCTGCCGGCCACGGCGGGTGCCAGGTTCGCCACGATGTGTGCCAGGAGCTCGCGTGCCGGTACCGCGTCGATCCAGGCGTCGCGGAAGACGGCGGCGTTGTTGACCCAGCCGGCGAGGGGGCCGCGCGCCTCGGCGAGGTCGGCGGCGCGCTCGGTGACCGCCTCCTCACCCGCGTCCCCGGTGAGCCCCACGATCCGCCCGCCGTCGCCGGTGATCCAGGTCAGCGCCGACGGGTCGTGCTCCAGGACGACGACGGTGGTGTCGTCGTCGCGCAGCAGGCGCGTGACGACCGCGCGGCCGATGCCCCGGCCGCCGCCCGTCACGACGTAGGACCGCACCGGCCTCAGAGCACCTCTTCGATCTTGGCGGTGCCGACGTCGAAGATGAACCCGCGCACGTCCTCGCGGTGCGGCAGCCACGCGCACTCACGGACCGTCTCGATCGAGGTGCGCATCGTGTCGTACAGGTCGGTGAAGCCGGGCACGTCCCAGGTCGGCGCCCGGCCGGTCTCGGCGGTGAGGGTCGCGCGGAACTCGTCGTCGTCGAAGCCCTGCATGCCGCACTCGGTGTGGTGGATCAGGACGATCTCCCGGGTGCCGAGGCGGCGCTGGCTGATGGCGAGCGAGCGCAGCACCTCCTCCGTCGGCAGGCCGCCGGCGTTGCGGATCAGGTGCGCGTCACCGATCTCCAGGCCGAGCGCGCCGAACAGGTCCAGGCGCGAGTCCATGCACGAGATGACGGCCAGCCGCAGGCGTGGGCGCAGCGGACGCGGGCCCGGGAACGTGCTCGCGTACCGCTCATTGGCGTGGATGAGATGGTCGATCGCCGACATCTCGCCAGTGAAACAGATCGGTCACTCATTCGGATGACGTCTGCATCACACGAGGCCAATCTCACCTGTGAAAGCGGACCTCTACGCTGCTCGGGTGAGCGTGAACGTGAGCGGCCCGGACAGCGCGGACCGGCAGGACTGGGACGTGGTCGTCGTCGGCGGCGGGCCCGCCGGGCTGTCGGCGGCGCACGCTGCGGCGCTGGGCGGGGCCCGGACGCTGGTGCTGGAGAAGGCGGTGCACCCCCGGTACAAGACCTGCGGTGGCGGTCTGATCGGTTTCACCGTGCAGGCGGTCGCGGGCAAGATCGAGATCCCCGCCGACGACCACATCGTGCGGGCCGAGTTCACCCACGACGGCCGGCGGGCGTTCACGCGGACCGCGCGCCGCGGGCCGCTGCTGCAGATGGTGCGCCGGCCGCAGTTCGACGACGCGTTGCGGCTCGCCGCGGAGAAGGCCGGCGCCGTGGTGCGGCAGTCGACGGCGGCCCGGTCCCTCGAACAGGTCGACGGCACGGTTGTGGTCCGCCTCGCGGACGGCTCGACGGTCACCGGCGCCACCGTCATCGGCGCCGACGGCTCGTCCGGGATCACCGCCCGTCACGCCGGCGTCGAGTACGGCCAGGTCGACCTCGGCCTGGAGGTCGAACTACCCGTCCCCGCCGGCGTGGCCGCGCGCTGGAAGGGCCGGCTGCTCATCGACTGGGGCCCGCTGCCCGGCTCGTATGCGTGGGTGTTCCCGAAGGACGACGTCCTCACCGTCGGCGTGATCGCGTCCCGCGGCCAGGGCGAGCGGACGAAACGGTACCTGCGTGACTTCGTGACCCGCCTCGGCCTCGACGGCATCGAGCCCGTGCACGACTCCGGGCACCTGACCCGGTGCCGCACCCCGGCGTCACCGCTGCGCACCGGCCGGGTCCTGGTCGCCGGCGACGCGGCGGGCCTGCTGGAGCCGTGGACCCGCGAGGGGATCAGCTTCGCGGTGCGCTCCGGGGCCCTCGCCGGCGCGGCCGCGGCGACCGGCGACCTCGACGGCTACGTCACCGCGGTCGAGCGGACCCTCGCCCCGGCGATGACGGCGGGGCGGCGGCTCCTCGACACGTTCAGCCGCCGGCCGGGGCTTTTCCACGCGATGCTGCGGACCCCGCCGGGCTGGCGCATGTTCGAGCGGTTCTGCCTCGGCGAGACCTCGTTCGAACACACCGTGGAGCGGTTCCCGGTCAGGACGGCGCTGAAAATGCTCCGGTAGCGGGCTAGCGTCTCGAGGCATGAGGTTTCGCGCGACGCTGTTCCTCGGCGGGAAGACCGCCACCGGCCTGAAGGTCCCCGCCGAGGTCGTCGAGTCGTTCGGCCGCGGCAAGAAACCGCAGGTGCTCGTCACGATCAACGGTTACACGTATCGCAGCACCGTCGCGGTGTACGGCGGGGAGTACCTGCTGCCGGTGGCCGCCGAGGTCCGCGCCGCCGCCGGGGTTGCCGCCGGTGACGAGCTCGACGTCGACCTGGAGCTCGACACCGCGCCGCGGGTCGTCGAGGTGCCCGCCGACCTCGCCGCCGCCCTGGCCGCGGATCCGGCGGCGAAGGCGAGGTTCGACGGGTTGTCGTACAGCAACCAGCGGCAGCACGTGCTCGCCCTCGACGGTGCGAAGACGGCCGAGACCAGGCAGCGCCGCCTGGACAAGACCCTCGCGAGCCTGCGCGTCAGCCCGACATGAGCGCGTTGAGCTCGCCGTACCCGATGGCGCCGTCGAGGCTGGTGTAGGTGCCGGCGCTGAACGCCTCCTCGGCGGCGCGCCGGGCGACCGTGTACGCCGCCTCCGCCACCCACGAGCCGAGGCTGACCCGGGCCACGCCCAGCTTGGCGAGCTCGGCGACGGACGGCGCGGCCGGGCCGACGAGGATGTTCAGCGGCGCGGGGATCGCGGCGGCGAGCGCGCCGATCGTGGCCGCGTCCACGACCCCGGGCACGAAGATCCCGCTCGCCCCGGCCTCCAGGTAGGCGTGGGCCCGCGCGACGGTGCCGTCGAGGTCGTCGGCGCCGCGCAGGTACGTGTCGATGCGCGCGTTGATGTAGACGTCCGGGGCGGCGGCGCGGGCGGCCGCGATCCGCTCCACCTGGTCGGCGACGGGGCGCAGCCCCGGGTTGTCGCCGCGCACCGTGTCCTCCAGGTTGACGCCGACGGCGCCGGCCGCGGCGACCCCGCGCAGCGTCTCGGCGACGTCGGCCGGGGTCGCGCCGAAGCCCGACTCGACGTCCGCGGTCACCGGCACGTCCACCACGGCGACGACCCGCGCCAGGTGCGCCAGCATCGCGTCGCGGGTCAGCGCGTCGCCGTCGGGCACGCCGAGCGTCCAGGCGACCCCCGCGGAGGTGGTGGCGACCGCGCGGGCGCCGGCGGCGGCGACGATCCGCGCGGACGCGGCATCCCACGCGTTGACGAGGACGAGCGGGTCGGCGGGGTTGTGCAGGGAGCGGAACACAGCGGCGTTGGTCATGCCGCCATCCTCCCCGGCCGCCCAGGTGCCCCTCCAACGTTTTAGCCTGGACTGCATGGTCGCCATCGGACTGTCTGCCGGCGGGGTCGCCAGGGTGCGGTTCGCGATCTCGCCGCTGTGGGAGACGGTCGCCAGCATCCGTGTGCTGCGCGATCCCGGCGCCCACGCGATCCACCTGCCGTGGGTACGGCGGGTCCGGCCCCGCCTCGGCCGGCTGCCCGACAGCGAGCTGTGGCGGCTGGTGCCGCCCGGCCCGGCGTACGTGCCGGACTTCCTGACCCCGGCACCCGCCGGCCTGTTCACCGACCTGCCGGCGGAGCTGGACGCGCTGCGGGCGACCCCGGCCGCCGACGTCGCGGCACAACTCGGGGAAGAGGCCGCGGCGGCGGACGGGTTGCTGCGGCGGCTCGCGGCGCAGCTCGCCGACTACTTCGACGTGGCCCTCGCCGCCGACTGGCCGCGCATCCGGCGGCTGCTGGAGGCGGAGGTGTTCACCCGCGCCCGGGCCCTCGCCGCGGACGGGGTCGGCGGGCTGCTCAACGACCTGCACGAGCAGGTGCGGTGGGCCGACGACACGCTGTCGGTCGCGCAACGGTGGTGCACCGCCGACGACGTACCGGACGGCGGCGGCCTTGTGCTCGTCCCGTCGGTGTTCGTGTGGCCGTCGATCCTGACCGTTTCGACGGGGCGCCTCGCCCAGTTGGCGTACCCCCCACGGGGGACGGGCGCGCTGTGGGAACGGCCGGCCAGCACCCCTGACGGGCTGGCCGCGGTCCTCGGGCGGAGCCGGGCCCGGCTCCTCGTCGAGCTGTCCGCGCCGGCCTCGACGACGGCCCTCGCGGCCCGGACCGGCCTGACCGCCGGCGGCGTCTCCCAGCACCTGGCGGCGCTGCGCGCGGCCGGGCTGGTCACCGCGCACCGCGACGGCCGCACCGTCCTCAACGTCCGCACCGGCGTCGCCGACGCCCTGCTCGGGACGGCCGCGCCGACCGAGGGGCCCGAAACACCGCGCTGAATACCGCGCTGAACGCCGCATGCCGGCCTACGGGGCTGAGCCCCGCGGACCGGCATGCGGAAAGAATCGGGTCGAGGATCAGCCCGCGGCGATCGACGGCGGGGTGTCGGTCTCGATGTGGGTGGCCTCCGAGAACGCGGAGTCCAGCTGCGCCTGCAGGGCGTCGAGCTGCGAGAACTCGGCCTGGTGAGACGACTCGCTGCCCTCGGCGGCGAAGACGTGGTCCGACTCGGCGGCCGAGTGGTCGTAGGACGTGAAGTCCGACTCCTCGTAGTGCTCGCCCGTCGGGTTGGAGTACTCGACGTGGTGGCCCTGGTCGAACGAGGTCGACTCGGCGGACGCGTGGTCCTGCTCGTACACGCCGAACTGGTTGTTGTAGTCCGCCTCGCTGGCGTTGACCTCGTGGAGCTGGTCCAGCGACTCGTGGTCCGCGCCCGCCTCGACGTGGCCGTATTCCGCGCCGGTGTCGCCGCCGTCGTACTCGCTCATGGTGGGTCCTCTCGGTATTGCAGGGGTGTGGAAGTTTGCGATTCAGGTGGTGTCCGTGGCGCTGTCCATGACACTAGGAGCGCCGTCGTGGCGTCGAATCCCGGAAACGTGCCAGCCGTTCAACTGCCGTGGCCGGGAGCGTATACCGTGCTCAGGGGCCTGGACTATCCCCGAAACGACAGTTGTCCTCCTGCCGGACACCCGACAGTGTGCGCCCGCCATACTGCGCGCCGTGCGAAAACACTGCTGCGACGGCATGCGTGCTCAACTGGCCAAGTCCGAGTCGGAGGACGGCGAGGACGACCCGGACGTGGTCGTGGTCTACGACGCGAAGTTCGACGAGTACGGGCTGCCCGTCCGCGACGGCGGCACGTCGATGGTCGTGATCGGGTACTGCCCGTGGTGCGGCGGGCGCCTTCCGGCGTCCCGGCGCGACGCGTGGTTCGACGCGATGGAGGCCATCGGCGTCGACCCGTGGGAGGACGAGATCCCCGAGGAGTTCCACGACGACAGCTGGTGGGCCCACGACCTGGTCGAGGACGCCACCAGCAACGACTTCGTCGAACCGGACAAGGTGCTCAGCCCCGTCTAGAGCTGGCGGATCAGCTCGACCACGGGGATCTTCCGCTCGACGCCGTTCTGGTGATCGGTGAAGAACGGGTAGCGCTCACAGATCCTGGTCCACAGCACGGGCCGGTCCTCATCGGCGACAGGGCGGGCGGTGGCGGGGAACTCCTCGCCCTCCGCCTCGACGGTGACGGCCGGCCCGGCGACCAGGTTGCGGAACCAGTCAGGGTCGGACACCGCACCCGCGTTCGAGGCGATGACGTACATCCGTTCGTCGACCCGGATGTACATCATCGGCGTGGTGCGGGCCTGGCCGCTCTTGCGGCCGACGGTGGTGAGCAGCAGCAGCGGCCGGTCCTCGAGCCGGCGGCCGTTGGCGCGGAACTCCGCGATCAGCTTGCGGTTGTACTCGCGCTGGTCGATCGGCAGCTCAGTCATGCCTGCCAGCCTAAGCGGCGGCGCGCAGGAGCGCCTGCCATCCGCCGTCGACGAAGCGGACGTCGTGCTTCGCCGCTGGAGCCAGGAACTGCAACAGCCGGGCGCCCTCCTCGGCGACCTGGTCGAGGTCCGCGGAGGTAAGGCCGGTCAGCGGCGCCACGTACAGCACGGCGCTGCCGCGGGCGACGACCGGGCGCCACAGGGCGGCGGTGAACCCGTCGACGAGGACGACCGCGGGCATCGGCCCGTTGTCGTCGAACGGCTGGCCGGTGAACCCGGTGGTGAGGACCCGGCTGCGGTCGGCGTGGCTGAGCAGCAGGTTGTCGAAGTCGTACAGGTACCGCACCGGCGCCGGCGTGTCCGGGTCGGGCCGCGGCGCGTCGGGCAGGTCGAACAGCTCCCGGCCGTCCGCTGTGACAAAGGCGACCGCGTCGTGCCGCGCACACAGGCGGGCGAACACCTCGGCGAGGCGGGTCAGCCCGGACCAGACCTGCGCGTCGCGGACCGTCGCCGGGCCGAACGCGCCCAGGTAGCGCCGTACCAGATCATCCACGGACATCGGGGCGGCCGTGACGTGCGGCAGCCACGCCGACGCGGGCGTGTGCGCGGCCTTGCCGCTGCGTCCCCACAGCCCCCGCGGCGGCACCTGGACCAGGGTCTCGAAGACGCGGACGGTCTGGGCGAGGGCGGCCGGGTCACGGCCCGGAAAACCGGCACCCAGCGCGGCGCCGAGCTCCCCGAACGTCATGGGGGTCTCGGTGAGCAGGCGCCGCCCCTCGGCGACGATCTCGTCCAGGGGTGGATCAAGACCGAGGCGGCGGCGGAAGTTGGACGACCACATCCGCTCGCCGGCGACGGCGACGAGCGGGCGCACGGCCAGGGCGTCCCGGCCGGTCATCAGGTGGATCGTGGAGCGCGGGCCGGCGACCCGCACCAGCCGGCCGTCGGCGAGCAGGTCCGAGGCGTGTGCCGGGGCGAACCCCGCGAGGCGGGTCCAGAGCCCGGTGTACCAGGTGTGCGGGGTCTGTGCCTGGAGCCCGACGAGGTGCTCGACCGCCTCCGGGACCGTCATCGTGGAGCGGTCCAGCAGCAGCTGCCGGGCCAGGGTGGCCCGGTTCAGCGCCCGGCGGTCGAGCAGCACCTCGACAGCGTATGCGCTACACGGGCTCCAGCAGTTTCGACTTCTGCACGATCGGCACCGACAGCGTCTTGTAACCGACCTCCTCGAAGAGGACCACGACCCGGTCCTGTTCGTAGGCCATGACCGTGCCGGTGCCCCACGCGGTGTGCCGGACCTCGCTGGACACGGGGAACGGCCGGGCGTGGTCGGTGAGCGCGACCTCGTCCGCGGGCAGGGTCGCCGCCGGCCGGCGGAACAGCTGCCGGTACCAGGGCAGCTTCGGCACCACCGGGTCGACGACGACGGTGCCGTTGGCGCAGTTGTCGCAGTGCCCGCACGCCCGGTCGGCCTGTTCGCCGAAGTAGGCGAGCAGCGTGTTGCCGCGGCAGTTGGCGCTTTCGGCGTACTGGCGCATCATGTCGATCCGGGAGCGCCGCAGCGTCTGGTGCCGCTCGAACTGGGCGAGGGCGAGCCGCGACGCCTCGGCCGGGGTCGGCGCGTAGCGGGGGGTGCTGAGCTTGTTGCCGGACTGCACCTCGACGGCGCCGACCTGCTCCAGCAGGCTCAGCAGCGAGGTCACCTTCCGCGCCGGCAGGCCGCTGCGGGTCGCGAGGGCGGTGCGGCTCACCGGGCCCTCCCGCAGCGCCGCGGCGAGCTGCGTGAGCTCGTGGCCGTCGGGGGCGCCGGCGGCGAAGAACCGTTGCAGCGACACGTCCTCGGGGCGGAAGAACAGCACCGTGCGCGACGGTGCGCCGTCCCGGCCGGCCCGGCCGATCTCCTGCAGGTAGCTGTCGGGGGAGTCCGGCAGCGCCACGTGGTGCACCCAGCGGATGTTGGGTTTGTCGACGCCCATGCCGAAGGCGCTGGTCGCGACCATGACCGGGATCTTGTCGGCCATGAAGTCGGTGTACCGGCGGCTCCGCTCGCCCGACGCGAGCCCCGCGTGGAACGCGACCGCCTCGACGCCGAACTCGGTGAGCCGGGTCGCGTACTGCTCGGCGATGGCCCGGGTCGGCGCGTACACGATGCCGGGCCGCGGCTCCTGCCGCACCTGCGCGAGGAGCCGCTGCCAGCGCTGCTCGTCGCTGGTGCAGTGCACCGTGGCCAGCTCCAGGTTGGCCCGGTCGAGGCCGGCGACGTGCGTGAACGGGTCGCGCAGCCCGAGTGCCTCGGTGATGTCGGCGCGCACCGGCGGCGACGCGGTCGCGGTCAGCGCCACGATCACCGGCCGCCGGGTCCCGTCGCCGAGCTCCCTGATGAGGTGCCCGAGCTGCAGGTAGTCGGGGCGGAAGTCGTAGCCCCAGGCGGAGACGCAGTGCGCCTCGTCGACCGCCACCATGCTCGGGCGCAGCCCGCGGACCTCGGCCAGCCGCGCCGGGTTGCCGAGCTGCTCGGGCGTGATGAACAGGAACCTGGCGGTGCCGGCGCGCAGCGCCTCCAGGGCCGCCTTCTGCTGGTTGGGCGTCTCGGCGGAGCTGATCCTGACCGCCTGACCGTCGCGGCGGCGGTTCAGTCCGGCGATCTGGTCCTGCTGGAGTGCGAGGAGTGGTGAGATGACGACAGTGGGTCCGGGCAGCAGCATCGCCGGGACCTGGTAGATGGCGGACTTTCCACCCCCGGTGGGTAACACCACGAGGGCGTCACGCCGCTTGAGCAGGGCACGCATCGGCGGAAGCTGTCCTGCGCGCAACTGGTCCCAGCCGAAGTGCTGGCGTGCGGCGCGGCGTAGGCGGGGTGCGAGCGGTACAAGATTCATCGCGGGCGACTGTACCGGTGTTCGAATGCCACGGCGCGCTGAGCGAGTTCTCGCGACACGCCGAATCTGAGCACTCTCACCGTCTCGCAACCAAAAGGCACCCGAAAGTGACGGCGCCAGCACCCTTCGTAGCCGAAAGTTCTTCGTGTCAGCAGGTGGACCGCCTGCACGGGGTTCACCACAGACACGAGGGGGAACCGATGACAGCGACCCTTGAGGGTGCCACGCTCAAGGTCCAGTTGGAAGGCCGCGAGCTCGAGGACCTGATCCGCGAGCACCTGCCGCTCGTCGGGCATCTGGTCCGCCAGACGCTCGGCCGACTGCCCGCCCACGTCAGCCGCGAAGACCTGGTCTCCGCCGGCATGGCGGCCCTGGCCGGCGCCGCGAAGGCGTTCGACCCGAGCCGGGGCATCCCGTTCGGCAGCTTCGCCACGACCCGCATCCGCGGCGCGATCCTGGACGAGCTGCGCGGGCTGGACTGGGCGAGCCGGTCGGTGCGGGCCAGGGCCAGGCAGGCCGACGCGATGCAACAGGAACTGACCGCGGCGCTCGGACGCACCCCGACCAACCACGAGCTCGCCGAGGCGCTGGGCGTCAGCGTCGACGAGCTCCAGTCGATCGACGACGACGTGCAGCGGGCCGCGGTGCTGTCCCTGCAGGGGTTCGCGGCCGGCAGCGCCGAGGACATGGTCCCGGAACGGGCCGCCGGCCCGGAGGACCTGATCCTGCACCGCGAACGGATCGGCTACCTGCACAACGCCGTCGAGGCGCTCCCCGAACGGCTCGGCAAGGTCGTCAAGGGGTACTTCTTCCAGGAGCGCCCCATGATGGAGATCGCCCACGACCTCGGCGTCACCGAGTCACGGGTCTCCCAGCTGCGCGCCGAGGCGCTCATGCTGCTCCGCGACGGCCTCAACACGCACCTCGACCCGGACCTGGTCTCGATCAGCGACAAGCCGACGGGCTGCGTCGCCCGCCGTCGCGAGGCGTACCACGACAAGATCGCCAGCGCCGGCAACCTCACCAGCCGGCTGGCGCAGACCAACCACCACGGCATGCCGTTCCTGCAGTCAGGCCGGCACGCGTAACGACCCTTGTACCCTCGGGCGGTGCTGATCCTGCTGCCACCGTCCGAGGGGAAGGCCGCCGCCCCGCGCCGCGGCGCCGCGCTCGCGCTCGACCGGCTGTCGCTGCCCGCGCTGACGGAGGCCCGGACCGCGGTCCTCGACGACCTGGTGAAGCTGAGCACCGACCCCGACGCCGCGCTCGACGTGCTCGGCCTGACGCCGGGCCTTGCGGCCGAGGCGGCCCGCAACGCCGCGCTGTGGGCCGCGCCGACGCTGCCGGCGGCCGCGCTGTACACCGGCGTCCTCTACGACGCGCTCGACCTGGCCTCGCTGACGGGCCCGGCACTCGCCCGCGCCCGCAAGCAGCTGCTGATCTTCTCCGGCCTGTGGGGCGCGGTCCGGCCCGGCGACCGGGTCCCGCCCTACCGCTGCGCGATCGGGGTGCGGCTGCCGGGCGTCGGCCCGCTCACCGCCCACTGGCGCGCGGCGCTGCCCGCCGTCCTCGACGACCTCGCCGGTGACGCGCTCGTGCTGGACCTGCGGTCCTCGGCGTACACCGCGATGTGGACGCCCCGCAACGCCGTCAGCGTCCGCGTCCTGCACGGCGGCAAGGTCGTCAGCCACTTCAACAAGGCCACCAAGGGCCGCCTGGTCCGGGCGCTGCTGCTGGCCGGTGCCCGCCCGCGCACCCCGGCCGCGCTCGCCGCCGCCGTCCGCGACCTCGGCTACACCGTCGACGCCCGCACCCCGCACGAGCTCGACGTCACCGTCGACGCGCTGTGACGTGTGAGACCCCTCTTGGATCACCCTGCGTCGTTGCCCGGTGGCAGTACGGTCGAGGCATGTACCCGTCGCCGTCGTTCCGGGCGTCCGACGCCGACCGTGAGGCCGTCGTCGCGCACCTCAGCACCGCGGCCGCCGAAGGCCGGCTGAGCCTGTCGGAGTTCGACGCGCGCACCCGCCACGTCTACGCGTCGCGGACCTGGGGCGAGCTGCTGCACATCGTGCGTGACCTGCCGCCGTTGCCACCGCCGGCCGCCACCGCGCCGCCGAAACCCGCGCCGGAGCCGGCGTGGCCGACCATCTCCCTGATCCTCGGCATCATCTCCGTGCCGATGATGTTCTGCGCGCCGGTCAGCGTGATCACCGGCCTCGGGGCGGTCGTGTTCGGCGTCCTCGGCCTGCTGCCGGCCACCCGCGGCGCCGGCGACCGGCGCGGCGCCGCCCTGGCGGGTCTGCTCTGCGGCGCCTTCGGCACCGTGCTGTCGATCGCGCTGACGATCTTCATCGCCGGCATCGACTGACCGGCGCCGCCTACTCGGGTTCGGCCCACCGCACGACGGCCTCCGTGCGGCTGCGCACGTGCAGCTTCGCGAACACGTGGTTCAGGTGGTTCTTCACCGTCTTCTCCGTCAGCAGCAGCTGCCGGGCGATCTCCGCGTTCGTCAGGCCCTGGCACAGCAGCCGCATCACGTCCTCCTCCCGGTCGGTCAGCCCGAACCGGGACCGGGCCAGGCGCCGCCGCTCGGCGTGCCGGTGCTGCACGCGTTCCCGGTCGATCTGGTCCCGGACCACGGACGCGGCCACCGACGCGGCGACCGGCGACAGCCAGCCCCGGCCCCTGGCGACCTCGTGCACGGCCCGCAGCAGCTCGAAGGGGTCGAACTCGCCGTGCACGAGATAGCCCCGGGCGCCGTGGTGCAGCATCCCGCGGATCAGCTCCGGATGGTCGTCGCTGGTCAGCACGAGCACGGTGGAGTACTGCGCGAGCCGGCCGATGACCGACAGCCCGTCCGCGATCGGCATCCGGTGGTCCAGCAGCGTCACCGCGGGCCGCAGCCGCCGGGCCGCGTCCAGGGCCTCCCGGCCGTTGGCGGCCTCGGCGACGACCCGCAGCGCGTCGTCACCGTCCAGGATGCCGCGGACGGCGGCCCGCACGATCGGGTTGTCGTCGACGACCAGGACCCCGACCGGGCCGGTCACGACGCGCTCACGAACCGCGGACCGGGCCGGCCGGCCGGCTCGTCGCGGCCGTCGAGGGGCACGTGCACCGAGACGGTGCTGCCGGCGCCCGGAGCGGAGTCCAGGAACAGCCGGCCGCCGGCCATCCTGGCCCGCTCGGCCATGCCGACGATGCCGAAGTGGCTCGCCGACTGGAGCCTGGACAGGTCCTCCGGCACCGCGAACCCGACCCCGTCGTCGGAGACCTCCAGCAGCACACCGTGCCGGGTCGGCGCCAGCCGCACCACGACCTGCCGCGCGTACGCGTGCCGGGCGACGTTGGCGAGGGCCTCGCGCAGAATCCGGGTCAGTTCGTACCCCACCATCACCGGCGGGTCGAGACCCGTGAGCACCGTGCGCACGGGAATCCCCGCGGCCGCGCTCCACGCCGCGCAGACCTCGCCGACGCCGGTGGCGAAGTCCCGGTCCGGCACGTCGAACCGCATCTCCAGCAGCAGCTCCCGGGCCTGCCGGGCGGCCGCGGTCGCACCGGCGGCGACCGTCGTGGCCAGGTGCTCGGCGAGGGCGGGCTGCCGGCGCAGCGACGACGGCAGCGCGAGCGCGGCCAGGGACACGCCGCGCAGCGTCTTGGCCACCGAGTCGTGCAGCTCCCGGGCCAGCCGGGCCCGCTCCGACGCCGCCGCCGAACGCTGCGCCGCCACGAGCAGGCTCGTCGACAGCTCCAGGTGCCGGGCCAGGGCCGTCGTGGCCACCACCGCGCCGAGCCCCGCGAGGGCACCGGCCATCGGGAACGCCACGACGAACGCCGCGATCTCCGCCGGTGGGGCGCTGCGCCGCAGCACCTCGGCGGTCACCGTGAAGCTCACCGCGGCGTGGGCGACCCATACCGGCAGCGCCCGCATCCCGAGCACCACCCCGGCGAGGGCACCGGCGCCGGCGGCGTAGCAGAAGTAGGCGATGCCGCCGCGGCTCACCGCGAGGACCGCGAACACCAGGACGAAGTCGGCCGCGACGACGACGGCGGGCCGGGCGACCAGCCCCGGCCACCGGGCCAGGGCACCCAGCTGGCCGGCGGTGACGGCCGCGACCAGGACGAGCACCGCGACGACCCGCGACCGGTCCTCGACCAGCAGCAGCCCGGCGGCCGCCGCACTCAGCGTGGCCGCCGCGCGCGCGATGAGCACCGCGCGGGCCAACGCCGCCGCGGCGATCTCGCGACCTGACGAGGGATCGGACCGTGCCGATCTCATCACTGAACACCCGCCTGTGCCTGGAACGCGACCGCGGTACCGAACGCTACTTGCCGTCCCGCCACCACCGAACACCCGGCGGGCCGCTTAATGCGAATTTGAGCCCTGATTGAACGGCCGCTAACTCAGCTGATCGTGACGACGTCGATGTCGGGCGCCGGGGTGTCGTCGTTGAAGAACGTCAGCCGCAGGTCACCGGCCGGCAGTTCGGCGGTGAACTGGAACGACCGCGGCGTGGTCCACTCCGAACCGGTCACCTGGAACGTCCGCGCCGGCGCCCCGTTGACGGCGACCTTGACCGAGCGCGGCCCGTCCACCTCGTACCCGACCGTCACCGTCCGCGACCCCGCCACCGGCAGCACCGCGCGCACCTCGAGGGTGCAGGTGAAACACAGGTACCGGACCCGCGCGCCACCGTGGCACGTGACGCAGGCGGTGACGCCGGCGCCGCCGGTCAGCCGGTTGCCCGGGGCCTCGGCCTCGACGACGACCGGCGTGAACGGGGCCGGTGAGCCGGGCGCCTTCCCCGAACCCAGCGGCACCGGGGAACTCGGCGGTCCCTGCGTCGGCGGGGCGCTCGGCGTGGCGGATCCGGTTGCGCCGCTGTCCTTGTCCGGCGCGATCAGCGGGGGTACCAGTACCGTCGCGGCGGCCATCCCGGCGGCCACCACCGTGACGCCCAGCCACTGCCCCGGGCGCGGGACCCGCCGCCGCCCGCGGGGACGGCCACGGGTGATGCCCGGCAGGCTCCCGTCGGTCAACTGGCGCTCCTCGTCCGTCCGGCGGCCCGGCTGCCCCCGGACGGACCCTACGTCACGGGCCGGGCGCGCCGACAGCGCCGCCGCCCACTGCGATGGACGGCGGCGCTGCATGCCCTGTGGAGGGTCAGGGCAGGAGATACTGCTCGTTCAGGACGTACGGGGCGGGCTGCTGGTCGTCGCGCCCGTCGTGCCCGCGCGGGTCGCACTGCCGCGCCGCCACGATGCACCCGTCGATCATCGCCGCGAGGGTCCGGTCGTCCCAGGCGTTCATGAAGTCGTAGTGGAACGTCGGCCCGGCGCCGCTGGTGAACCGCACCTTCGACATGTCACCGTTCACCGGCCACGCCATCTTGAACTCCAGCTTCGGCACCGCCACCGGGTGGCTGTCCGGGCACACCCAGCCCGACGCGGTGTGCGTGTCGACCGGGTAGGACATGTGACTCTGGTGGTCCGGCGAGTCCAGGTGCAGCCCGTCCCAGCAGCTCGGCGCCTGGTACCGGATGTTGAGCTGCACGCTGCGCTCAGCCGGGCAGGTCAGCGGGATGTTCTTGTTCTTGTAGCTGTTGCCGCACTCGAAGCCCTCCTCCGTCGCGGCGAGGAACTTGTCCGCGTCGGTGTTCTTCGCGTTGCCGACCACGAACCGCAGCCCCTTCGGGAACGCGCGGACACTGCGGTAGTCGGTCACGCCGGCCTTGTAGTAGATGGTCTGCAGCCCCACCGGGTTGACCTCGGTGTCCCCGTTGAGCAGCGTCGGCATCCAGTACGCGGACAGGTCACCCTTGGCCTTGCAGGTCGTCTGGCCCTTCGTCAGCGAGTCGATCGTCGTGGCGGCGTTCGTGGTCGTGTTGCCCATGAACGTGTGCAGGTGCGACGCCCCCGCCAGCCCCGGGAAGACGATCGGGTCGTCGCCGAGGTTGGTCCGGCTGACCGAGCAGTTCGCCTGGAATTCGTGGAACCCGCCCTTGTTCGGCGGCACCTCGTGCGACGGCTTCACGTTCGTGACCGGGTTCGGCGCCATGATGTACCCGGCCGCCGCCGTCCCGCCGGTGCCGCCGGTGCCGCTCGTCGGCTGGGTCGTCGCGCTCTGCGACGCGCTCGACGGCGGATTCACGGTCGCGGTCGCCGGCGCCGAGCCGGTCCCGAACACCTGGAACT
Source organism: Dactylosporangium sp. NPDC049525 (assembly GCF_040676755.1). NCBI lineage: Bacteria > Bacillati > Actinomycetota > Actinomycetes > Micromonosporales > Micromonosporaceae > Dactylosporangium > Dactylosporangium sp. NPDC049525. The sequence continues at coordinate 320,071 of NZ_JBFAPO010000003.1, read as the reverse complement.
CCCACAGCGAGTAGCCGTACCCACTGGACCGTTTGGTGCCGTACATCCGCACGTACCGGCCCAGGCCGCTCACCGTGATGTTCTGGGTGCCACCGGTGCCGGTCGTGGTGGCGTACACCGACCGCCAGTTCGTCCCGTCGACGGACACCTGGAGCTCGAACGCGGTGGCGTAGGCCCGCTCCCAGTTCAGCACCACCCGGCCGACGGCAACCGGCGCGCCGAGGTCGACCTGGATCCACTGCGGGTCGCTGAACGCACTCGACCACCGCGTCTTGACGTCACCGTCGACGACGGCCTTCGCCGGGTACCCCTGCCCTTCCAGGGACGACGCCGTCACCGGCTTCCCCTGCGACAGCGGCTTGTCATCGGCGCTGGCGAGGTGCAGCGGCCCGGTCGCGAACCAGCCGAGGAACCCGACCAGGGCGACCACGATGCCGGCCAGGATGAACAGCCGCGACCGCGGCGCGCCTCGCAACGGCCGTCGAAGGGACAAGGAACTCATCAAATCTCCTGTGGGTAGACCGCCACTGGCACAACCACCCGGCACGCAGCACGCCCCGGGCCACCTGGACGCTAGCGGCGCACCGGGCCGCGCACCTGAGCCCAAAGACCCAGACCAGGACCCATCTCTACGAGGGGATTCGGAATGTCAAAGATCAGTAGGCTGCTCGCATTGATCGGCGCGCCCCTTGGCCCAGCGGTTTCCAGCCGCATTCGAGCTTCACGGGGACAGCCGCGCACCGGTGTCCCCCGAAGTTCGGACGAGATCCTGCATCTTTCCTGTTCACGGTGTGTTCGGGGACACCGCTGCCATAGCCGCCGCTACTCGCGCGATCACCTTTAAAGATCGGCCACAGTGCAAGCACGGTCGAGAAGAACTCCTACCTGTGCCGCCATCACCTGGTGCCGTACCTCGGCGCCCGGAAGCTCAAGGACCTCACGGCATCGGACGTTGACCGGTGGCTCGCCGATCGCTCGAAGATCCTGAGCACAGCGACGTTGAGCAGCGTGTTCTCCTGCCTCAAGCGGTCGCTGCGGCGGGCGATGGCCCGGGGGCACGTCGGCCGCAACGCCACCGCACTGTGTGACCTGTCGAAGGGTCAGCCGGGTAGGTCCGCCAAGTCGCTCACGTTCGAGCAGGCCGCCGCGCTGCTGGAGGCGGCCAAGAACACGCCGCTGTACGCCTACGTCGTGCTGTCTCTGCTCACCGGGTTGCGCACCGAAGAGGTGCGGGCGCTCCGTTGGGAGCTGCTCGACCTCAAGGGACGGCCGGACGACACGCCGCCGGTGCCGCCGTCGGTGTCGGTCTGGCGGTCCGACCGGGTGGGCGGGGACACCAAGACCCCGAAGTCACGCCGCACGCTCGCTCTGCCGGCACTCTGCGTCTACGCGCTTGAGCTGCACGGCCAGGAGCAGGACAGGGCGCGGCGGGAGGCTGGCGAGTCGTGGCAGGGGACCGGCCTGGTGTTCGTGTCGGCCGTCGGTACGGCGCTCGACGCCGCCAACGTCCGGAGATCCTTCCGCCGAGTGGTGAAGGCGGCCGGGCTGGCGGCCGACGACTGGACGCCGCGCGAGCTACGGCACAGCTTCGTGTCGATCGCGTCCGCGCTGGGGATGTCCCTGGAGCAGATCGCCGACCTTGTCGGGCACGCGGGGACGAGGGTCACGGAGGCGGTCTACCGCCACCAGCTCCGACCGGTGCTGCTGAATGGCGCCGAGGTCATGAACCAAATGTTCGGCTTGCCTGGTGGGACGGCCGTAGCGCGCAAGCCCCTGGACAACCACGATGGTGGCGAGGTGCTAGAACCAGATGATGAAGGCTGACAGCTCGTCACCCTCTCGTACCGCCGGGTTTGTTGCTGTATTAGTCGTCTTTTCCGCGCTGGCGGCGACGTCAGGCCACTGGTTGCCTGGATACCCTGACTGGCAGAAAGCTCCGGCAGCCTTGCTGGTCAGCGTCACCGTGGGCCGGATCGCTCAACGCATCGCCCTTCGATTGAAAGACCGATGACGGTGACGGCGTCGCGGCGCCCACGGGCCGCTGCCGCGCCGTAGACCCCTGTTAGACCCCTGCATGCAAAAGGCGCGTTCTCGATCTCCGAGAACGGGCCTTTTTGCTGGTGGGCGATACTGTTTGAACCAGTGACCTCTTCCGTGCCAACAAGGTCAACATGGTCGATCAACCTGCGACGGATTGCGTTTGCGCTACTCGCGGCGTTGGCGCCTGTTGGTCTGCGTGAGCGCTGGAAGGGCCAAAACGCAAGATCGTTTCCCAGATTTCTCCCAGCGGCGCCAGTGGGGTTTCGCGTGGTTGCTTCCGCACGTACCTCCGGCCCGGAGAGGCTTCCCGTTGCGCAGGCTCTGCCCGGCCATGCTGTGCCGCCGGGGTCCACGGGCGAGCAGCCCTGGCAGCCGGAGGCTCGCTCCGGATTGTAGGGCCGGAGGCCCTGCCCGCCGGAGGCGGAATCTCAGCCCGGCGAACCAGGACGACCCGGATCGCCGGGGCTGTCGACGGCGAGGTGCCACAGCGCAGGCGTCTAGGCGGGAGATCCCGGTGGCCGGCAAGAGTCGTTTGTCGGCTACGACGAGTTGCCGGTCCAGCTGTACCAGCCGCCGCCGAGGTGTTGGAACGATGGCCTCACCAACCAGCCGGTGTTGAGTTCCCCAGTTGGCCCGCCGGGCAGGTAGGCGAAGCCGGCGCTGTCGAAGAAGTCGCCTTGATCTTCGCGGAAGACCGCGCCACCGGGCACCCACGAGGCGCCTACGATGATGTAGCTGCCCAACCAGCGCGGCACGGTGAAATCCTGCCACTCACTGCCCGGTGGTGGAATCGGGTGTCCGGCGACAACGGCGGCGAACGCGTCCCGGTTGGCCGCCCACCGCATTTTCAGCGGTACGCCGGTGCCGAGCAGAACCAAGGTGAGTACGCCGATGACTGGTCCGATCAGGAACCATCTCCTCCACCTGCCGGTGGTACTGGCGACGTAGAGGGCTAAGCCGAGCCAGCAGCAGGCGACGACTACGGACGCGAAGCCGCTGGCCGCCAGCAGCAAGGAGTGGTAGCCCGGGTAGCTCAAGGACCAGAGCAGGCCACCTGCCACTGCAACGACGACCAGGTGGAATGCGCAGATCCACAATGCCCAGATCAACCGCCAGCCAGGTCCATCCAGCGCAGCGTCGTCGCTTGTTGCAGTGTCCGACATTGCGACATCCTGCGCCTCGATCAGGCTCGGATCGAGGGCGTGCACTGAATCTTCACACGGGTTCGTCAGCCGCCGCAGTGTGACCCGACGTGGCCCCGGTGCTCCCAACCTGGAGTATCGGGGCTTCGGTGTGTCCAGCGGCCCGCCAGGGCCGTCTTGAAGACGTATGGAAAGTTATCACCCGGGAGATACGAGCCGCAAAGGTACGAGCCGCCGCAGTGGGAGGTTGGCCGGAAGACCCTCGGTCGTATCAAGCGGCGTGTCGGATCATGAAATCCTTGACGCCTTGCGACAGGAGTCGCACCTGGTCGATGGAGTATTCCGTGTACTGCGCGTGGGCAGCCTTATTTCTAAGGTCCAGCCATGATGTAACCGTTTTCTGTTCAAGCCGGTTGTAGGCGACCTTCGCAAGTTCCTCATTCAGGCGCTCGGCTCGACGCGGTCGTTGCCCGGACGTTGTTGTGTCAAAAACGTCGATAGAATGCTTGATCGCAAGGTTGCGTAGGTGGCTCTCAAGCACCCCGCTGAGCAGCACAGCGGCCGCATCCTTGTATCCCTCGTGAAGAAGGTGGTCGGCCATCTCGGCGAAATCGGAGAACGTGTTCGCGTGCACTAGCTCGGTAAGATCCTGGGTGTAGCCGTCCCCCACGTCTTGCGCCAGGGCCGAAGCAACGCCGTAGAGAATGGGAACTTGCTGCGACTGTGGTTGGACTTCAAGAGCTTTTGCAGCTTGCCGCTGATAGGCGCTCCCTGGTGGTGACACGCGCGCAATGAACGCGTGACAACTCGTCAAGAATTGCCATCGCTCCTGTCGGCTGATGCCACCAGAATAGTCAGAAGACGTCTTCTTGCTATCCAGCTTCTCAAAGTTTTCCTTGATTGTCGCAAATTGTTGCAGCGCCCTGTCGCGCAACTCGTCCATGAGGGCGAGCCTAGCCCTCGGTGGCTGCAAGGGCGAACGCGTTTGTGCTCTACAAGACCTTAGGCGCTGAGGGTACTCAGGGGTTCGGGCCGAGGCAGCCTGCCAAGTGCCGAGTAAAGGATGCTGTCGCGCCAACTGCCGTTTGTAAAGACGTGTTCCCGTAGGACGCCCTCGCGGGTGAATCCGAGGCGCTCGACCAGTCGAATCGAGGCTTCGTTGTCTGGCCCGATGGCGGCGGTTACTCGGTGCAGGTGCAGCATCTCGAACGCGAAGGTCATCATGATCGTGACTGCGTCAGTGGCGTAGCCGTGTCCCCATTCGTCGGCTCGCAGGGCATAGCCGAGCTTCGCAGCCTGGACTCCGCCCAAAGCCAAGCGGACGAACCCGATGAGTTCGTCCGCTTCGGTGTGCGAGATCGCGAGGTAGTACTCAGTGCGAGGATCGAGCTTCGCGCGCTCGACCGCTCCGTCGATCATCGCCTGTGCTGTCGCCTTGTCCCGGCTGTCGAACGAGAGGGTCCGCGTGACCTGGTCGTCTCCGACGATTCGCCATGCGCCTTCGCCGTCTTCGATTCGAAACTCGCGAAGGACGACCTTGTTGCCGTGGAGCAGCACCGGGTAGACCATCCCACGATGATGCCCACCACTCATGCGAGGCGCAGGGGCGTCCGGACGAAGGTCTCGATCTCCTCGCGCAAGGCGCCGGCCGCTGGCGACTGGCTTACCTGGTCGTCGCCGGCCAAGGCGCGGTGGACGCGTTGCGCGGAGATGATGATCCCGTTCATGCGCTGCTCAACGGGCAGACTCAGCACGGGCGTGAGGGCCTCCGCGGCGCCCTCCAGCTCACCGCGGCCAATGCGGGCAATGGCAAGGTCAGTGTGACTCCCCGCCTGGTCTCCGGTTCCGGACGCGCCGCGAGGCTGAACAGGCGGCCGACGCCGCCGAGGCCAAGGTGCGCGCCGGGGAACTGGAGCAGCTGACCGTGGTGCCGATGACGTTCGGCACGTACGCGAACCTCTGGTACGACCGCCTCGACCTGGCGCCCTCGACCATGCAGAACTACCGCAACCGCCTCGAGGAACACCTGCTGCCGGCCTTCGAGCATCACGACCTGCGCTCGATCACCGAGGACGCTGTCCGCGCCTGGGAACAGCGCGAACGCGCCCTCAACTACGCCGAGTCGAGCATCAAGTCGTGGCGGGCACTGCTGCACCTCGTCCTGGGCGACGCGCAGAGCGAGGGACGGATGCCGTCGAACCCGGCGACCCGCCACCGGGTCCGGGGCAAGCGGGCCGGGCGGTCGCAGAAGCGGGCACCGGAGAAGACCATCACAACCATCCTCGGGACGCTGCTCATCGCCGAGCGGCTGGCGCTGCTGTCGGGCCGGGACGAGGAGTTCGTGGCCTGCGTGCTGCTCGCGTTCACCGGGATGCGTTTCGGTGAGATGGTCGGCCTGGAGACCCGGTTCGTGCGGCAGGACGCGATCCGGATCGAGTGGCAGCTCTACGAACTCGACACCGGCGAGCTCGTCCGTTGCCCGCCCAAGGACGACTCGTACCGCACGGTGTTCATCCCGCCGTGGCTGGTGGCGCTGGTACGGGACCACATCGCCCAGGCGGCGCCGAAGCCGTGCGCGTGCCACGGCTTCACGTACGTGTTCAGCGGCCACCGGGCGGCGAACAGGGCGGCGCAGCGACCGGGACCGAAGTTGGTCGACGTCGCCCGGCGGGCCAACGTCGCGGTCGGCACCGTCTCCAACGTCCTCAACGGCAGGGTCGCGGTGTCCGACGGGACCCGGGAGAAGGTGGAATCCGCCATCCGGGACCTTGGCTATGTGCGTGGCGCCTCGGGCGGCGAGCTGGCCGCGCATCAGCGCCGCAGCGGGTTCGCGACGTGGCTGTTCCAGCCCGCCGTGACCGGGAAGTACCCACAGAAGGCGCCGCTCCTTCCTCGGCCGGTGCCGATCCTTGGGGAACCGTGGCCGGGCGTGCCGATCCGGGGGCGCAACAGCGCCCTGCATGCCGACGCGTGCTGGCTGCCGATCGCGGCCGGGCTGACCCCGCACGGCTTCCGGCACACCTACAAGACGGTCATGGAGGAACTCGGCACTCCGGCGCCGCTGATGGACGACCAGATCGGCCACGAGGACGGCTCGATCCAGGCCCGGTACTCCCACTCGACCTCGACGATGGTGGCGAGGCTGCTGGACGGTCTCACCGAGCTGTGGGACGAGGCACTCGACGCCCGCCGGCGGATACGGCCCGGATCACCGGTCACCGTGCTCGATCGACTCCTGCGGGAGAAGCCGCTCCGGGAGAAGCCGTGAGCAGCAACCAAGATCTTCTCCCAGAATTCTCCCCAGAGGGCCGGGAGAACGAGAAAGGACCGGCACCCTTGTGGGGCTTACCGGTCCTGACCTGGTCTTACTTGGTGGGCGATACTGGGTTTGAACCAGTGACCTCTTCCGTGTCAAGGAAGCGCGCTCCCACTGCGCCAATCGCCCTAGCTGAGGTGCCTCACCGTGGTGTGGCCTCTCGAGGTGGGAACGGGATTTGAACCCGTGTACACGGCTTTGCAGGCCGTTGCCTCGCCTCTCGGCCACCCCACCGTAATCCCTATCCCGAGCGGACGACGAGATTCGAACTCGCGACCCTCACCTTGGCAAGGTGATGCGCTACCAGCTGCGCTACGTCCGCACCGCCCGGCCAGTCGTGCACCCGGCGACGGATGCAAACTCTAGCGGACCGTCATCCCCCATGCCAAACCGGTATCCCGATCCGGCGCGTCGTGGCAGCCGGCCAGGTCCGTCAACTGGACCCGGCGGCGAGGCCCGCGCAGGTCGACAGGCCGGCGTACCGCTGGCTGAGCTTGGTCGCGGCGGTGCCGGTGAGCAGGGTGGGCTGGCCGGTGTCGGAGACGACGGCGGGCAGGAATTCCCGCTTCGTGACACTGCGGTCCCGCACCGTGAGCCGCAGCACGCCGGTCTCGGTGCTCTTGGAGGTGCCGTACCAGAGGAAGTTGCCGAGGCCGTACGCGACGAACGTGGGGCCCAGCCAGCCCGACCCCTGCAGGGTGTGGGCGTGGGCGCCGATGATCAGGTCGGCGCCGGCGGCGGAGAGCTTGCCGGCGAAGGTCTTCTGGGCGCTGTTGGCGCAGCTGTTGCCTTCGTCACCCCAGTGGTTGAAGACGATGACGAGGTCGGCCTGCTGGCGGGCGGCGGTGACCGCGGCGACGGCGCGGGCCGTGTCGAAGGCCATCGCGATGCCGGGCTTCGAGGGGCCGGGTGCCCAGCTCGATGCCAGCTCGCCGACCTGGCTGAAGCCGAGCACGGCGATCTTCACGCCGCGGACGGTGGTCAGCCAGGGGCGGTACGCCGACTCGACGTCAGCGCCGGCGCCGAACGCGGGGAAGGAAGCCGAACGCAGCGCGTCGAGGGTGTCGAGGAGGCCGACCCGGCCGTAGTCGAGGGTGTGGTTGTTGGCGATGCTGACCGCGTCGACGCCGGCCGCCTTCAGGGCGTCGATGGCGACGGGTGTGGTGCGGAAGTGGTACGTCTTGGGCTCCTCGGTGCCCCTGGACGTGATCGCGGTCTCCAGGTTGACGATCGTGAGGTCCGCCGCGGACAGCTGCGACGCGATCGGGCCGAACGCGGTCGTGGGGTCCTTGAGCAGCTTCGCGGTGCGGTCCATGAAGTGCACGTCGCCGGCGAACACGAGCGTCAGGTCGACCGGTGCCGGCGAGGCCGCCACGGACGGCAGCGGCGACGCGGAAGGCGACGGTGACGCCGGCACGGAGTCGGCCGCGGTCGCCGAGCAGCCGGCGAGCAACAGCGGCATCACGAACAACATTCGCCTCACGGCGCCACGCTAACGGGTGACCACCCCCTGCGGGAACGGAACGCGATGATGCGCTACAGTCGAATGGCAACGCGGACGTAGCGCAGCTGGTAGCGCATCACCTTGCCAAGGTGAGGGTCGCGAGTTCGAATCTCGTCGTCCGCTCTCGAGTTTCTCCGCACCACCGCTCAATATGGCAGTGCCCGTTTCCGGGCCGCCGGAATCGGCGCCGCAGGCGCCTTCGCGAGCAGCCACAACGGGTTCGACACTCCGGCGACCGTCTTGTCCTTGAGGCGGACCTGCGACCGCACGTAGGTTCCCGGCTGGACCTTCACCTGCTGCTTCCCGGTCTTCGCGGCAGTGACTGTCGTCGATGGCGTCAGGCCGGTGCCGACCTTTCCGGTGACGATCTCCAGGCTCGCGCCCTTCGGCAGTTTCGTCGCGGAGACATCGACCGTCACTGGTGCCGACCCGACCAGCACCGCGCCCATGTAGGAGACGCCGCCGACGCGCAGGTCCATGGCGCCGCGGTAGGAGACCAGGTCCGTGAACCAGGCGGCACCCGCCGCCAGCGCCCGTAGCAGGTCGGCCCGGCCCTTCGTCGGCGACCACACGTGACTGACGAAATGTTCCTCGTTCGCGGCCCAGTCCGTCGCGTCGTGATCGTCGCTGCTTCCCAGCGCGGTGAAGAACACGGCATTGCGGGCGGCGACGTCGTACACCCACAGCAGATCCTCAACAGGGCTCCTGCCGATCTCCACGAGGTCGACGCCGAGCGCGGCCTGCGACACGATCAGCTTCGCCAGCTCGTCGCGCTTGGCGACATCCATCGGATGGTTCCAGCAGACCAGCCCGCCGTGCGCGTGCAACCAGCGGACCATGGACGCGGTCAGCGCGGCGTCGTTGTTCCGCAGCGGCGGCGTCGGGAACGCGGGCAGCGTCAGGTCCCCGCCGAACCAGTTGAGGTGCCGCACCATCGACACCTCCAGGGCCCGGAACTGCGTCACGTCCGGGTATTTCTTCGCGACCGCCGCGATGACCTCGGCCCGCAATTGCTCGCCCGCCTGCCCGGCCCGCCGGCTCCGCGTGAATGTCAGCCGGTCGACCACGAACCGGCCCTGCCGCACCTCGAGGGCCAGCCCGGTCAGCGCGTTGTCACCGGCGACGACGTCGGGCCACAGCTTCGCGATGTCGTCACGGAGCACGAACGTCAACCGCTGCCACACGCCGGGCTTCGCGGGCCGCCGCACGGTGCCCAGTGCTCCGGCCGCCTTGTGCGTGACGTTGTCGACGCCGCCGATGTGGTACGCCACGCGCAGGATCCCCTTGCCCGGCTGATTGGACAGCTGGACCTCCAGTGTCAGCCCCCCACCGGCGCCGACCTGCTCCGGCAGCACGTCCAGGGTCAGCTCGGTGTCGGCGACGCAGGCGTTCGCCATCGCGTTCCACGCCACCCCGTCGAAGCGCACCGAACCGTCCCCGGCTGCCGCGAGCCGCAACGCCTTCCCGCCGCCGTCCTGCGGCGAGCGCGGCGCCGCGACGAAGCCGGTGCCGTGACTGTCAGGCTTGCCCACGAGGTGCTGCTTCCACGTCCAGTCGAGCCCGTGCTCGGGCTCGGAGGCACCGTCGAAGTGCACGGCTTGGCGGTGCCCGTACGCCGCGATCCGGAAGTCGTGATCGGTGAACCAGACGACATCGACCTTGTATTTCCGGGCCTGCTCCAAGTGCGCGGCGTAGCTCGCCAAGCCCTCGCTGAACGGCCCGTGAATGTGCGTCGCCATGCTCACCGGCAGCAACTTCGCCGGCGCCGCGGCAGCTCCCGCGCTGGGCAGGGCGCTCCCGGCGACGGCGGCCCCCGCCGCGAGCAGCACCCCACGTCGACTCAGCCCCGTTGCGCGATCCACCCCTCCGACGTTGCCCGCACCGCCGCACGCCCCGCAGGAGAACCCGGAAACCGCACCAGTCACAGCACCAGGAGGCCAGCCATTCCGCGATGAGAACGCGATGGTCACGTCGTCCGTTCGCTATCTAGCGCCGTTGGGAAACCCAGGAAACGAACGCTTCCTTGGCACGGATGAGGTCACTGGTTCAAACGCAGTGTCGCCCACGGTCACGCCGGCTGGAACAGCCATGTCGCGAACCCGCTTCGGCGCTGATACCCGGCCAGCTCGCCGCCTGAGGCGCCGCGCACATAACCGAGGTCCCGGATGGGCCGACTCCACCTTCCCGGGGCCTGTCGAACACCGCGACCCTGGCGTTGAGGACGTCGGAGACGGTGCCGACCGCGACGTTGGCCCGCCGGGCGACGTCGACCAGACCAGCTTCGGTTTCGGTCGCTGCGCCGCCCTGTTCGTCGCCCGATGGCCGCTGCCCTACGTGCGATCCGAGACCGTCCCGGCGGCGAGGGCAGCCTTCTGGCCGCCGTTGTCCAGACGGACGCCACGTGACCAGCCGGTGTGGGTGCCGGGGAGCGGGTTGCGCCTGTTGCAGGGTCCCGCCGGGCAATGGTCAGGCAACCGCCGGCGCCAGCCGACAGGTTCAGAGGCGGTTAGCGTCGGACGAGCTGACGTCTGACTCATGCATCACCCCCGTTTCCATTAGCACTGGCGTTCACGGGAACCGGATTCGGGACCGAATCTACCGCTTCGCTGTTCAAGGAATCTTGGGCGCCCGCTTCGGCAGGATGGGGGTGGATATGAATGGCTGGAATGTGCTGCTGGGCTGTATTTGCAACACTCGCGATAAGCTGCAATTGCTCCGGCGTGAAATTCGATCCAAAAGATTGAACGGCCGTCGCTGCTCTTACGGCATCCCGGAGAGATGGTGCCACAATGGAGTCGGATGCAACAACTCCAGCTATGAATCGAATTTCCTTCTCTCGATCTTCGCGAAGCTTGTCGATCAACTGGAGCATAGTAGCCCTAGCCTTATCGGCGCGGCGGAAAAATAGATAACTGATCCCCTGGTTGATTAACCCGACGGCACCCGTTAATGCTGCCGGTTCGGGCTGGTTCGGGTTCATTAGCAAGAAGATTGCCGCACCAAGGATGACTATAAATCCTACCGTGGCAAACGTAACGCTTGCCAAGAAAGTTATGAACGCCTGCTGGTGGCCCTGCGCATAATACTTTACGACGAGTCTTGTATGACTCTCGGAGTCGCGTTTTGCGACTTCCGAAAGTGACTCAGAAGCGGTATTAGTAACTATGTTTACGACGACCTTCTGCCCGGAGTTCTTCCCGGCGTCCGCGATCAACCGTTGAAGCTCACTGATTGAATTACTTAAATCAATTTCGCGATCCGAGGTGGCAATCTCCTGTTGTGATGCCACATCGGGCAAGCCGAGGGCTTGAATTACCTGCGATTCAACATCCCGTGAGCGCCGCTCACTGAAACGGGCGGTAATCCATGAAAAGACCGAGGCGATGGATGTCAGCAGAAAACTGGATAGCGCTGCGAGTATAATCTCTGGGCCCATTTCGAACCTCCGCTTTGGTCGTGAACGCTACTCAATGGGTAAAGAGGAATTCTTGTCTACTCGGTTCTGTATTTTTCGCGGGCTTACGCTTCAAACGCTCATCGACTATCATGAAAATAGACCTATGAGTTTCCGGCTCGCGAAGTTGGTTCGCAGTGGCAAATGGCAGTACTGGCCGATGGGCGAACCTCTCTGACGGACAGAGGGCGGTGGGCCGGCTACTCGGAAGACCTCCAGCAGCTGCACGCCCAGAGCTGTCTGGGCAAACGACGCCGGCGGTCTGCCCGCGTCGCAGCTGCTACGGCTGTCTAGGGCCTTCCTCGTGCGCCGGACCCACAGGGCAGGGCGCTGCGGCGCCCCTCGCAGAGGCGGGGCGGGACGGCCGCAGGGGCGGGTCCGCGCACAATGTGCGCCGCCGAGGTTGAGCACGACAACGCCGGCGATGCCGATGCCGGCCGGCGACCTTCGACACGCTCAGCGGCTCGCTGGGGAACAGCGTGCCGATCGCAACGATGGCGGGCGGTGCCGAGGCCGGATCACATCGCGATCGGCACGCGCTTGACCGCCTGGGAGAGGGCGACGAACGCCACCCGCGGCCGAGCAGGTCACCTCACCGTGGGCGGGGGAGGAGGGCGAGGGCGAGCAGCGTGGCGCAGGCAGTGCACCAGACCACGGTGCCCATGCCCGATGGGACATACGGCAGCGGCGCGAGCAGCCACGCGACCGGGAACAGTGGCAACGCCACGGCGGCCGGGCGCGTCTCGGTGGCCGGGCGGGTCGCGACCCGCAGCGCCAGGAACGCGGCCAGGGCGCACCAGCCGGCCAGGACCCGCGCCCCGAACGGTCCGGCCGCGACCGGCAGCCCGGCCGCGACCGACGGCGCCGCCAGCAGCACCATGGCCGCCGCCGCGAGGAGGAGCCCATACACCAGCGGCGCCCATCCGACGGCGTTGTGGCTGCTGCGGCGGTACGGACGGCGCCCCGCCCACACAGCGGCTGCCGCCGCCGCGGGGAAGAGGCCGAAGAGGATGACCCATGCCCAGGCCTGCCAGGCGGCGAAGTCGAAGGCCTCGAGGTGGTGCAGCGTCACCACGAAGATCGGCACCGACAGGGCGCCGACGCCGCCGAGCAGTCCCCGGGCCTCGGCCCACCGGCGGGCCGGGCCGCCCGCGCGCAGGGCGAGGCCGTAGACGGCGGCCGCGACGACGTAGCAGGCGCCGATGGTCGCGGCGAGCGGTGGTGGGCCGAGCGGCCAGGAGAAGAACGTGCGGGTGCTGCCCGGGAAGGCGAGCAGGGCGGCGCCGCTGACGCCCGCGGCGAGGCTGACGACGAAGAAGACGAGCCAGGCGAGGGTCGGCGCGAACCCGGCGCGGGGCAGCAGCAGCCAGGTGGCGAGCACGCCGACGCAGACCGCGTCGGCGACGAACCCGGCGAACGCAAGCGCGTCCAGCAGGGGGCCGGGTGACAGGAGCGCGGCGGCGCTCACCGGGACCAGCCAGGCGCCGGTGGCGAGAAGGCAAGCGGCCAGCCAGCGGGGCAGGAGGCGCTCCCGGACCCCTGCGGCGACCCCCGCGCCGATGAGTGTCAGGCCCAGCAGGACACCGCCGGCGAGGCGCAGGTCGAGGTGGAGCGCGTGCAGGCGGACGAGCCGGTCGGCCGGTGGGGCCGCGATCGCCGCCACGCGCGCCAGCAGCGACACCGCCGCGACCGCCGGGCCCGCGACGCCAGCCGTCACCAGCAGCAGCGCCCACGGGTCGCGGCGGTGCTGCAGCGCCGCGAACAGGCCGGCGGCGAAGGCCGCGTACGACACCAGCGCGAGCGCACCCACCAGGGCGGCCAGCCGCAGGCCGCCGGGGTTCGCCGTGTAGTACGCGGCCGTGGCACCAGGGTCGCCGCGGCCGGGGGCGGCGAGGAAGTCCATGTTCTCCAGGCCCGCGAGGACCACGTAGCCGACGCCCGCGGCGCCGGTGCACCAGCGCACGTTGAGGGCACGCACGACTTCTCCAATGGGGCAGTAGGGGCTTGCCCAGGTGCACGGACCCGGCGCCCGGCCGGCCCAACGATGTGCCGGGACTCACTGGACAAGACAGCTCACGGGGACAGGACGGCGGCGACCAGCACCGCCCCGGCCCAGCGCCGGTGGCACGTCGCGACCGGTCGGCCGGTCGGCCGTGAACTCCAGGCATTCCGCGGGCAGGGCAGTCTACGGGCGTCAGGCGCCCGCGGTGGTAGTCTCATCGGGCCGTTCTTCCGGTGCGTTCCGGTGCCGGCCGGCGCCGCTCGAACCCTCGGCGGGCATCGAGCCGCCAGCCGGTGCACCTGGCAGACCGGGCCGACGCATCCAAAGGTGCCGACGTCCCGAGAAGCGCATGACTTTCGCGTCCCGGCCGTCGATCATGCAAGGGTCGGCGCAGCGGCCCGCCTGATCCGGACGGTGGCAGGCACGGCAGGGCACGGCAAGGCGAGCACCTGAAGGAGGAGCGTTTCCGGCAATGGCCGACACCACGTTGTGCACGTTCGCAGAGCTTGAGTTCCTGCTCCGCTCCGCCGCCGGCCCGCACGGCGAGCGCACCGCCGGCATGGACGCCGTCCGGCGCCGGCTCGGCCTGCAACCGGAGGCGGCCACCGACATCGTCACCGCCGCCGGGGTCGCGTCGCTGCTCGCCCGGGGGCTGTGCACCGACGAGGGCGGCAACGTCGTGCCGGGGCCCCTCGTGCTCGGCGCCGTCGCCGCGCTGTCGACGCTGCACACGACGACCGAGGCGGCCGGTTCCTCTGGCGCCCGCACCCTGACGATGCACCTGTTCAGCGGCACCGCGGCGCACCTCGCCGCGTATCCGGGGCCGTTCGGGCTCTACGGCGTCGACGCCCTCGACCCGGCCGAGCCACTGGCCGCGCCCCTGGCCCGGTTCGTGGACCGCTGCACCGCCGGCGACGGCGAGGCCGCCGTCGTCATCAGGTCCGGCACCGGCGACGGGCCCGAGGTGGAGCTCGCGATCGCCCGCGCCGCCGACGGCACCTGGCTGCTGTCCGACGGGCAGCCGACCACCGCCGACCAGCCATCGGACCAGCCATCGGCCCCGCTGCCGGGCCGGCCGTCGAACCGGGACGGCGTCGTCGCCGCCCTGGTCGAGCGCTTCGGCGCCCGCGTCGCGGCGGGTGCGTGATGGCGGCCGTCCGGGCGGGTGCCGCCAGCGACGTCGGCCGGGTCCGCCGGCGCAATGAGGACAGCGCGCTCGTCGCCGACGGGGTCTTCGCGGTCGCCGACGGCATGGGCGGCCACGCCGCCGGTGACATCGCCAGCGAGATCGCCGTCGAGGCCCTGCGACGCCTCGCCGACCGGGCCGGCCGGACCCCGCAGGACGTGCACGACGAGATCGCCCGCGCCAACAACGACATCCTCGCCTCCGCGGCCGAGCACCCGGTCCGCACCGGCATGGGCACCACCCTCACCGGCATCAGCCTCGTGCTCGACGACGGCGTGGAGCGGTGGGCGGTGTTCAACGTCGGCGACTCCCGGGTGTACCGGTTCGCCGGCGGTGTCCTCACCCAGCTCACCATCGACCACACCGCCCCGGAGAGCGTCACCCGCCGGCGTGGCGTGATCACCCGCGCGCTCGGCACCCGGCCCGCCCCGGACGCGGACCTGTGGGTCATGTCGCCGGTGCCGGGGGAGCGGTTCGTCGTCTGCTCCGACGGGCTGTCCCTGGAGCTCACCGACGACGAGATCGCCGACGTCCTGCGGTCCGAGCCGGCCGCGCAGGCCGCCGCGGACCTCCTCGTGCGGCGGGCCGTCCTCGCCGGCGGCCGCGACAACGTGACCGCCGTCGTCGTCGATCACCTCACCACCACCGGCGTGGACACCGGCTCCTTCACCCGCGGCGCCCACGCCGCCCCCGAGGACGAGGACACCGACCCCGGCATCGTGGACCACCGGGGGATCGACACCGACCCGCTCGGCATCCCCGCCGGGCCGTGACCCCAGACCCCGCCGGGGCGTGACCGCCGGCCCCGGCGGGCCTGACACCATCTGCTGATGCACCTCGGCATCGACTTCGGTACATCCAGCACGGCCGCGGTCCTCACCGGTGCCGGCGGTGAGGTGACGCCGCTGCTGTTCGACGGCTCGCCGCTGCTGCGCTCGGCGGTCCACCTCGACGCCGCCGCCGGCGTCCTCGCGGTCGGCGGCGACGCCGTGCGCGACGGGGCGCTCGACCCGGACCGCTACGAGCCCCACCCGAAGCTGCGGGTCGCCGACGCCACCGTCACGCTCGGCGGCACCGGCGTCCCCGTCGTGCACCTGTTCGCCGCGGTCCTGTGGGCCGTGCACGCCGAGGTGCTGCGGGTCACCGGCGGCGTCGCGCCCCTGGAGGTCGCGCTGACCCACCCCGGGTCGTGGGACGCCCATCACCGCGGCGCGCTGCTCACCGCCGCGTCCATGGCCGGGCTGCCGGCCGCCAGGCTCGTGCCCTCACCGGTCGCGGTCGCCAGCACCCTGCTGGAGCGGCTGCGGGTGCCGTGCCCCGACGGGCAGTGCATCGTCGTGTACGAGCTGGGCGCCGGCACCTTCGAGGTCACCGTCCTGCGTCCCGGCGCCGGTGGCCCGCAGGTCGTTGCCGCCGCCGACCTGGCGGGTGCCGGCGGGCTCGACGTCGACGCGGCGATCGCCGACCACCTCCTGGCCGTCACGCCCGGTGGCCCGCTCGGCACCCGGCAGCGGCGGGTGCTGCTGGAGCAGGCCCGGCTCGCGAAGGAGCTGCTGTGCGCCGGCACCGCCGCCGCCGTGTCCGTCGCCGGCCGGGGCGACGTGACGCTGACCCCCGACGACCTGGACCGGATCGCGACCCCACTGGTGCGCCCCACCGCCGAGCTCACGCTGCGCACCATGCGTGCGGCCGGTGGGGCGCCGGTCGCCGGCGTGTACCTGGCCGGCGGCGGCACCCGGATGCCGCTCGTCGCGACCCTCCTGCACCGCGTCGCGGGCGTCCGGCCGGTCGCCCTGGAGCAGCCGGAACTGGCCGCCGTCACCGGCAGCGTCGCGGTACTGGCATCCGCGCCCCCACCCGTCCCGGTGCCGCACCAGCCGGACGTGCCGCACCAGGCGGCTCTGCCGCACCCGCCGGCGCCGGAGAGGACCGTGCCCGGCCGGACGGCGCGGGACGCAGCCGGTGACGACGGCGGGCCGCTGTGGAGCTGGCTACCGGCGTCCCACCCGCTGGTGCCGGGCCAGGCGTGGCGGGACGCGCCGTTCCACCCGCTGCAGCTCGGGCTGCCGTCCGGCAACGGCTGGACGATCCGGGCGCGGTTCGTCGAACCCGACCAGACCGTGTTCCTCAGCCGGGGCGGCGGGCCGCTGCTGTTCCACACCATCGACGGGCTCGCCGCGTACCTGCTGCGCGACGCCGACCACGAGCTCGCCGGCCTCGACGGCTGGGAGCAGGTCAGGGACCGGTTCGTGGCGCTCGTGCGCGACCCCGGCGACGAGGAGCAGATCGACCTGGACCTGGTGCAGTACAACCTCGGCTTCCCGCCGCAACAATGGATGCCGGAGCTGCTCATCGCCGCCCGGGACGTCGCCGTGGAGCTGGCCGAGGCGTTCGACCTGCACGACGTCGGCGAGCTGCTCGCCGAGGGCGGCCTGCTCGACGAGGTCGACGAGCTGCTGCGCGACGCCGAGCGGGCCCTCGTCGGCCGGTCCGCCCGGCGCCGCCTGGACGCCCTGGACGCCGACGCGGTCCGCGGGACCTGGCACGCGGTCGCCGCCCGGCTCGACGGGATCGCGGCCTGGGCCGACTGACCCGGATCTCAGGTCCAGCGCAGGCCGAACCGGTCGGCGGGGTGGACCTCCTCCCCGTCGCCGGTGCGCACCACCAGGACCGGCACGCCCTCGGCGAGGTCGAAGCGCTCCCGTTCCCGCCGGGTCGGCATCCTCGCCGACACGACCCCGCCGGGCGGGACGGCGCGGACCTCGTCCGGGCCGCTCAGCGGGTGCCGGGTCGGGCGGGCGGCCGCCGGGCCGACCCGGATCGACTTGTCGGGGGCGAGGAACAGCAGCCCCTCCCGGCGCAGCACGGCGATGCCCTTCAGCGCCGTGTCGCGGCCGACGTCGTGCTCGTGGGCGAGCACGTCGGCGCTGGGCACCGTGGCGCCGGGCGGCAGCGTCCCGGCCATGATCTGGGCCCGGAGGGCGTCGGCGACCCGCTCGTACCGTGGCGGCATCCGAGCACTGTAGCCACTAGGCCACAGGAGACGGAAGGTGTCAGACGGTCGCCGCGCCCAGGGCGCGAAACGCGAAGTCGGTGACCTGCTCCGCCGCCCGCGCCGCCGAGTCGGCACCGTCCGCCGCCGGGCCCTGCGCCATCCGCTCCTGGAACGCGGCGGACAGCGCCGCCGTGATCGTGCGCGCGTCGGCGTCCGGGTCGGCCCACGGCAGCGTCCCGTCGGCGCGGCCCCGCTCGAGGATCGCCGCGATCGCCGCATGGTGCGCGGCGGTCATCCTGGCCCGCTCCGCGGCATAGCCGGCGGTGCCCATCAGCTCGCCGCAGGACATCACCAGGACCCGCCGCCGGCGGTGGCTGTCGGCGGTCAGCGACAGGAAGCCGGAGATCCACGCCCGCAACGCCTCCGGCGGTGTCGGCGCGGCGGCCGCGGCCGCCGTCAGCTCGGCGTGGACCCGGTCGCTGTCGCGGCGGAACATCGCCAGCAGCAGCGCGTCCTTGGAGTCGAAATGGCGGTAGAACGCCCTCGTGGAAAGGCCTGCGGCGTTGAGGACGCCGGTGACGGACAGGCCGCCCCCGCCGGTGTCGACCAGGCAGCGGTATGCGGCCTCGATGATCCGCGAACGCTCGCCGGTGTCTGCGGTCACGGACATCACCCCATGCTATCGCCTGCGACGGCGGCGCAATCCGGTCGCCGCATCATCCGCCCGGCACACCGTGATCCATTGAGGCGCGTCCATGACGTGCCGGTGAACTAGGCTGCGGCGGTGAATCCGTACTTCGTCTGGGAGGACTTCGCGCCGGACGCGGGGTGGCGGCCGTTCACGGAGCTGCTCGACCCGGCCGTGGCCGCGGAGCGGGTCGCGGTCGCTCGCGAGACCCTGATCGCGATGTTCGGGCTCGACCCGGCCACGGTGCCGGTGCGGGTGGTCGCGTCGGTGACGTTCCTCGGCGTCGCGTCGCGGCTCCTTGCCCCGCCGCTGATCACGCCGCGCTACCCGGCGCCGGAGCAGCTGTACTGGAAGCCGGTCCCCGGCGGCCCGTGGCCCATGGCGTGCGTCGCGCCGCCGGCCGGCGGGCCCAGCACGGCCGCCCTGCACGAGCGGGTTGTGCTGGGGCTGGTCGCGCCGCTGCTCGCCATGTTCCAGGACCGGTTCCGGCTGTCCCCGAAGGTGCTGTGGGGCAACGTCAGCTCGGCCCTCGCCGGCGCCGCCGGCCAGCTCGACGATCCCGCCGCCTGGGCGGTGGTCGCCGAGCTGCTCGATGTCGAGCCCCTGGCCGGCACGGCGGACCTGCGCGGCCGGGCGCTGCGTCGCCGCAACTGCTGCCTGTACTACCGGATCCCCGGCGGCGGCACCTGCGGCGACTGCGTCCTCAGGCGATCGTGATGACGTGCCGGACGCCCTGGACGCCCGCCGGCGAGGACCTTGCCGACCGGACGTTCAGTGTTGTGCGGCCGTCCCCAGCAGGTGGCCGTGGTAGTCGGAGACGGTGACCCGGTCGACGTTCGGCAGCTGGATCGAGCTGGCGCCCGTCACCCGGGCCGAGGCGGACGTGGTCCGTCCCCAGCACGCCGCCTGCTCCTCCTGGCCACCCCGCCCGACCACGTGCAGCACGAACGGCCCGTCGCCCGGCAGCCCGCTCAGCTCCAGGGCCACCGACACGCCCCACTGCCGCGGGCTCAGCGTCGCCCGGCCCGTCAGGGCGCTGCCGGCGGCGGCGACGAACTGCACCACCGTGCCGGCCGGAGCGCTCGCCCCGGAGCCCGACGGCGCCGGCTGCGGCGCTGACTGTGGTGCCGACAGCACGGTCTGCTGACTCGGCCGCGGCGCCGCCTCGGGCGTTGTCGCGGACCGCGACCACACCACGGACCCGACGGCGAGCAGGGCGACGACCGCGCCCACGACCCCGGCGAGGACCCGGGCGCGACGGCGGCGGGACGGCGGCGCCGCCCGCCTGGTCCGGCGCAGCAGCGCGTCCAGCCCGTCCCGGCTCGGCGTCTCGATCGCCGCCAGGGAACCCCGCGCCGGGTCGGCGGGCAGCCGCTGCAGCAGCTCCGGCACCGGCGCGAGCCGGTCGACCTCGGCCCGGCAGTCGGTGCAGCCGCTCAGGTGCGCGTCGACCCTGACCTGATCGCTCTCGTCCAGCCCGCCCAGCACGTACCCACCGAGCAGTGGGCGCACCGCGTCGTGTTCGTCGCTCATCGCAGCACCCCCATCTCCTCGAACACCGCGCGCAGCGCCCGGACCGCGTAGTAGGCGCGGGACTTGACCGTCCCCTCCGGCACCGACAACCGGCGGGCGGTGTCGGCGACGGTACGCCCGTCGTAGTACACGGACTCCACGACCTGCCGGTGCTCCACCGACAGCCGGTCCAGGGCGGCCCGGACGAGCCAGCCCTCGACGAGGTCGTCGACGTTGTCGGCGTCGGGGACCGCGGCGATCGCGTCCGGGTCGTCGACGAGCCTGGGCCTGCGCTGGTCCGCCCGCCACGCGTTGCTGACCACGTTGCGGGCGATCGTCAGCAGGTAGGACCTGGTGGTGTCGCGGCTGACGTCGATCCGCCCGATGTGCTTCCAGGCCCGCAGGAGCGTCTCCTGGACGAGGTCCTCGGCACGGTGGCGGTCGCGCTCGTACCGCGAGACGAAGCCGAGCAGCACACCGTAGTGCTCGGTGTACAGCGCGGTCATCAGCTCCTCGTCCCTGGTCAACCGGATCTCCCTGTCTGCTTCGGAGTCTGCTTCGCAGTCGGGTGCGGATCCCCGTTGAGGTCTACACCACCAGACGGTTGTGGGTTCAACCACCCGTCGGCGGTGCCAGGGGATGTGACGCGGAAGACCCCGCGCACCGAGCGGCGCGCGGGGTCTCCGGGTCCTGCGAGGCGGTGCTGGTCAGGCGGTGTGCGTCAGGCCGTGGTGCGCGGGGTGGCGCGGCGGTAGGCGAGGACGCCGACGACCAGGCCGGCCAGGCCCAGGACGAGACCCGCGACGCCGAGCCCGACGGCGGTGCCGTCGCTCCCGTCGTCCTTCGCCTCGACGGCCGGGCCGGCGGCGGTGCCGGTCGACGCCACGGCGGACGGGTCGGCCTTCTTGGTGAGCTTGAGCACCGGCGCCGGGTGCTCGGCCTCCGCGCCGGCGGCGGGCTCGTCGATCCAGCGGACGATCTCACCGTTGGAGTACGTCTGCAGCGCCTTGAACACCAGCTGGTCGGCGACGGGCAGCGGGCCGAGGGACACGTCGAACTCCTGGAACTGGTGCGGCTTGATCGCCGCGTCCGCCGACGCCGTCCACGTGATCTTCGAGACGGCGTCGGTGATCTCGCCGTCGTCGGTCTTGATCGGCGTCGCGAGCTTGCTGTTCTCGGCGACCGCGGTCCAGCCCTGGACCGGTTTCAGCGACACGGAGGCGATCGGCTTGTCGGTCGGCAACGCGATCTCGACCTTGGTGGTGGAGGCGTCGTCGCGCTCGTTCGGTACCCGGAACGTCACCTTCGTGTAGCCGCCCTGCGTGGCGGTGTTCGGGTTGACGGTGACGTGCGCGGAGGCGGCGGCGGGGAAGGCGAGTGCAGCGGCGGCGGCCGCGGCGACGGCGACACCCGCGCGGACCACGTGGGTCAGGCGCATGATGCGGGCTGTCCTCTCGGAGACAGGATGTTGGCACGGTCAGCGGGGTAGTCGCCGCGGACCGGCGGAAAGTTCCCGGCCGTTTCTCAGGTCAGGTCGGCGGGGTCCGCGTAGGCCGTCCCGAGGGCCGTGACAGCGAACAGGCCGATCGCCAGGACGTGCACCGCCGTGCACCACAGGCAGATCGCGTCGAGAGTGAACAGCTCCGCGTAGACGAGCCAGGCGACGAACAGCACCCCGACGGCCGAGAACGCCAGCCGGCCGAGCCGGACGTCCCGGCGCGGGGTGCGCCACAGCAGCGACAGGGCCAGCATGACCGCGAAGTACACCAGGCCCAGGACCGCCACCGGCACGCCGAAGAGCTTGGACTGCTCGCTGGTGGTGACCTTCAGGCAGTTCAACGCACCGGTGTCCGGGCACGCGAGGGTCGTCGAGGCCGTGTAGTGCTCGATCGTCAGGTACACCGACACGGCCAGGCCGAGGACGGCCAGCACCAGCGACGCCGGCGGCACCCACCGTTGCACCAGCGGGTCGCTGACCTGGACGGTTGCGGTCTGGGTCATCGTCGAACCCCCTCCTCAGACCTTGCCCTGGAAGGCGGTCACCGCGGGCGTCGCGCAGACGTTCGCCGGTTTCCCGCCAGTGATCTTGCACAGCACCGCGGTCATCGCGTTGGCGTTGCCGACGACGGCCTTGGCGATGTCGCTGCCCGGGTCGGACAGCGCCACCGTGACCTGCTCCGCGGTCATGCCGGCGAGCAGGTCCGGGCTGAACGACGACCCGGCGGCGACGGCCTGGTTGGCGAAGTCGATGAACGGGATCGCCCCGGCGGACTTCGCGTCGACATACGGCGGGGCGTTGAACTTCTGCACCAGCTGCGCCTGCTGCGGCGTCAGCTGGTCCAGCGGCGTGTAGGAGCCGCCCTTGCGGGTCCGGCTGCTGGTCTCCACACCCTGGAACGTGAGCAGGTCGCTGGTGTAGGTGCTGCCGTGGAAGGACACCGTCGGCGTGTTCGGATACACGTCGTCGGACGCGGACGCGGTGATCGTCAGCCCGCTGAACGTCCCGAACCGGGACAACGCCACCACGACCGGCCAGCGCTGCGCGGCGCAGAACGGGCAGTACTCGGCGCCGACATACAGCACGAGGGGCTTGCCGCCGTCGGTGAGCACCTGCTGGCCGGTCACCGGCTTCGGCAGGGTCGCGGCGGAGCCGGCGCCGACCTGGTCGAGCACCGACGGCGGGACCGAGGTCAGGGCGGTGACGATCGCCTCGGCGGCCGGGCCGGTCGGGAACGGCGCGGCCTGCTCGCCGCCGCCGCCACCCTCGCCCGCCCCGCCGAGCTTCGCCACGATCATGACGGCGAACACGACCACCACGGCGGCGATCGCGGCGGTCGCGCGGCGCATCCGGCCGTGCCGGGCCGTCGACCGCTCCTGGATCATCCGCATGCGTCGCGCGTACTCGCGCGAGTCCCGCTGGCGCTTCGACACGCGCAACCCCCCACTCGTCTGCCTGGTTAGTCGTACGGGAGCACCCACAGGTTCCCTGCGCCGCCGACTTTAGGCGGCGAGGTTGCCGGTTGCCCTGGGTCGAAGGTCCCGCCACGCCGGGTAAGACGGCAGATCTTGCGCGGGTCGGTGCACGGGTGCAATGTGGCATGTCGGCACCCAGCACCGATCCAGGGCACCGAACCTGAGCACCGACCCAGATCACTGACCCGAAGCACGGACGCGAGGGGCGAACCACATCATGCAGCGACGACACCTTCTGACAGCGGCCGCGAGCGGTGCGGTGGCCGGCGCCGCCGGCCTGGCCGGCAGCGCGGCCGCGGCCGAGAGCGGGGGCGCAGCGTTGAAGCCCGGAAAGACCCGGCTGATCAGCCTGTCCCACATCAACGACCCGGCCAGGACCAACATCTACCCCGGCGACCCGGCGTTCACGCTGGAGACCATCGCCACCATCGAGGACGACGGCTACTACCTGCAGTTCGTCCGGGAGGGCGAGGCGACCGGCACCCACTGGGGCGCGCCCGGCCACTTCAACGCCGGCGAGCCCCTGGCCGACGACCTCGACCCCAACGACCTGTTCCTGCCCGCCGTCAAGATCGACGTGAGGGACAAGTGCGCCCGCAACGCCGACTACGCGCTGACCATCGACGACGTCAAGCAGTGGGAGCGCCGGCACGGCCGGATCCCGGACGAGTCGATGATCATCATGTGGACCGGCTGGGAGTACAAGTGGGGCACTGACGCCTTCCCGAACCTCGACGCCGACGGGGTCCTGCACCAGCCGGGCTTCGCGCCGCAGACGGTCCAGTGGTTCATCGACACCGGCCGGATCGGGCGCAACGGCGGCACCGGCATCGACACGTTCGGCCCCGACCTCGGCACCGACCCGGAGTTCCTGGCGTCGCTGCTGGTGTACCAGCGGCACCGGATCAGCCTGGAGATCCTCGCCAACCTCGCCAAGTTCCCGACGACCGGCGCCTCGATCCTGTGCGGCGGCTTCATCAACGCCAAGGGCTCCGGCTCGACCGCACTCATCTACGGCGTGATCCCGCCCGGCGTGCACGTCTGAGCCAACTGCCTCAAGTTGCGTCTCCGGGTGCCGATGCGGTGCGTGTGGAAGGCATCACCGGCATCGCCACCCGGATGGCAGAGATCCGCTACCAGCTCGCCGCGTTCCGGCCGCCGGCCGCGGCGGACCCGGCGGACCCGGCGGCGCGGGGCACCGCGTTCGCCGCGGCGATGACGGCGGCGACGGGGGTCGCCGGGGTCTCCGGGGCCTCCGAGGCGACGCTCAAGGAGCGCTACGACAACGGCCGCATCCCGGCCGCCGCGCTCACCGAGGTCGGCTCGACCGGGCACCGGCTCGCCAAGCCGGCCGCGACCGCCATGGAGGGGCTGCTGCGCGCGGCGCAGGCCGACGGCGTCACGATCGGGATCACCGACTCCTACCGCAGCTACGACGAGCAGGTCGACCTCGCCCGCCGCAAGGGGCTCTACGCCCAGGGCGGCCTGGCCGCGGCGCCCGGCACCAGCGACCATGGCTGGGGCCTCGCCGTCGACCTCGACCTCGACGCGAAGGCGCAGGCGTGGATGCGGGCCAACGCGGGACGGTTCGGGTTCACCGAGAACACCCCGCGCGAGCCGTGGCACTGGAAGTTCGCCGCCGCGTGAACTGACCCTCACCACCGCCCGGTGCCCGCGGCTAGGCTGCCGGGATGCTGGTGTCGTCGCTGCTCACCGTGCACCTGGCCCTGGCCGCGATGTGGTGCGGGTCGATGGGATACAGCCTCGTCGTGGTCCAGCCGAAGGTCGCCCGGTTCGGCTTCGACGACGAACGCCTCGAGGAGTTCCTCACGCTGCTCGCGCAGGGCAACCGCTGGAAGGTCGTGCCGATCGCCGGGGCGCTGCTGGTCACCGGCGCGGGCGTCGCGGCGCTCACCGGCGGTGGCATCCGGCTGACGTTTCTCGGGGTGTCGGTGTTGTACTGCGCGGCCGCCGCCGTGTTCGCCGACGTGTCCTGGCGGCACTGGCCGGCGCGGGTGTTCGCGCTGCCCGAGGAGCGTCCGGCGCTGCGCCGGGGCCTGCGCCTGCGGGCGTGGACGATGCTGGTCCTCGTCGGCACCGCGTTCGCGGCAGCACTCCTGGCCACGACGTTGCACGGGCAGTGGTGACGCGGCGACGCTGTTAGGGTTCGCTGATGTATCCCGCACCCGCCCGCCCGGGGTTCGGCTGGAAGCTGCTGCACAGCTGGTGGGTCCTCATCTCGATCGTCGGCGTCGGCTGTCTGAGCGGCGCCGGGTTCGTCCTGATCGGGCTGCGCGCCCGCAAACCCGGCTGGTGGGGCGCCGGCGTCGCGTATCTGGTGGTCGAGACCGGCCTGTTCGTCGCCTCCGACCGGGTCGGTGACGCCACCCCCGAACACCTGGACGACAACGTCGTGACGGCCTGGGGACTGCTGTGGTTCGCCAGCATCGTGCACTCACTCGTGCTCAACGTGTTCTGGCTGCGCTGGCAGGAGCAGCGCTACCTGGCCGCCCAGTCGCAGCCGTACGGCTCCCCGGCGGCGTTCGGCTCGCCCGCGGCGTTCGGCTCCCCGGTGGCGTACGGGTCGCCGGTCGGCCCCGCCTCCGCGGTGCCCTACTCGGGTGCGCCGTACTCGGGTGCGCCGCCGTATTCGACCGCGTCGTCCGGGTTCCCGGCGCAGGGCACGCCGCCGCACGGGTACGCGTCGCAGCAGTTCCCGGCCACGGGACCGATGGCGGCCACGGGACCGATGGCGGCCACGGGTCCCGTGGCGTCAGGTCCTATGGCGTCGGGTCCCATGGCGTCCACCACGCCGTGGCCGGCGCCGACCCCGTGGACGCCGAACGGCCCGGTCGACGTGAACATCGCCGACGCCGCGCAGCTCAGCACGCTCGAGGCCTTCGACAGTGCCCGGGTCGCCCACGTGCTGTCGGAGCGGCAGCGCCGCGGCGGCTTCACCAGCCTGGCGGATTTCGCCGCGACCGCGCGGCTGACGCCGATGCAGTTCGAACGGCTCCAGCACCGCCTGACGCTGTCCCCGCCGCGCCGGTTCTAGCGCACCAGCAGCACCACGAGGGTGCGCGGGCCGTGCACGCCCTCGACCCGGTTGAGCTCGATGTCGCTGGTCGCCGACGGCCCGCTGATCAGCGTCAGCGGCCGGGTCGGGGCCAGCCGGGTCAGCAGGTCCGGCACGGAGTGCACGACCTGATCGGCGCGCACCACGCAGAAATGCCGGTCCGGCACGAGCGTGATCGCCCGGCGGCCCTGGTCGGGGCCGCCGTCCAGGGCGATCGTGCCGGTCTCCGCGCACGCGGCCGCGCACGCCGTCACGACCCCCGCGAAGCCGTCGAGGTCGCGGGGACCGAGCGTGCCGTCGTCGACCACCACGTCCCGTTCGGTGCCGGCGGCGGCGTCGGTACGCGGCAGCCACTCGCCGGGCAGCTGCGGCGGGACGATCAACCGGCCGCCGGCGGGCATCGTGGCGTCGAGGGCGGCCCGCAGGTCGGCGGCCAGGTCCGCGGCGGTCGTGGTGATCACGGTCGCCTTGTAGTCGACGAGGCGGTCGACGAGCAGGTCCAGGAGCTCGGCCAGCTCCGGCGCGGCGGCGCCGGAGCGCCGGTAGTCGCGTGGCACGTCCGGCACCACCGGGTCCGGGCCGAGGGCGGCGCGGATCCGGGCCAGGACCGCTTCCCGTGCGTCGCTCATCGGTCCTCCCCGGAGGAAGCCGGACCCGACGCAGCCGCGGACCCGGGTGCGGCTGGGGGTGTGGTCGGGGGTGCGGCCGGCGGCGCGGGGCGGGTGCGCCACCACTCGCGGAACGTCTGCCCGGGCGGGCGGGGCAGGTCACGGCTCGCCGTCCACGCCGACAGCGGCGGCGGCAGCGCCGTGATCCGGTTGTCGCGCCGGCCGAGGATCCGGCCGAACCGCATCAGCCGCTCCGCGCCGCGGAACCTCGCGGGCTTCGCCATCACCCACGACATCGCCGCCATGGCGACGGCCTCCGCGGACGGCATCAGCCGCTCGGCCCGTTCCTCCACGTGCCGGGCCCGCAGGTGCACGAGCATCGCCGGGATGTCGATCCGCACGGGACACGCGTCGAAGCACGCGCCGCAGAGGCTGGACGCGTAGGGCAGCGAGGCGTTGTCCTCGACCCCGGTGAGCTGCGGGCTGAGCACGGCGCCGATCGGGCCCGGGTACACCGAGCCATACGCGTGCCCGCCGGTGCGCTCGTACACCGGGCAGACGTTGAGGCAGGCGCTGCACCGGATGCAGTGCAGCGCGGCCCGGCCCTGCTCGTCGGACAGCACCGCGGTGCGGCCGTTGTCGAGCAGGACCAGGTGGAAGTCCTGCGGGCCGTCGCCGGGGGTGACGCCGGTCCACAGCGACGTGTACGGGTTCATCCGCTCACCGGTCGACGACCGCGGCAGCAGCTGCAGGAACACCTCGAGGTCGGTCCAGGACGGCACGACCTTCTCGATGCCCATGACGGTGATCAGGGTCTGTGGCAGGGTCAGGCACATCCGGCCGTTGCCCTCGGACTCGACGACGGCGAGGGTGCCGGTCTCGGCCACGGCGAAGTTGGCGCCGGACACCGCGACCCGCGCGGTCAGGAACTTCTCCCGCAGGTAGGCGCGGGCGGCCATGGCCAGGTCGCGGGGCTCGTCGGTCAGGTCCTCCACGCCGGGCATGGTGCGGCGGAAGATGTCCCGGATCTCGGTGCGGTTGCGGTGGATCGCCGGGACCAGGATGTGCGAGGGCTTGTCGTCGCCGAGCTGCACGATGAGCTCGGCGAGGTCGGTCTCCCACGCGGTGACCCCGCCGTCGGCGAGGGCCTCGTTGAGCCCGATCTCCTGCGTCGCCATCGACTTGACCTTCACGACCTCGTCGGCGCCGGCGGCCCGGACCAGGCCGAGCACGATCGCGTTGGCCTCCGTCGCGTCGCGGGCCCAGTGCACCGTGCCGCCCCGGGCGGTGACCTGCTCCTCCAGCTGGATCAGCAGCTCCGGCAGGCGGGCCATGGTCGCGGCCTTGACCGCCTCGCCGGCCAGGCGCAGCTCCTCCCAGTCGGGGAGCTCGGCGACGACGGCGGCGCGCTTGCCGCGGATGGTGCGGGTGGCGTGCCCGAGGTTGCGGCGCAGCTGCCCGTTGCCGAGCGCCGTGCGGGCCGCGTCCGGGAACGACTCGTCGCCGCGCAGCGCGCCGACCCCGCGTGGCGCGTACACCGGCATCCCGAGAAACGTCGGGCTCATGCCGTCGCCGCCAGGATCTCCGCGAGGTGCACGGGTCGCACGCCGGCGCCGCCCTCGGTGCCGGTGGACAGGCGGGACAGGCCGCCGCCCATGTGCATGAGGCACGACGAGTCGCCGGCCGACACCACGGAGGCGCCGGTGGACAGCACGTTGCGGAGCTTGTCGCTGAGCATCGCCGCGGACGTGTCGGCGTTCTTCAGCGCGAATGTGCCGCCGAAGCCGCAGCACTGGTCGGCCTCGGGCAGCTCGACGAGGTCGATGCCGCCGACGGCGCGCAGCAGCCGCAGCGGGCGGTCGGCGACCCGCAGCATGCGCAGCGAGTGGCAGGTCGGGTGATAGGTGACCCGGTGCGGATAGTGCGCGCCGACGTCGGTGACGCCGAGGACGTCGACGAGGAACTCCGACAGCTCATAGGTGCGCTCGCCGAGCTCCTCCGCCCGGTGCGACAGGGCGACCCGCCCGGCGCGGCGGGCGACGGCGGCGTGCTGGTGGCGGATCGAGCCGACGCACGACCCGGAGGGCGCGACGATCGCCTCGAACCCGGCGAACGTGTCCACCTGGTGCTCGACGAGCTTGACGGCTTCGCGCTGATATCCGGTGTTGATGTGCATCTGGCCGCAGCAGGTCTGCGCCTCAGGGAAGACGACCTCGTGCCCGAGCCGCTCCAGCAGCTCGACCGTTGCCCGGCCGACCTGCGGGAACATGGCATCGGCGAGGCAGGTCACGAACAGTGCCACACGCATTGATCACCGCCCAATCCTTCGGGGCCGGCGGGTGCGGGGCCGGCCACTCGACTCGCGGACGATCAGCTCCGGCTGGAACACCACATGCCGGTGTTCATGGCGGCCGTCGTCCTCGATCTCCTCGAGCAGCAGGGCCGTGGCGGTGCGACCGAGCTGTTCCCGAGGCTGTCGCACGGAGGATAGCGGCACAGCGGCCGCGGCGGCGAACTCGATGTCGTCATAACCGACGATCGCCACGTCCTGGGGGACGCGGATGCCACGCTGGGTGAGGCCCTGCAGCACGCCGAGTGCGACAAGGTCGTTGGCGCAGAAGACGGCGGTGGCGTCGAACTCGGCGTCGAACTCGGCGGCGGCGGCCCGGCCGGCCGCGACGGTCAGGTTCGCGGTGGTGACGACGGACAGCTCCGCCTTGCCCCGCACGGCCTCGGCGATGCCGGCGTGCCGGTCGCGGACCTGGGTGATGCTGGCGGGCCCGCCGATGAACGTGATCCGCTGGTGGCCCTGCTCCAGGAGGTGCTCGCCGGCGAGGCGCCCGCCGAGCAGGTCGTCGACGGCGACCGAGCAGCGGCTGTGCCGCCCCGAGCCGCGGTCGACCAGCACGACCGGGGTGCCGCGCTGGATGAGCAGCTCCAGGCGCGAGTTCGGCGACTCGTCGACGGGCGTGATGAGCACGCCGCGGACCCGCTGCTCCTCGAGGAGGTCGAGGTGGCGGTGCTCCCGGCCGGCGTCCTCGCCGCTGTTGCAGACCACGACCATCACGCCGTGCTCCTCGGCGGCGGCCTCCGCGCCGCGGACCACGTCGGTGAAGAACGGGTTGGTCACGTCGAGCACGACGAGGGCGATCTGCCGGCTGTGCCCGGCCCGCAGCTGCCGGGCCGAGTCGTTGCGCACGTAACCCAGCTCGGTGATGGCGTCCAGGACCCGCTGCCGGGTCGACGAGGCGACCAGCTCGGGCCGGTTGAGCACGTTGCTGACGGTGCCGATGGAGACGCCCGCGCGGCGGGCGACCTCCTTGATGCCGGTCGTGTTGGACATCGATCTCCCGAGATCTTCTGAAACGTGTCAACGCGAAACTGGCCGCGTCACATGTATCAAACCGGTAACGCGATGGAAACCCTTGACGCCGTCGCGGGTTCCCTTCTACCGTCACTGTAGTCACTGCATGAAACGTTTCACAATGCTTGTTCAAGAAGCAATAGCGGTTCAGGAGGAGGGTCGGTTGCTGGTTCTCGAAGGCGTCAGCAAGTCGTTCGGCGCCGTCGCCGCGCTGCGCGACGTGCGCCTGGAGCTGCGCGGCGGCGAGGCGCACGCCCTCGTCGGCGAGAACGGCGCCGGCAAGTCGACCCTGGTGAAGATCCTGGCCGGGGCGCACACCCCGGACGCCGGGACAATCACCCTGGACGGCGAGCCGCTGCGGCTGGCCGGCCCCGCCGACGCCCGCGACGCCGGCATCGCCGTCATCTACCAGGAGCCGACGCTGTTCCCCGACCTCACCGTCGCGGAGAACATCTTCATCGGCCGGCAGCCGCTGCGCTCGATGCGCCGGGTCGACACCGCGGCGATGCGGGCGAGGGCCGCCGGGCTCTTCGACCGCCTCGGCGTGCACATCGACCCGGACCGGCCGGCCCGCGGCCTGTCGATCGCCGACCAGCAGCTGGTCGAGATCGCCAAGGCGTTGTCGTTCGACGCCCGGATCCTGGTCATGGACGAGCCGACCGCCGCGCTGTCCGGCGTCGAGGTCGAGCGGCTCTTCGCGGTGGCCCGCGCGCTGCGCGACGGCGGTGCCGCGGTGCTGTTCATCTCGCACCGCTTCGACGAGGTCTTCTCCCTGTGCCAGCGGATCACGGTCATGCGCGACGGGCGGTGGGTGTCCACCGACGCCACCGGCGAGCTGACCGTCGACCAGGTGGTGCGGCGCATGGTGGGCCGCGAGGTCTCCTCGATGTATCCGCGGCGCACCGCCGCCGTGAAGGAAGCCCGCCTGGAGGTCGACGGGCTGACCCGCGCCGGCGCCTTCGCCGACGTCAGCTTCACCGTCCACGGCGGTGAGATCGTCGCCCTGGCCGGGCTCGTCGGTGCCGGGCGCTCCGAGGTCATCCGCGCCGTCTTCGGCGTCGACCGCTACGACACCGGCGAGGTCCGCGTCGACGGCAAGCCCCTCGCCAAGGGCAGCGCCGCCGCGGCGATCGCCGCCGGGCTCGCCCTGGTGCCCGAGGACCGCCGCCAGCAGGGCCTGGTCATGGAGCTGTCGGTGGAGCGCAACGCCACCCTGCCGCGGCGCTGGTCGCTGAGCCGGCTCGGGCTGCTGTTCGGCCCGTCGGAGCGCCGCGACGCCCGCACCTGGACCGAACGGCTCCAGGTGAAGGCGGCCCGGCTGAGCGACCCGGTCGGCACGCTGTCCGGCGGCAATCAGCAGAAGGTCGTGCTCGCCAAGTGGCTGTCGACGGCCCCCCGGGTGCTCATCGTCGACGAGCCGACCCGCGGCATCGACGTCGGCACCAAGGCGGAGGTGCACCGGCTGCTCAGCGAGCTCGCCGACGACGGCGTCGCCGTCCTCATGGTCTCCAGCGAGCTGCCCGAGGTCCTCGGCATGGCGGACCGGGTCCTCGTCATGCACGAAGGGCGGCTCGCCGCCGACATCCCCCGCACCCGAGCCGACGAGGAGTCCGTGATGCTGGCCGCGACAGGGCAGGGGGCGTCGACATGACCGCCGTCCAGACCGCCGTGCCGCCCCGCACCGGGACCGGGGCGAAGCTGACCCACCGGGTGTTCCTGGTGCGGGAGCTCGGCATCCTCGTCGCCCTGGTGCTGCTCATCGGCGGCACCGCGATCAGCAACCCGCGGTTCCTGTCCGCGCAGAGCGTCAAGGACCTGCTGCTCGGCTCGACCATCCTGGCGATCCTCGCGACCGGCCAGGCGATCGTGGTCATCACCCGCAACGTCGACCTGTCCGTCGGCTCGGTGCTCGGCCTGTCGGCGTTCGCGACCGGCACCCTGTTCCTGGACCACCCGGGGATCCCGATCCCGGTGGTGGTCGTGGCCGGCGCGGCACTCGGGGCGGTGTGCGGTGCGGTCAACGGTGCCCTGATCGCCGCGGCCCGGGTGCCGGCGCTGGTCGTCACGCTCGGCACGCTGTATGTCTTCCGCGGTATCGACTACCGGTGGGCCACCGGCAAGCAGATCAACGCCGCCGACATCCCGCACGGGTTCCTGCGCATGGGCACCGCCACCGTCCTCGGCGTGCCGGTGCTGACCCTGTTCGCGCTCGTCGTCGTGGCCTGCGCCGGGTTCTACCTGCGCTCCTACCGCAGCGGCCGGGAGCTGTACGCGATCGGCTCCGACCCGGCCGCCGCCAGGCTGTCCGGCATCCGGGTCGGCCGCCGGGTCTTCGCCGCATTCGTCGCCAGCGGGGCCCTCGCCGGGCTGGCGGGCGTGCTGTACGTCGCCCGGTTCGGCACCCTGGACGCCAACGCCGGCCTCGGCCAGGAGCTCAACGTCGTCGCCGCGGTCGTCGTCGGCGGGGTCGCCATCTTCGGCGGCAGCGGCTCGGTCTACGGCGCCGCCCTCGGCGCGGTGCTGCTCACCACCATCGCCAGCGCGCTGCCGGTGCTCGGCATCAACCCGTTCTGGCAGCGGGCCGCGATCGGCGCGCTCATCCTGGCCGCCATCGGCCTCGACCGGGTCCTGTCCCTGCGGGTCGCCCGCAGCCTCCAGAAAGGCGGCCGCAATGGTTGAGCTGAGCACCGCCCAGCAGGCGGCGCCGGCCGCCCCGAAACGCCGGCTCCTGCCGGCCGTCGGGTCCTGGGACGTGATCGTGCTCCTCGCGCTGGTCCTGGTGGCCGTCATCGGCGCGGCGACCATCGACGGCGTGGCCAGCCCCCGGTTCTGGCGGTTCGTGACCCTGGAGATCGTGCCGATCGCGATCATCGCCCTGCCGATGACTCTGGTCGTCATCACCGGCGAGATCGACCTGTCGGTGGCCAGCACCCTCGGCCTCACCTGCGCCGTCATGGGGGACCTGTGGGCGCACGGCGTCACGTCGCTGCCGCTGCTGATCGCGCTGTGCCTGCTGCTCGGCGCGATCCTCGGCGCGGTCAACGGCCTGTTCGTCACGGTGTTCGGGCTGCCGTCCCTGGCGGTCACCATCGGCACCCTGGCGCTCTACCGGGGCCTGGCATACGTGGTGCTCGGCGACAAGGCCGTCGCCGACTACCCCGTCTCCTGGACCGACGCCGCGATCAGCCCCATCCCCGGCCTCACCATCCCGTGGGTCATCATCGTCGTCGCCGTTCTCGCAGTGCTCTTCGGCGTGCTCCTGCACGCCACCCCGGTCGGCCGCGGCCTGTACGCCATGGGCAACAACGCCGAGGCGGCCCGCTTCGCCGGGATCGCGGTCGCCCGCACCAAGTTCTGGCTCTTCGTCGCGACCGGCATGATGGCGTCCCTCGCCGGGGTCTTCTGGACGTTCCGCTTCGCCAGCGCCCGCGCCGACAACGGCAACGGCCTGGAGCTCGCGGTCGTCGCGGCGGTCCTGCTCGGCGGGGTCTCCATCTTCGGCGGCCGCGGCGGCATGATCGGCGTCATCGGCGCCGTCGTGCTGCTCAGCACCCTGCGCAACGCACTGCAGCTGGCGTACGTGCCGGCGAACACGCTCACCATCATCACCGGCTCGCTGCTCATCGCCTCGGTCGTCGGACCGAACGTCGTCGGCATGGCGCGCGAGCGCCTGCGCCGCAGACGCACCGCCTGACAGGACCACACACCCCATCCCACCCCCGTGCGTCCCCCGCTGAAAGGATTCAATCCCATGAGAGCTGGCAAGCTCATCGCGGTTGCGGTAGCCGCCGCGCTCGCCTTCAGCACCACCGCCTGCGCCGAGGACTCCGACCCCGGCACCGGCACCGGCGACAACGGCACCGCCGCGTCCGACACCATCAAGAGCGGCCTGAAGGTCGCGTTCCTGCCCAAGCAGGTCAACAACCCGTACTTCGACACCTCCGACAACAAGGGCGGCAAGGTCGCCGTCGAGGAGTTCAAAGGCGTCTACAGCGAGACCGGCCCGTCCGAGGCGAGCCCGTCGGCGCAGGTCAGCTACATCAACACCCTGTCGCAGCAGGGCACCAACGTGATCGCGGTGTCCGCCAACGACAAGGACGCCATCTGCGGCGCCCTCAACGAGGCCCGCAAGGCCGGCGCGAAGGTCGTCACGTACGACTCGGACACCAAGCCCGAATGCCGTGACCTGTTCATCAACCAGGCGACCTCCGAGGGCATCGCGAAGGTCCAGATCAAGCTCATCTCCGACGCGGTCGGCGCCGAGGGCGGCGAGATCGCGATCCTGTCGGCGACGGCGAACGCCACGAACCAGAACGCCTGGATCGAGATGATGAAGACCGAGCTGGCGAAGCCGGAGTACAGCAAGCTCAAGCTCGTCGACACCGTCTACGGCGACGACGACGACCAGAAGTCCTTCCAGGAGGCGCAGGGCCTGCTCGCCAAGCACCCCAACCTGAAGGGCATCATCTCCCCGACCACGGTCGGGGTCGCCGCCGCCGGCCGGTACCTGTCCGGCTCCACGTACAAGGGCAAGGTCCAGCTCACCGGCCTCGGCACGCCGAACCAGATGAAGGCCTACGTCAAGGACGGCACCGTCAAGGCGTTCGCGCTGTGGAACCCGGCCGACCTCGGCTACCTGGCCGCCTACGCGGGCGCGTCCCTGGCGTCGGGCGTCATCAAGGGCAAGGAAGGCGACAAGTTCAAGGCCGGCAAGCTCGGCGAGTTCACCGTCGGCAAGGACGGCACCATCCTGCTCGGCGACCCGTTCACGTTCAACGCCTCCAACGTCGACCAGTTCAACTTCTGATCCCGCTGTTAGGGGGTACGGCGTGCGCCGGGTTTGCTTCACCCTGCAGGTCAAGCCTGACCGGCTGGACGAATACCGGCGCCGCCACGCCCACGTCTGGCCCGACATGCTCGCGGCACTGCGCGACGCGGGCTGGCACGACTACTCGCTCTTCCTCCGCGACGACGGCCTGCTCGTCGGCTACCTCCTCACCGAGGACTTCGCCGCCGCGCAGGCCGCCATGGACGCCACCGACGTCGACCGGCGCTGGCAGGCGGAGATGGCGGAGTTCTTCATCAACGGTCGGCACTTCGTCGTCCTCGACGAGGTGTTCAACCTCGAACACCAGCTTGGAGCGTTGCAATGACTGAGCTCGCCCCGGAGACGCGCACGCGTGTCGCGGCACAACTGCGCGGCCAGCGGATCGAGACGGCGTCCTGGGCATACGGCAACTCGGGCACCCGGTTCAAGGTGTTCCCGCAGGAGGGCGTGCCCCGGGACCCGTATGAGAAGCTCGCCGACGCGGCGACCGTGCACCGGTTCACCGGCGTGGCGCCGAGCGTGGCGCTGCACATCCCGTGGGACCTCGTCGAGGACTACACCGACCTGGCCCGCCACGCCAGAGACCTCGGCGTCGCGCTCGGCACCATCAACGCCAACGTGTTCCAGGACAACGACTACAAGCTCGGCAGCGTCACCAACCCGGACCCCGGCGTCCGCCGCAAGGCGATCGGGCACCTCGTGGAGTGCGTCGACGTGATGGACCGCACCGGCTCGCGGGACCTGAAGCTGTGGTTCTCCGACGGCACCAACTACCCCGGCCAGGACGACGTGCGGACCCGGCAGGACCGCCTCGCCGCGGCGCTGTCGGAAACCTACGACCGGCTCGGCCCTGACCAGCGGATGCTCCTGGAGTACAAACTCTTCGAGCCCGCGTTCTACATGACCGACGTGCCCGACTGGGGCACCGCGTACGCGCACTGCGTGACCCTGGGGGAGCGGGCCCAGGTCGTCATCGACACCGGTCACCACGCGCCGGGCACCAACATCGAGTTCATCGTCGCGGTCCTGCTGCGCGCCGGGAAGCTCGGCGGGTTCGACTTCAACTCCCGCTTCTACGCCGACGACGACCTCATGGTCGGCGCCGCCGACCCGTTCCAGCTGTTCCGGATCCTGCACGAGATCGTGCTCGCCGACGCACTCAGCACGAAGGGCATCGCGTTCATGCTCGACCAGTGCCACAACCTCGAACCGAAGATCCAGGCGGTCATCCGCTCGGTGCTCAACGTGCAGGAGGCGACCGCGAAGGCGTTGCTCGTCGACCACGCCGCGCTTCGCTCGGCACAGGATGCCGGGGACGTGCTCGGCGCGAACGAGGTCCTCATGGACGCGTACAACACCGACGTGCGGCCCCTGCTGCGGTCGGTCCGCGAGGACATGGGCATCGACCCCGACCCGATCGGCGCCTACAAGCGGTCCGGCTACCTGGAGAAGGTCCGCGCCGAGCGGGTCGGCGGCACGCAGGCGGGGTGGGGCGCGTGAAAGAGCTCATCGAGCGGTCCCGGCGGCTCGGCGCCGACCCCCGCAACACCAACTACGCCGGCGGCAACACGTCCGCGGTGGGCACCGCGATCGACCCCGTCACCGGCGGCGACGTGGAACTGCTGTGGGTCAAGGGATCCGGCGGTGACCTCGGCACCCTCACCGAGGCCGGCCTCGCGGTGCTGCGCCTGGATCGGCTGCGCGCACTCGTCGACGTGTACCCGGGCGTCGACCGCGAGGACGAGATGGTCGCCGCGTTCGACTACTGCCTGCACGGCCGCCGCGGCGCCGCCCCGTCGATCGACACCGCGATGCACGGCCTCGTCACCGCCGCGCACGTCGACCACCTGCACCCCGACGCGGGCATCGCCCTCGCCACCGCGGCCGACGGCCCGGCGCTGACGAAGGAGTGCTTCGGCGACCGGGTCCTGTGGGTGCCGTGGCGGCGCCCCGGCTTCCAGCTCGGCCTCGACATCGCCGCCGTGCACCGGGCCAACCCGCAGGCGATCGGCGTCGTCCTCGGCGGGCACGGCATCACCGCGTGGGGCGCCACCTCCGCCGAGTGCGAGGCGAACTCCCTGGAGATCATCCGCACCGCGACGGAGTTCCTCGCCGCACGCGGCCGTCCCGAGCCGTTCGGCGCCGTCGTACACGAGCCGCTGCCGTCGCCGGAGCGCCGTTCGCGGGCCGCGGCGTTGCTGCCGCTCCTGCGCGGGCTGGCGTCCACCGACCGCCCCCAGGTCGGGCATTACACCGACGCGCCGGAGGTCCTTGACTTCGTCGCCCGCTCGGCGCTGCAACGGCTCGCGGCCCTCGGCACGTCCTGCCCCGACCACTTCCTGCGCACCAAGGTCCGGCCCCTGGTCCTGGACGTCGCCGGGGGCACCCCGGAACGGATCCGGGAGCTGTTCGCCGCCTACCGCGAGGAGTACGCCGCCTACTACCAGCGGCACGCCACCCCCGACTCGCCGGCGATGCGCGGTGCCGACCCGGCGATCGTCCTCGTCCCCGGCGTCGGCATGTTCAGCTTCGGCGCCGACAAGCAGACCGCCCGCGTCGCGGGGGAGTTCTACGTCAACGCGATCAACGTCATGCGCGGCGCCGAGTCCGTGTCCACGTACGCGCCGATCGACGAGTCGGAGAAGTTCCGGATCGAGTACTGGGCCCTGGAGGAGGCGAAGCTCGCCCGCCGCCCAGCGCCTCGCCCGTTGCAGTCCCGGGTCGCGTTCGTGACCGGCGGCGGCTCCGGCATCGGGCGGGCCGTCGCGCTGCGCCTGGCCGCCGAGGGCGCCTGCGTCGTCGTCGCCGACCGGTCCGCTTCGTCGGC
This sequence comes from Dactylosporangium sp. NPDC049525, assembly GCF_040676755.1. NCBI lineage: Bacteria > Bacillati > Actinomycetota > Actinomycetes > Micromonosporales > Micromonosporaceae > Dactylosporangium > Dactylosporangium sp. NPDC049525. The sequence goes on along the minus strand of NZ_JBFAPO010000003.1, from coordinate 282,556 downwards.
CGCGGCCGTCGCCGCCGAGATCGGCTCCGCGGACGTGGCGGTGGCGGTCACCGTCGACGTCACCTCCGAGGACGCGATCCGGGCGGCGGTGCACGAGGCCGCCCTGGCCTTCGGCGGCGTCGACCTCGTGGTCAACAACGCCGGCCTGTCGATCTCGAAGCCGCTGCTGGAGACCACCGTCGAGGACTGGGACCTGCAGCACGACGTGATGGCCCGCGGGTCGTTCCTCGTCGCCCGCGAGGCCGCCCGCGTCATGATCGAACAGGGCATGGGCGGCGACATCGTGTACATCGCCAGCAAGAACGCCGTCTTCGCCGGCCCCAACAACGTCGCGTACGGCGCGACCAAGGCCGACCAGGCGCACCAGGTCCGGCTCCTCGCCGCCGAGCTCGGTGGGCACGGCATCCGCGTCAACGGCGTCAACCCCGACGGCGTCGTGCGCGGCTCCGGCATCTTCGCCTCCGGCTGGGGCGCGCAACGCGCCGCCGTCTACGGCGTGCCGGAGTCCGAGCTCGGCGCGTTCTACGCCCAGCGCACGCTGTTGAAGCGGGAGGTGCTGCCGTCACACGTGGCGGACGCCGTCTTCGCCCTCGTCGGCGGCGAACTGTCGCTCACCACGGGCCTGCACGTGCCGGTCGACGCGGGCGTGGCCGCCGCGTTCCTGCGGTGACAGCCGTCCTGCGATGACCGGACGCTTTGCCGCCGTCGACCTCGGCGCCTCGTCGGGCCGGGTGATGGTCGGCGACGTCGCCGACGGGCAGGTCCGGCTCGCCGAGGTCGCGCGCTTCGCCAACACCCCGGTCCGGGTCCGGGGCACCCTGCACTGGGACATCCTCGCCCTGTACCAGGGGATCCTCGACGGCCTGCGGGTCGCCGGCCGGGACGGCGCCGTCGACTCGGTCGGCGTCGACTCGTGGGCCGTCGACTACGGCCTCCTCGACGGCGACGACCGGCTCCTCGGCAACCCCGTGCACTACCGCGACGCCCGCACCGCGACGGTCGTCTCCCCGGTCCCGGCCGCCGCCCTGTACGCGGCGACCGGGATCGCGAACCAGCCGTTCAACACCGTGTACCAGCTCCTCGCGGCGGCGGACACCGCGCAGCTCGCCGCCGCCCGCACCCTGCTGCTCATCCCGGACCTCATCACGTTCTGGCTGAGCGGCACCGCCGGCGCCGAACGCACCAACGCCTCCACCACCGGCCTGCTCACCGCGGGCGGCGCCGGCTGGGACCGGTCCCTGGTCGCGCGGCTGGGGATCCGCGCGTCGCTGCTGCCGCCGCTGCGCGACCCCGGCAGCGTCGCGGGGCACCTACTCCCGGACGTCGTCGCGGCCACCGGCCTGACCCCCGACACCCTGGTCACGTCCGTCGCCTCGCACGACACCGCGTCCGCGGTCGCCGGCGTCCCGGCACGGACCAGCGACTTCGCGTACATCTCCTGCGGCACCTGGTCCCTCGTCGGCGTCGAACTGCCGTCGCCGGTCCTTACCACCGGCAGCTACGAGGCCGGCTTCACCAACGAGATCGGCGTCGACGGCACCGTGCGCTACCTGCGCAACGTCATGGGCCTGTGGCTGCTCCAGGAATGCATGCGCGACTGGGACAGCGAATCCGGCGGGGTCTCAGGGGTCTCCGGGGTCTCACTGCCGGCGCTGCTCGCCGGGGCCGCCGCCGCGCCGGCGCTGCGCAGCGTCGTGGACGCCACCGACCCGCGGTTCCTCGCGCCCGGCGACATGCCCGCCCGCATCGGCGCGGCCCTGCGGGAGACGGGCCAGCCCGTGCCCGCCGACCCGGCCGCGATGACCCGCTGCATCCTGGACAGCCTCGCCCTCGCATACCGGCGGGCCGTCCACGACGCCCAGCGGCTCACCGGCCGGCACGTCGACGTCGTGCACCTCGTCGGCGGCGGCGCCCAGAACGCCCTGCTCTGCCAGCTCACCGCCGACGCCTGCGAGCTGCCCGTCGAGGCCGGACCGGTCGAGGCCGGAGCCCTCGGCAACGTCCTCGTCCAGGCCCGCGCCCTCGGTCTCGTCGCCCCCGACCTGCCGTCGATGCGCGCCCTGATCCATTCGTCCCGCACCTACCGGCCCCGGCCCGGCGGCCAGTGGGCGGCCGCGGCGGGCCGCCTACCCGGTTAGCGCGTCACCGTTCGACGTGCCCGGCGGTGCGGATCAGGTCCGGCTCGGCGGCGAACCGCCCCCGGAACGCCTTCGGCGCGCCCGGCGACTCGTCCAGCTTCTCCTGCAGGATCGCGGCTTCGAACGTCCCCGCCGCCACGTCGATGGTCAGCCTCGCCTCATGGAAGTCCAGCCACGTGCCCATGATCGGCGACCACATCTTGAACACGGTCTCCTTGGCGCTGAAGTGCACCGCCGGCCACCACGGCTCATCCGGCCGCGCCGCGCACCAGGCGATCTCCTCCGGCAGGCAGATCGACGGCACGATGTTCGCCGGCAGCACCGTGCGGCGCTCCGCGTCGATCCCGACCGCCCGCAGGTCCGGCACCAGCCCGACGGCGACCGCGCAGTAGCCCTTGGTGTGGGTGATGCTCCCGACCGCGCCCGCCGGCCAGATCGGCGCCCGGCTCGGCGCCGGCAGCACCGGCTGGCCGTGGATCCCGACCTTCTCCAGCGCCCGCCGCGCGCACACCCGGCCCGCGGTGTATTCGCGTCGCCGCCCCTCAACCGCCCGCGGCGACAGGTGCAGCGCCTCGTCGGGCAGCAACGCACCGGTCCAGTCGTCGTCGGTGGCGACCTCGACCACCACGAACTCGGGCAACAGGTCACGCACGAGCCGGAACTCTACCCCACCGCCGCCACCGTCCCCCGCGCCGATGATCGAGCGCGGCGAATCAGTCTGCGGCGGGCCGGCGGACGAGCAGGGTGCCGAGGACCGCGCCCGCCAGGCTGGTCAGGACGACCACGCCGGCCCAGAGCTCCACCGACCACGCCACCCCCAGCGACGTCTGCACGCCGATCAGGTGGGTGGCCCAGACCAGCAGCGGCGTCACGGCGCCGACCGCGACCGGGACCAGGCGCGGGCGCCGGGCCGCGACCCACAGCACGGCCGCGTCGGCGACGGCGGCGCCGGCGAGGGGCCACAGCTGGGCGGCGAGGTTCTCGAAGTCGTTGAAGACGCCGTTGGGGATCGAGGCGGCGGCGACGACGACCGTGATGAGGCCGGCGGGGACGCGACCGAGGCGGGTCCAGGCGAACAGGACGGCGGCGACGACGAGCACGGTGAACGTGAGGTACTGCGCGAGCCCGAACGCCTGGCCGTTGCCGTAGCCGTCGAACGCGGCGGGCGCGTCGATGAACGGGGACAGGTAGTCGAGGAAGAACGCGGCGATGCCGACCGCGCTCAGCATGCTCAGCACGACCGGCAGGTCGCCGACGGGCGACCGGCGCACTGAGGCGGCTGTGCGGGCGGCTGGGCGGGCGGCTGGGCGGGCGGCGGCGGCGCGGACCGGCGTGGTGATCATCAGCATGCCGGCGGTCAGCAGCAGCAGGTGCGGCGGGCTGAGCAGGGCCTCGAGGTTGACCTCGATGCCGAGCAGCGTGTGCCAGGCCATGTCGACGGCGCCGCCGACGGCGAAGAGGATCGCGCCGAGCAGGCCGGGCCCGTAACCGGCGGGGACCCAGTCGCGGACCGGGCCGGCGGGGCGGCCCCGCCACAGACTCGCCGGGACGAGCGCGAGGGCGAGGGCCACGTAGCCGCTGTAGAGCACGCCGTGCCACGGGGTGAAGAACGTCTCCAGCTCAGGCACGTGCGAGTGCGCCCAGCCGTCGAGGTAGAGCCCGCCGGTGAGCCAGAGCGTGGCGAGCGCGACGACCAGGTCCCGGCGCGGGGTGGAGGCCGGCCGGCCCGGGGTGATCGTCAGGTGCGCAGCGGTGGTGGTCGCCATGGATCGATCCTGACGCATCGACGGGACGGAGGCGACCCCGTTGGACGGAAATGCACGCAGCGTCAATGCTCAACCACTATCAGTCAGTCGCGATCGGTCAGTCATGATCAGTCGGGCAGGCTGGCGCCCTGCGCGCGCAGGACCCGCTGGACGTGCGCCACGGGGATCTCCCGCGGCGGCTTGCCGGCGCGGGCCGCGAGCGCCGCGCACACGCCGGCGGCCTGGCCGGTCGCCATCGAGATGGGCATGATCCGGTAGGAGCTGTGCGCCACGTGGTCGCCGGAGATGCAGCGCCCCGCGACCAGCAGCCGGTCCACGTCCCGGGGGAGCAGCGTGCGCAGCGGGATGTCGTAGGAGGTGCCCTGTGGCAGGCGGCGCAGGATCGTGCCGGGGCCGTTCGGGTTGTGGATGTCGACCGGGTAGGCGCCGCGCGCCACCACGTCGGGGAACTTCCGCGCGTCGAGGACGTCCTGGCCGGTGAGCTGGTAGTCGCCGAGGACCCGGCGGGTCTCCCGGACGCCGACCTGCACACCGCTCTGGATGACGTACGAGGACTCGAAGCCGGGCACCCGGGTCCGCAGGAACCGGGAGATGCTGGCCAGCTGGCGGTGCATCGTCAGCTCCGCCCTGGTCAGGTCCCACACGCTGACGCCGAGGCCGCCGAAGCGGGTCGAGTTCACCGACACCTCGTCGTCGTGCGGGGTGGCGAAGAACAGGATGTCCTCCCGCGGCAGGTCCAGCTCGCCGGCGTCGCGGGCGACCCGGATCAGGTCCCACAGGCCGTGCACACCCTTCCACTGGTCGGGGTGCTCGCGGACGTACTCGAGGAAGCCGTCGCGCTCCATGTTGCCGATCCGGAACATCAGCGTCATCGGCTGGGTGAGGCCGTCCTCGGGGCGGCCGACCTCGTACGGCGCGCCGGCCGACGCGGCCAGGTCGCCGTCGCCGGTGCAGTCGACGACGACGTCGGCGTCGATCACGACGGGGCCGGACTTCGTCTCGAACACCACCCGGGAGGCGTCCGGCAGTGCGATGAGGTCGGAGGCGAACGCGTGCAGCAGCAGCTTCACGCCGGAGCCGCCGAGCATGTCGTAGGTGACGAGCTTGAACACCTCCGGGTCGAACGGCACCGTGTACCCGGTCTCCTTCGCCGGGGTGATCGCCCCGCCGGCGCGGACCAGGCGGTCCAGCAGCATCCACAGCACCCCGGCGACGACCGGCTCGCCCTCGCCGTGGTCGGTGGGCAGCAGCCGGCTGTCGTCACCGGCGACCGCCTGCTTGATCTCGTTGTGGAAGCTCATGAGGGGCATGACGAGGGCCGCGGTGGCGTTGCCGCCGAGGAACCCGTACCGCTCGACCAGCACGACGTCGGCCCCGGCGGCGGCCGCGCCCATCGCCGCGCCGAACCCGGCCGGGCCGCCGCCGACGACGAGGACCTCGGCGTGCCCGCCGTACTCCGCGGTTCGTGGCGGCAGGTGTACCCGCTGCGCCCCGTCCGGCCTGTGCAAGGCACTGTTCATGCGGCCACCTTCGGCCGGTCCAGTTGCGCGCCGAGGCGCCGGCCGGTCTCCGTGGCCCGCTGCTTGAGCGCCGCGACCCTCGACGCGGTCTCCTCCAGGCGCTGCGGCCGCTCGTCCCACAGCCGGTCGACCTGGGCCAGCAGTGGCCCCGCCGCCTCCCGGACCACGCCACGCGGCACCGGCGCGCCGATGCGCTGGGCGAAGTCGAAGACCTTCCCCGCGTACGGCAGCGCCAGCAGCGGCACCCCGGCGAGCGCGGCGAACATCAGGAAGTGCAGCCGCATGCCGACGGCCAGGTCGAGATGTTTCATCAGGTCCAGGATCTGGCCGGGCCGGTAGTCGCCGTGCAGGACCCGGCAGTGCTCCGCCGCCGTCATCCGGGACAGCACCGCGTGGGCGTGCCGGATGTCGGAGCGTTCCATCGGCACGAACAGCAGCGCCGCGTCGAGCCGGTGCACGATGAAGTCGCCGACGTGGGCGAGGAGCTGGTGATACCCGTCGGCGTCGAGGTGCTGCGCGGCCCGGCCCGGCTCGCGCACACTCATGCCGACGACCCGTCGCCCGGCCGGCAGCGAGTCACGCAGCAGCCCGACGTCGAACTCCTCCGGGGTCAGCAGCAGCGCCGGGTCGGCGGTCACGGAGACCTGGCAGGTCACCCCCGCCTCCTCGAGCGCGACCTTGGACTCCTCGTCCCGGACGGTCACCTCGACCGCCTGCGCGAGGACGTCGCGCGCCATCGCGCAGTCGGTCTCCTCCGTCAGCGGGCCGGCGCCCAGCGCGTAGGTGAAGACCGGCACCCGCTGCTCCTGTGCGGTGCGCACCACCCGGAGATAGCGGCGCGCCTCCGTGTCGTACAGGATGCCGCCGCCGCCGAGCACCAGCAGGTCCAGCCGCTGCAGCTCCGCCGTGGTCCGGTCCCGGCTCACCCCTTCCCACGGCGCGACCTCGACGTCAGGGTGTGCCGCGGCGGTGTGCCCGGGTTCCCGGGAGAACACCAGGACGTGCACATCCGGCCGCCGGGCCCGCAGATCGGCGAGGATGCTCGTCAGGATTGCCTCGTCGCCGAGGTTGCAGCCACCGTATGAGCCGAGCACGCCCACTCTTGTCATGGGCGCCCGCTACCCAACGGGCGTCGTGTCATACCTTGCCCGTATGGTGGGTTTCGACCATTCAGCAATCCGTGGGCGGGGCACGTGATCCAGTTTCCGGCTCAGCGGCGTGGCCCGCTGCGGGCGATCAGCTCGCGGCTGGGTTTCGCGGTCGTGCTCGTGTCCGTGATCGTCCTGGTCATCTTCGTCGACCGGGCGGGCTACCGGGATGTCAACAACGACGGGCTCACCCTGCTCGACTGCTTCTACTACGCGGTCGTCACCCTGTCGACCACCGGTTATGGCGACATCACCCCGGTGTCGGAGTCGGCCCGCCTGGCCAACATCCTGATCATCACCCCGGCCCGCGTGCTCTTCCTGATCATCCTGGTCGGCACCACCCTGGAAGTCCTGACCGAGCAGTACCGCACCAACCTCAGGTTGCAGCGGTGGAGGAAGCGCGTGAAGAACCACGTCATCGTCTGCGGCTACGGCACCAAGGGCCGGGCGGCCGTCAGCACCCTGCTGGAGAACGGGCTGGACAAGTCCCAGGTCGTCGTGGTGGAGAGCGACTCTGCCGCCGTGCGCCAGGCGCAGTCCGATGGCCTCGTCGTCGTCGAGGGCTCCGCGACCCGCTCGGCGGTGCTCAAGGAGGCCCGGGTCGAGGACGCCAAGGCGATCATCATCGCGACCGACAGCGACGACGCGTCGGTCCTGGTCACGCTCACCGTGCGGCAGCTGACCGCCGGCAAGGTCTCCATCATCGCCGCGGCCCGCGAGGCCGAGAACGCGCCGCTGCTGCGCCAGTCCGGCGCCCACCACGTGATCGTCTCCTCCGCCACCGCCGGGCGGCTGCTGGGCCTGTCGACGACCGCGCCGCCGCTCATCGAGGTCGTCGAGGACCTGCTCACCCCCGGCCAGGGCATGGCCCTGGCGATGCGCTCGGCCCGCCGCGACGAGGTCGGCTCGGCGCCGCGGGAGCTGACGGAGCTGGTCATCGCCCTGTTCCGGCGGGGCAAGGTGCTGTCGCTCGCCGACCCCGAGGGCACCACGATCCAGACCGGCGACATGGTCGTCTACGTCCGCGACGACCGCCCGCAGGCCGCCCCGGCCATGCCGTGACGAGGCTGTGAGACGGTCGTGAGACGGTTCGCCGTTGTCGCGCTGGTGCTGGTGGCGGTGCTGAGCCAGGCTTCGCCCGCCGCCGCGCACGGTGGTGCCTCGGTCACGATCCACTCCGACGGCCGCGGCTCGGTGTGGATCACCGCGCAGTGGCAGGACGGCCACCCGATCAACGAGCCGACCCCGGTGACGCTGACCGCCACGCCGGCGGGCGCTGTGTCGTCGGGGGCTGTGTCGTCGGGGGCTGCCGCCTCCCCGATCGCGGCGTCGAAGCTGACGCAGACCGGGGACGAGCGCGGCACGCAGACGTGGAGCGGCGTGCTGCCACCCGGCTCGTGGCGCGTCGCGGTCGACCTCGGCGCGCCGGTGGAAGGACACTGCCAGGCCCTGGTCCCGTCGGCGCCCGGTGACGCCGCCGGCGCGACGGGGGCCGCCGCCACGCCGCAGCCGGTGGAGGTCGCCTGCCTGATCCCGGCGACCGGAGCGACCGGGGCGGGTGCCCCCGCCGGGGATGCGCCGTCCTCGACCGGCAGCCTCGCCCCGCTCTGGGTGACCCTCGGCGTCCTGCTCGTGGTGGGCCTGGTCGTCGCCGAGGTGGTGCGCCGCCGGCGCCCCGGCGGACCGCGCCAGAGGGAGACGGGGAAGACGTAGACGGTGGTCACTGTGTGGGACGCCTGGCGAGGCGCTCACCCGGTTCGCAGGAACGGGCGCTACGCTTCCCGCGTGACTGGTGAGGCCGGCGAGGGAGCAGCTGACCCGACCCGCGACCCTGCGCTCGGCCCCGGGTTTGACCCGGCGACGGCCGCGCTGCTCGCGGCGCGTGACGGTGACCGGGCCGCCGCCGCGGTGTTCGTCCGCGCGACGCAGCCGGAGGTGTGGCGGTTCGTCGCCGCGCTCGTCGGCCCGCACCACGCCGACGACGTGACCCAGGACACCTATCTGCGGGCGTTCCGGGCGCTGCCCGAGTTCGCCGGGCGCTCGTCCGGGCGGACCTGGGTCCTCGCCATCGCCCGGCGCGCGTGCGCCGACCACGTCCGCGCGGCGGTGCGGGGCCGGCGGCTCGAGGCGCGGGTCGCCGCGGAGCCCGAGGAGCTCGCCGGCGCCGACCACGCGGGCCTGCACGCCGCCGCCGACCTGGTCGCGGCGCTGCCGGCGGAGCGCCGGGTCGCGTTCGTGCTGACCCAGGTGCTCGGCCTGTCCTATGCGGAGGCCGCCGAGATCGAGGACGTCCCCGTCGGCACGATCCGCTCCCGGGTCGCCCGCGCCCGCGCCGACCTCGTCGCCGCGATCGCCGCCGCCAGAGCCGGATGACCCGCCCGCGCATCCTGCTCACGGTGCTCGGGGGGCTGCTCGGGGTGCTCGCCGCGCTCGGGTATGTCGCACCGGCCGCGGCCCACGGCGCCGACGCGCCCGCCGCCGTCGACTACGTGGTGGGCGTCGACTCGGTGTCGGTGCCCGGCGTCAGCGTCCGCGCCGTCGAGGGCGGCGCCCGCCTCGAGCTGCGCAGCGACACCGACCGGACCGTCGTCGTGCTCGGCCTGCAGGGCGAGCCGTTCCTGCGGATCGGCCCGGGCGGCGTCGCCGAGAACCGCCGCTCCCCGACGTGGGCCGCCAGCCGCTCCCTGACCGGCCGGGCCGGCACCAGTGCGCCGGCGGAGGCGCCCGACTGGCGGCAGGTGTCCACCCAGCGCACCGTCCGCTGGCACGACGAACGCGCCCGGGAGCTGCCCGCCCGCGCCTGGAGCGTGCCCCTGGAGGTCGACGGCACCACGCCCGGGATCATCCGCGGCACCGTCCGCCGCGCCGACCCGCCGCAGACCGGCTGGTGGTGGTCGGGCGCGCTGCTGGCGGCCGTCGCGGTCGGTGCGCTCGGCCACCCGGCCCTGGCCCGCCGCGGCCGCTGGCCCGTCGTGGCCGTCGCCGCCGTCGCCGGCGCGGTGACCGTCGCCTGGATCGTGGCGAGCGCCGGCCTGGCCACCTCGCCGGCGGAGAGCCTCGCCACCCAGCTCCTCGCCAGGCTGTGGCCGCTGCTCACCGGCCTGGGCGTGCTCGCCGCCGCGGCGTTGCAGGCGCTGCGGAAACCGGCCGCGGACATCGTCGTCGCCATCGCCGGCGCGTGCCTGGCGGTGATGACGGGCTTCGCCGACGCCGCCGTGTTCAGCAACGGCAGCCTCGCCGGCCCCGGCTGGTCCCGGTGGGCGGTCGCGACCGCGCTCGCCGCCGGCCTGGGCCTCCTCGCGGCCGGCGGCATCCGCTGGTACCGCACACCCATCGAACACCGAGCCGCTGAACACACACTCGCTCAGGATAAATAAACAAAGTCAAACGTGTTCTTTCATAAAGGCGCGTTTCTGCGCATAATCGGGCATCGATGTTCCCCGCCAGGAGCAAAGGAGTCCGGTCTCATGGACCGCAGAACGTTCGTCGCGAGCGGTGTCGCCCTCACCGGCGGCGCGATCGCCTTGTCCACCACCATTGCCAGCCCCGCCGGCGCCGCCGTCCGCACCGCGAAGACCGTCACGCCGGGCGCCAGGGGCGGCCACTACTGGCCGAACCTCGCCCCGCTGAAGGCGACCGCGTTCCTCAAACTCCCGCCGGGTGCGGTCCAGCCCCGCGGCTGGCTTCGCACACAGCTCAACATCGAGGCCGACGGCCTCTGCGGCCGGATGCCGGAGGTGTCGGACTACCTGCAGCTGAACAACTGCGGCTGGGTGGACAAGACCAAGGGCGCCTGGGAGGAGCTGCCCTACTGGCTGCGCGGCTTCGGCGACCTCGGCTACGTCACCGGCAACACCCGGATCCTGACCCTGGCCCGCCAGTGGATCGACGGCATCATCGCCAACCAGGGCAGCGACGGCTTCTTCGGCCCGAACGCGCTGCGCACCTCCCTGGAGGGCGGCCCCGACTTCTGGCCGCACATGCCGCTGCTGGACGCGATCCGGTCACACGCGGAGTACAACGAGCGCAACGGCACCCCCGACGCCCGGGTCAACACGTTCATGCGCAAGTACTTCCAGTTCCAGAACGCGCAGCCGGCGGCCGTGTTCAACCGCAGCTGGGCCGCCCTGCGCTGGGGCGACAACATCGACAGCGTCTACTGGCTGTTCAACCGGACCGGCGAGACCTGGCTCCTGGATCTCGTCCGCAAGATCCACGCGGGGTCCGCGGACTACACCAACGGCATCCCCAACTGGCACAACGTGAACCTGGCGCAGGGCTTCCGCGAGCCGGCGCAGTTCGGCCTGCTCGACCCGGACCCGAAGTTCCCCGCCGCCACCTACCGCGACTACGACACCGTCATGGGCCTCTACGGCAACTTCCCCGGCGGCGGCTTCGCCGGCGACGAGAACTGCCGCCCCGGCTACACCGACCCGCGGCAGGGCTTCGAGACCTGCGGGATCGTCGAGTTCATGCACAGCCACCAGATGCTCGCCAGGATGACCGGCGACTCGGTGTGGCTGGACCGCTGCGAGGACCTCGCCTTCAACCTGCTGCCCGCCTCGCTCGACCCGGCGCAGCAGGGCATCCACTACATCACCTGCGCCAACAGCATCGGCCTGACGAACGCGACCCTGACCCAGGGCCAGTTCCAGAACGGCTTCCCGATGCTCGCCTACATGCTGGGCATCCACAACTACCGGTGCTGCCCGCACAACTACGGCATGGGCTGGCCCTACTACGCGCAGGAGTTGTGGTTCGCCACCTGGGACAAGGGCCTGTGCGCGGCGATGTACGGCAACTCGCAGGTGACCGCGAAGGTCGGCGCGAACGCCACCACGGTCACCGTCACCGAGGACACCGACTACCCGTTCAGCGACACGATCACGCTCACCATGGGCACCCCGAGCGCGGTCGCGTTCCCGCTGTACCTGCGGATCCCGAAGTGGAGCACCGGCGCGGTCGTGCGGGTCAACGGCGCGACAGTCACCGGCACGGTCGAGGCCGGGTCATTCGTGATCGTCGACCAGACCTGGAACAACGGCGACAAGGTCACCGTCACGCTGCCGATGCGCACCACCGTGCGGACCTGGGCGAAGAACGGCAACGCGATCAGCGTCGACAACGGCCCGCTGACGTTCTCGCTGTCGATCGCGGAGCGCTGGTCGCGCATCGGCGGCACCGACGCGTGGCCGACGAACGAGGTGTACGCCAACTCGCCGTGGAACTACGGCCTGCTCATCGACCCGGCCAACCCGCAGGCCACGGTGACCCGCAAACCGGGCGCCCTCGCAGCGAACCCGTTCACCCGCGACGGCGCGCCCGTGTCGCTGAGCGTCACCGCGCGGAAGATCCCCAACTGGCAGGCCGACGCCGAAGGGGTCGTGCGGACCCTGCAGCAGAGCCCGGCCCGCTCCACCCAGCCCAATGAGACCGTGCAGCTGCTGCCGATGGGCGCGCAGCGGGTCAGGATCACCACGTTCCCACGGGTCAGTGACGGCGCCGACGCCGTCGAGTGGGTCATCCCGGCGACCCCGTCGGCGTCGCACTGCTGGAGCGGCGACTCGGTCGCCGCGCTCAACGACGGCAAGGTGCCCAGCAGCTCCGCCGACACGTCGATCCCGCGGATGACGTTCTGGGACCACCTCGGCACGGCCGAATGGGTGCAGCTGACCTACGCGAGCGCGATCACCACGAACGCGGTGTCGGTCTACTGGTTCGACGACACGGGCACCGGGCAGTGCCGGACCCCGCAGTCGTGGCAGGTGCAGTACCGCAACGCGAGCGGCGCCTGGGTGCCGGTCAGCGGGGCGTCGGCGGCCGGCACGGCCACCAACACCTTCAACCGGGTCACCTTCACCGCCGTGTCGACCACCGCGCTGCGCCTCGCCGTGCAGCTCAAGGCGGGCGTCTCGGCCGGCATCCTGGAGTGGCGGGTCGAGGGCAGCACCACCCCGGTCGCGTGGAAGCGGATTCAGAACAAGAACAGCCTCAAGGTGCTCGGCGTCGACGGGATGTCGACCGCGAACAGCGCCAACGTCGTGCAGTACGACGACAACGGCACCGCCGATCACAACTGGCGCCTCGTCGACGCCGGCGGCGGCTGGTTCAAGATCGTGAACCAGAACAGCGGCAAGATGCTCGCGGTGCAGAACATGTCGACGGCCAACTCGGCGCTGGTGCAGCAGTTCGAGGACAACGGCTCCGCCGACCACCTGTGGCGGCTGATCGACAACGGCGACGGCTGGTCGCGCATCCAGGTCCAGCACAGCCTGAAGGTGCTCGGCGTCGCCGGCATGTCGACGGCGAACTCCGCACAGGTCGTGCAGTACGACGACAACGGCACCGCCGACCACCTGTGGCGGCTGCTCTAAAGCCCCCGGTGGCGGGGCCGGGGGAGCAGGCGAGTGGTGGGAAGGGCGGGGGCCGGCAACGGCTCCTGCCCGCCCGGCACCACGCCGAACCGGGACGACCCGGCCTCCCACTCCTCGCGCGCCGCCACGATCTCCTCGTGGGACCGCGCGACGAAGTTCCACCACATGACCAGGTCCTCGTCGAGGGGTACCCCACCGATCAGGAACAGCCGGGCGGACCCTTCGAGACGCAGCGACGCGCGGCCCTCGGGCAGGTGCAGCAGCGAGCCGGGCGTGACATCGACCCCGTCGACCCGCGCGGCGCCGTCGGTGACCACCACACCGTGCTCAAAGGCTGGATCGATCGCGATTTCCGCGGGTGTACCGGCGGCGAGGCGCAGTTCGGCGCCGACGAGGTCGCTGTGGACGGCGGCCGGCGACGTCACGCCAGCCAGTGACCCGACGGCGACGGTCATCCGTACCCCTGCCGCCTCCGCGACCGGCAGATCCTCCAGGTGCTCGAAGCGCGGCTCCTGCCTCCGGGCGGCCTCGGGCAGCGCCACCCACAGCTGCAGCCCGTGCAGCAGCGGCGGCTTCTCGCCAGGGGAGTCCTCGGAGTGCGCGATCCCGCGCCCCGACGTCATGATGTTGAGCTGGCCGGGGCGGATCAGCTCGTCGGAGCCGAGGCTGTCGCGGTGCCGGATCTCCCCATCGAACAGCCAGGTCACCGTCTGCAGCCCGATGTGCGGGTGCGGCGGGACCCGCATCCCCGGCTTCCCGGTGACCTCCTCCGGCCCGAAGTGGTCGAGGAAGCACCACGCGCCGACGGTCCGCCGGGTCTTGTTCGGCAGCGTCCGGCGCACCACCGAGTAGCGACCGAGGGGCACGTCCCGGCCTTCGAGCAGTTCCATCGTCCGATTCTCCCTCCCGTTCTCCCACTGTGACCCGGCGGCAACCAGCGGCGGGTAATTTGTCCGATGTGATGGCATTGGTGGTGGCGGCGCTCGCGATGCTCGTCGCCGGTGCCGCCGCGTTCCTCGGGTTCCAGTCGCTGCGGGGCGTCCGGCGCGCCGCGGCCGCCGCCGCCGGGCTGCTCGCCGCGTATCAGCTCGCCGAGTCCCGCGCCGACGCCGAGCGGGTCTGCGCGTGGGCGGTCAGCGAGCGCGAGACGTTCGAGAAGATCATCACCCGGGGCGTGGTCGGCGCCGCGATCCGCAACGCCGGGCAGACCCCCGTCTACGACCTGGAGATCGTCTTCCGGGACCCGCCGGCCGCCTGGACCGCGATCCGCCGGGTCCGCATCGTGCCGCCGTCGGAGCAGCCCGAGGTGTACGCCGGCTTCGATGAGGAGCACACCGACGGCCCGGTCGAGCGGGACCGGATCAACGAGGACGGCACGATCCGGCTCGCTCCGTCCGCCGACATGCACGTCGAGGTGCGCTTCACCGACAGCCGGGGCCGCCGCTGGCAGCGCGACGACCACGGCATCCTCGCCCAGGTCGGCGAGAACGTGACCCGCGCCCCGGCGCCGGTCGAGCAGGCGTGAGTTACAGGCTGTAGTTACAGGCTGTCGGCGGCCGCGATCGCGGCGCCCCGGGCGCCGGCCATGTCGCGGTCCGGGACCAGGGCGAACGTGGCGACCGCCGCCTGCTCCTCGCGCAGCAGCGTGTGCTCGCGGACCTTGGCCAGGAACCACTCACGGAAGTGCGGGGCCGCCTCGACGACGCCACCGCCGACGAAGTAGCAGTCGGGGTCGGTGAAGTTCGCGGAGATGGTGAAGAGCCGGCCGAGGCCCATCGCCTGCTGCTCGAAGATCCGCAGCGCCAGCTCGTCGCCCTGCTCGGCGAACGAGCGGACCTGCTTCGCGGCGGCCCGGACCGTGTCGGCGTGGTGCAGCGGGTGGTCGGGGAACCGGGTCAGCCAGTACGGCAGCAGGTTGCGCACGATCCCGGTGAGGGAGGTGACGCTCTCCACGTCGCCGAGGAAGCCGCAGCCGCACGACGGCAGCGGCTGGCCCTCCTCCAGGAGGCCGTGCATCGGGATGTGGACGTGCCCGAGCTCGCCGGCCATCCCGGCCGCACCCTTGATGACCTTGCCCTGCTCGATGACGCCGCCGCCGAGGCCGGTGCCGACGATCGCGGAGATCGAGGAGCGCTCGGCGGCGTCGGGGCCGAAGTAGACGTGGTGGGCGTACAGGGCGGCCGCGTTGCCGTCGTTGTTGTAGACGACGGGCAGGCCGAGGCGCCGCTCGAGGGCGCCGCGGAAGTCGAAACCCCACCAGGCCGGCTGGGAGAAGTTCGTCGAACCCTTCGAGGAGATGACCCCGTCGGCGCTGGCCGGGCCCGGGGTGTCCAGGCCGACGGCGGCGACCCGCGACCGGTCGATCTTGGTCACGGCGAGGATGTTGTCGAACGCGCCGGCGAGGGCCTCGACCGCGATCGCCGGCCCCTCCAGGACCCGGCTGGGCACCTCGACGAGACCGTCGACGAGGAACGCCCCGTCGTGGGAGAGCACCGTGGCGTTGTTGGCGGTGCCGCCGTTGTCCAGGCCGACGACGACCCGGTCCTGCACGCTGTTGTCCTGCACCGTGCCCATCGGTCCTGCTCCTCGGGGACGAACGAAGGTGAGCGGCGAACACGGTACCGCACGACGTACCCGGGCGGGCACCTCGATCGTTAGGAACCTCATGGTGGTGCGGGAGCGGCGCGCAAGCGCTCTCGCGGCGGCGGCGCTGTTCGCGGCCACCGTCGCGCAGGGGCCCGCGGGCGGGTTCGTCTACGACGCCGCCCGCTACTTCAACGGGTCCCTCGCCCTGTTCACCGGGCAGAGCACGGTCCGCGAGGGCGACCTGGACTTCCGCGGGGTGCTGACCACGGTGGTGTACGCGCCGGCCGCCCTCGCCGAACACCTCGCCCCCGGCGCCGGCCGGTACGCCGTCCTGGCCAGCAACGCGCTGCTCGTCGCGGTCGTCGGCGCGGTGCTGCTGCCCGCGCTCGCCGCCGCACTCCGCGGGCGGGGCGAGCCGGGCGGACCGGTCGTGACGGCCGGGCCGGTGGGTGTCTGGGTGTGCGCCGCGCTGACCTGGCTCGTCGCGGCGAGGTTCGCGCCGTTCCCGCTGATGGACCTGCCCGCCGCCGCCGGTTTCCTGACCGCCGGGTGGCTGGCGCTGCGCGACCGGACCTGGTGGACGCTCCCGGCGGCGGGGGTGGCGGCCGGCGTCACGCTGAACCTGCGGCCCGCGTACCTGCTGCCGCTCGTCGCGCTCGGCGCTCTCGTCGCGGTGACCCGCCGGTGGCCGGCGACCTGGTTCGCGGCCGGGGTCGTGGCCGGTTCGCTGCCGCAGGTGGCGGTCAACCTGGCGCGCGGCCTCCCGCCCGGGTTGACCCCGCCCGGCACCGCGGGGCTCGTCGGGTTCCAGGCCGGGTACGCCTCCTACGTCGTGCGCTACGACACCGTCACCTCCGGCGGCCCGCCGCAGCAGTTCTACTGCGACCCGTCGATGGCCGCGGCCGTCGCCGGGCACCCGGTCGACTCCACCGGCGGCCTGGTCCGGGCGCTGCTGGGCAACCTGCCCTCCTCGGCGCTGTTCCTCGTGGAGAAGGTCGCCGCCGCCCTGGCCTGGTCGGTGCCGACCCCGTACAGCGTGCCCGCGACCGCCGAGCACTTCGAGCTCGCGATCCCGATCGTGCTGATCGTCGTCGTGGGGGTCGGCGCCGCGTGCCGCACCCCGGGCGCGCGGGCCCTGGCCGTGCTCGCCGCGGGTGTCTGCGCCTCGCTGATGACGTCGGCCACGGAGACCCGCTTCGCGCTGCCGCTCGTGCTCCTCGGCGTCGCCGGCTGCGCGCTGCTGCGGCGGCCGCCGCCGCTGATGGCGGTAGTGCTGGTGGTGGTGGCCGCGGTGCTGCTTGCCGCCGCCGCGGCGGGCGTCGCGCATCCGCTGCCGCCGGGCCCGGCGACGCCGGCGGCCTGTGCCGCGAACGGGTGATCCGGCGCGACCGACCCGGCGCCCGCGGCGTTGGGCGGTGCAGTGAGCACGACACTGGACGCGACACGTGACCCCGCCGCAGGTCCGGGCGAGCCACCGGTGACCACCGGCCGCCGCCGGCTTCACGGCGTGGCACCGGCGGCCCTGCTGCCGCTGGCCGTCGGGCTCGCCGGGGTCGCGGCCACGCTGCGGTACTACGGGGTGTCGCTGCCCTCGACTCTCGCGTTCACCGGCTGGCTCACCGCCGGGGTCGTGCTGCCGGGGCTGCTGCTGTGGCGCTCGCTGCTGGGCCGCTCCGGCTGGCTCGTCGCGGACGTCGTGGCCGGTGCCGCCGTCGGTTACGTCGTGGAGGTCCTCGCGTACGTCGCCGCCCGCGCCGCCGGCGCGCCGCTGCTGGTGCTGGCCTGGCCCGCCGGGATGATCGCCGCCTCCGTGGCCGTGCCGCGGCTGCGCAAGGCGTGGCGAGGGCCGGCGGACCGGACCCGGACCCCCGCGCTGTGGGCCTGGTCGATGCTGCTCGTCATCGGTGTCCTCGTCCTGCGCAGCGTCCGGATGTTCCGCTCGCACGGCCTCGGCTGGCCCGTCACCGGCCCGTCGGACGCCGACACCCCGTTCCACCTCGCGCTGATCGCCGAGGCGAAACAGCACATGCCGATGCAGGCGCCGTGGGTGTCCGGCGAGCCCCTCGTGTACCACTGGTTCGTCTACCCGGAGATGGCCGCCACCAGCTGGGTCACTGGCATCGACCCGCTGACGCTGCTGGTCAGGCTCACGCCGCTGCCGATGCTCGCCGGCACGCTGCTGCTCGTCGCGGTCCTCGCCCGCCGCCTCACCGGCGGCTGGTGGACCGGTCCGGTCGCCGCGGCCGTGACGCTGCTGGTCCTCGCCCCGGACCCGTACGGCTGGCCGCACTACGACGGCTGGTTCGGCTTCGGCGCGTACGAGGACGGCTCCATGTTCCGGATGGTCGCCTGGACCAGCCCGACACAGACGTTCGGCGCCCTGCTGTTCGCCGCCGTCGTCCTGGTGCTCCTCGACCGGTTCCAGGGCGACGGGACCCAGCGCAAGGGCCCGTGGGTGCTGTTCGCGCTGCTGCTCGCCGGGCTGGCCGGGGCGAAGTCGCCGTACCTGCCGCTGCTCACCGGCGCCCTCGTCGTGGTGGTGCTCGTCCGGCTCGCCGCCCGCCGGGGCCTGCACCGGCCGGCGCTGCTCGCGGCCGGGCTCACCGCCGCATGCACCGTCGTCGCGCAGGTCGTCCTGTACGACGGCGGCGCCAACCAGGGGCTCGTCGTGCGGCCCCTCGCCACCGTCGACGGCTTCGTCACCGTCGCCGCCACGTGGACCGGGTACACCGGGCCCGGCACCCCCGCCGGGCACGCCCGGGTCGCGGCCGGGCTCACCGTCCTGTGCTGGCTGTTCATGTGGGCGGGGGTGCTCGCCCTCGGCCGCAAGGCGCTGGAGCCGCCGGTCCTGCTGTTCCTCGCGGTCGGCGCCGGCGGGCTCGCCGGGGTGCTGCTGTTCGGCCACCCCGGTGGGTCGCAGTCGTACCTGATCGTGTCGGCGCGGCCGTACCTCGCCCTGGCGTCCGTGGCCGGGCTGGCCGCCGTCGCCGGCCGGCTGACCTGGGGCCGGGCCGGGATCCTCGCGCTGGCCGCGACCGTGGGCGGCACCGCGGTGCTGCTCATGCGGCGTTACGACACCATCCAGCCGGTGGGGGCGCGGGTCGGGTGGGAGCTCGCCCGCCCGTACCTCATCCTCGCCGGACTGGCAGTCCTCGTCGCCGTGGCCGCGCTCGCCCGCCGCGACCGCCGGATCCTCGCGGTGCTGGTCGCGCTGTGCGCCGGGTTCGGGCTGCCGACCGCCTACGACCAGACCGCCGTCGTCGTCACCGACACCGCCCTCGGCGGCTGGCGCGCCGTGCCCGTCACCGACCAGGTCGCCCTCGACGGGCGGACCAGCGCCATCGACCACGACACCTGGGTCGCCGGCCGCTGGCTGCGGGCGCACACCACCCCCGGTGAGCTCCTGGCCACCAACGCGCACTGCTTCGGGGTACGCCCGGCCGCCGCGCCGGGTGGGGGCGGGCTGTGCGACAACCGGCGCTTCGCGCTCGCCGCCGCCAGCGGCCGCCGGGTCCTCGTCGAAGGCTGGGGCTTCACCAACACCACCTACGAACGCGCCGCCGCCGACGGGGTCCCGCCGTGGTTCGCCGACTTCTGGGACCCCGACCGGCTCGCCGCCAACGACGCCGTGTTCACCGACCCGAACCCCGCGACGATCGGCGTGCTGCGCGAGCGGTACCACGTCCGGTGGCTCGTCGCCGACCCCGCCGCCGGCCCGGTCGGTGACCTCGGGACCGTTGCGGTGCCGCGGTTCACCGCCGGCCGGCTCACCGTCCTTGAGGTGACATGAACGATCTCGCGGCACTGCACGCCCCACTGGCCGACGCGTTGACGACGGCGGTGCGACGGGTCATGGACAGCGGCTGGTACATCCTCGGCCCGGAGGTCGCGGCCTTCGAGGCGGCGTTCGCCGACTACTGCGGCGCCGGCTACCGTGCCGCCGGGTCCGGTGGCCTGCACGCCGTCGGTGTCGGCAACGGCACCGACGCGATCGAGCTCGCCCTCGCCGGTGTCGGCGCGGGCCGCGGCAGCCGCATCGCCCTCGCGGCGAACGCGGGCGGCTACGGCACCACCGCCGTGCTCGCCCTCGGCGCCGAGCCCGTCTACGTCGACGTCGACGAGGACACCGCCACCCTCGACCCGGCCCTGCTGGACCGCGCCGGCCACGAGGCAGGGTTCGACGCGGTCCTCGTCACGCACCTGTACGGCCGGCTCGCCGACATGCCGGCGCTGCGCGCGGTCGCGGACGCCCACGGGGCGAAGGTCGTCGAGGACTGCGCGCAGGCCCACGGCGCGGCCCACGGGGTCACCGCAGGCGGCCGCCGCGCCGGCGTGTGGGGCGACGCGGCGGCGTTCAGCTTCTACCCGACGAAGAACCTCGGCGCGCTCGGCGACGCCGGCGCCGTCGTCACCGCCGACCCGGACGTCGCCGAACGGGTCCGGCGGCTGCGGCAGTACGGCTGGGACCGCAAGTATCACCAGGTGACCGGCCCGGCCCGCAACAGCCGCATGGACGAGCTGCAGGCCGCGGTGCTCGGCGTGAAACTGCCGCACCTGGACGCCTGGAACGCCCGCCGGGTCGCGGTCGCCGCCCGGTACGCCGCCACGATCCGGCACCCGAAGCTGACCCTGCCCGACGTCGCGGCGCCGTCGCACGTCGCGCACCTGTACGTGCTGCGCAGCACCGACCGCGACGCCCTGTCGTCGCACCTGCGCGCCCACGGCGTGCCGCACGACGTGCACTACCCGGTGCCCGATCACCGCCAGCCGGTGCACGGCGACCGGTTCGCCGACCTCGACCTGCCGGTCACCGAACGGCTGTGCGCCGAGGTGCTGAGCCTGCCGTGCCACCCCGGGCTGGACCCCGCCGAGGCGGACCGGGTCGCCGCCGTCCTCAACGTGTTCGGAGACGCCGCGTGTACTCCCTGATCATCCCCGTGTACCGCAACGAAGGATCGATCCACGACCTCCTCGGCGCCGTCTCGGACCTGCACGACGCCCTCGACGGGCGGCTCGAGGCGGTGTTCGTCGTTGACGGCAGCCCCGACCGGTCCGCGGACCTGCTCCAGGCGCTGCTGCCGGCGCAGCGGTTCCCCGCGCGGCTGGTGCTGCTGTCGCGCAACTTCGGCTCGTTCGCCGCGATCCGCGTCGGCCTGCAGCACGCCACCGGCGACTACTTCGCCGTCATGGCCGCCGACCTGCAGGAACCGCCGGAGCTGGCGCTGGAGTTCTTCCGTACCCTGCGGGCCGACGAGTACGACGTCGTCGTCGGCACCCGCGAAGGGCGCGCCGACCCGCTCGGCAGCCGGCTGGCCGCCGGGCTGTTCTGGGGGGTGTACCGCCGTCTCGTCGTGCGGGACATGCCCCGCGGCGGCGTCGACATCTTCGGCTGCAACCTCGCGTTCCGCGACTGCCTCCTGGAGTGCGAGGAGGCGAACACGTCCCTCGTCGCGCTGCTGTTCTGGCTCGGGTTCCGCCGCAAGCAGGTCGCGTACACCCGGCGCCCCCGGGTGCACGGCGGCTCCGGCTGGACGCTGCGCAAGAAGGTCACATACCTGATGGACAGCGTCTTCGCGTTCACCGACCTACCGGTGCGGGTGCTGATGACGTTCGGGTTCACCGGGCTGCTCGTGTCGCTGACCCTCGGCGTGGTCGTGCTCTCCGCCCGCCTCGCCGGCCTGTTCGACGTGCCCGGCTACGCCGCGACGATCCTCGTCGTGCTGTTCTTCGGCGGCATCAACGCCCTCGGCCTCGGCGTCGTCGGCTCGTACGCGTGGCGCGGCTACGAGAACACGAAACGCCGCCCCCTCGCCGTCGCCGCGCGGGAACTGGACTACGCCGGCGCGGCCAAAACCGCGGTCCTGCAGGGAAGGCAGCGCTGATGTCGTACTTCACCCATCCCAACGCCCTGTGCGAGAGCACCGCCGTCGGCGCCGGGACCCGGATCTGGGCGTTCGCGCACGTGCTGCCGGGCGCCCGCATCGGCGCCGACTGCAACGTCTGCGACGGGGTGTTCGTGGAGAACGACGTCGTCGTCGGCGACCGGGTCACCGTCAAGTGCGGCGTGCAGCTGTGGGACGGCGTGACCCTGGAGGACGACGTGTTCGTCGGGCCCAACGTCACGTTCACCAACGACCGGATGCCGCGCAGCCGCCGCCACCCGGTGACGTTCGACCGCACCACCGTCGCCGCGGGCGCGTCGATCGGCGCGAACGCCACGATCCTGCCGGGCGTCACCATCGGCCGGCACGCCATGGTCGGCGCCGGCGCCGTGGTGACCCGTTCGGTGCCGCCGTACGCGATCGTCGTCGGCAACCCGGCCCGGCTCACCGGCTACGTCGACGCCGCGCCCCAGCCCCTGCCCGCCCAGGCCGGCCAGCCCGCCCAGCACGGGCCGGAGGAGACGCAGACGGGGGAGCGGGTCAACGGCACCAAGGTCCGCGGGGTCACCGTGCACCGGCTCGACTACGTCCGGGACCTGCGCGGCGACCTGTCCGTCGGGGAGTTCGAGCGGGACATCCCGTTCCCGGTGCGCCGCTACTTCATCGTCTTCGACGTGCCCAACGAGAAGGTCCGCGGCCAGCACGCGCACCGCGAATGCCACCAGTTTCTGATCTGCGTCAGGGGCCGCTGCAGCGTGGTCGCCGACGACGGGGTGTCGCGGCAGGAGTTCCTGCTCGACAGTCCGGCGACGGGGCTGTACCTGCCGCCGATGACGTGGGCGACGCAGTACCGCTACTCGCCGGACGCGGCGCTGCTCGTCTTCGCGTCGCACTACTACGACGCCGCCGACTACATCCGCGACCACGCCGAGTTCGTGTCGGCCGCCGTCTCAGCCGCCTTGTAGGTGGGCCAGCACGGCCAGGACCCGGCGGTTGTCGTCGTCGGAGACCGGCAGGTCGAGCTTGCCGAAGATGCTGGCGATGTGCTTGCCGACGGCGCTGTCGCTGAGGAACAGCTGCTTGCCGATGGCGGCGTTGGAGCGGCCCTCGGCCATCAGGGTCAGCACCTCCCGCTCCCGCGGGGTGAGCGTGCCCGTCGTCGCCGACGGCCTGGCGACGAGCTTCGCGATGACCGTCGGGTCCATCACGGTGCCGCCGGCGGCGACCCGGCGGACCGCGTCGACGAACTGGTCGGCGTTGAACACCCGGTCCTTCAGCAGGTACCCCACGGCGCCGGTGCCGTCGGCGAGCAGCTCCCGCGCGTACAGCTGCTCGACGTGCTGGGAGAGCACCAGGACCGGCAGCCCCGGCACCTCCCGCCGGGCCGCCAGGGCCGCCTGCAGCCCTTCGTCGGTGAAGCTGGGTGGCAGCCGCACGTCGACGACCGCGACGTCCGGGCGGTGCTCGAGCAGCGCCGCGAGCAGCGCCGGTCCGGTGTCGACGGCGGCGACCACCTCGAAGCCGTGGCTCTGCAACAGCAGGACCATGCCGTCCCTCAGGAGGTAGAGGTCTTCGGCGAGGACAACACGCACGGCAGCTCCAGCGTCGCGACGGTCGGCCCGCCCGGCGGGCTGCTCAGGGCCAGGGTCCCGTCGAAGGTACCCAACCGGCGTTCGATGCCGCGCAGGCCGGTGCCCCGCGACGGGTCGGCGCCGCCGGAGCCGTCGTCGGTGACGGTGACCCGCAGCAGGCCGTCCCGGTGGTACAGCTCGACTGTGACCTTCCCGGCGTGGCCGTGCCGGGTCGCGTTCGCGATCAGCTCGCTGACGGCGAAGTACGCGGCCGACTCCACCGGTGCCGGCGGCCGGCCGTCGAGCCGGCCCGTGATCGCGATCTCGGCGGTGGTCCCGGTGGTGGTCTCGGTGGTGGTGTAGTCCAGGTCGAGGGCGAGCGCGCGGACGGCGTCGGCGAGGCCGCGTTCGGACAGCACCGGCGGGTGGATGCCGCGGACCAGGTCACGCAGCTCCCGCAGCGCCGCCTCGGCCGTCTCCTTCGTCTGCGCGACGAGCTTGCGCGCCGCCGCCGGGTCGGTGTCCAGGAGCCGTTCGATCGCGCCGAGGGTCAGGCCGACCGCGATCAGCCGTGCCTGCGCGCCATCGTGCAGGTCCCGTTCGATCCGGCGGACCTCGGCGGCCTGCGCGTCGACGGCGTCGGCGCGGCTCTGTGTGAGCTGCTCCACCCGCATGCGCAGCGCCGCCTCCCGGGTCGGGCGCAGCAGCAGCGCCGTCCACCGCGCGTGGACCGTGACGAGCTGCTCCGCCACCACCAGTCCCGCCGCGACGAGCGCGATCCCGAGGACGAGCCCGGCGGTCCGGTTGCCGTCGGCGGCGCCGTACCAGGCGGACCAGTCGGCGCCGAAGAACTCCGTCCACAGCCACGGCAGGGCCAGCCCCCACGCGCCGTAGATCGTGGCGGCGACCGGCACGCCGAGCAGCGCGACCGTGACGACCGGGTCGACGGCCAGCCACACCAGGTCCCGCCACGACGCGACGTCATGCCAGGTCCACAGCCAGCGGGCGTTGAACGCCGCCATCGCCTCGGTCTTGTACAGGTTGTTGCGGACCTGCAGCATCCCGTCCGGGCGGCGCTGCGGCCGCAGCTCCGGCGTGTACGGCCGGTCGATCCGCACCCCGCCCCACGCGGCGAAGTGCCGGCGCAGGTTCGCCAGCCACCGGTAGTGCGAGACGGCGGGCGGGATGAGGAAGATCAACCCGAGGCCGAACCCGAGACTGAAGCAGGCCAGGCTGAACGCCAGCAGCAGCACCTCGACGGCGGCGAAGCAGATGAGCAGCGCCGCCCGCGCCCACGCCAGCAGCATCTTCTGCGTACACCGGCCGCGGCTCTCCTTGCGGGCCAGCCGCTGCGCCGACATCGGGGCGAGCATCCACGCCGACCACCTGGCGACCAGGCGGACCGTCCACGGCGCCACGACCAGGCCGACCGGCACCACCGCGAGGACGACGACGGGGAACCACAGCTGCCAGGCGAGGTCCCGTTTCGTCGCCGGGTCCTGCATCAGCCAGTCGAGACGGCGGAAGAAGCGGGGGTAGCGCGGCGACTTGTAGAGGGTCGCGTCGTGCCGGTACATGCCGTCCTCGTCCGGCTGCGGCGGCGGGGGCGGGGGCTGGTACGGCTCCGGCACCTCCCGGCCCGTCCACGACGCGAACATCGCCCGCCACCGGTTCGTCAGCCGCCGCCCCTGCTGCACCGGCGGCGGGATCAGGAACACCAGGCCGAGCAGCACGCCGGGGAAGAACAGCACCAGCGACCCCAGGAACTGCACGAGCACGACGGCGGCGACGCCCAGCAGGACGACGCTGCGATACACACCCCTCAACCAGGTCATGCGTCCAAGTCTCTTGTCACGGTCCGGCCCGCACATCGGCCCTGCCCGCCGGGCCGGGGTGGGGCTACCTCCACCTACCTGGCTCCACCCTGGTCGGCGTCCAGCCTCATTCTGCCGCCCCCGCCGGTTCCGCAGGATCAACCGCATGGCAGTCATCGACGTTCACCAGTTGCAGAAGCGCTACGGCGACCGGCACGCGGTCCGGGACGTCTCGTTCAGCGTCGAACGCGGCGAGATCTTCGGCATCGTCGGCCGCAACGGCGCCGGCAAGACCACCACCGTCGAGATCATCGAGGGCCTGCGCGTCGCGGACGCCGGCACCGTCCGGGTCCTCGGCCTCGACCCGCGCGACCCGCGGCTGCGGCACCGGGTCGGCGTGCAGCTGCAGGAGTCGCAGCTGCCGGACCGGATCCGGGTCATGGAGGCCATGCAGCTGTTCGCCTCCTTCTACCGCGACCCGGCGTCCCCGGCCGCGGTCCTCGCCCAGCTCGGGCTGGCCGAGCACGCGAACCAGCAGTACAAGAAGCTTTCCGGCGGGCAGAAGCAGCGGATGTCGATCGCGCTGTCGCTGATCGGCGCCCCGGAGGTGGCGGTGCTCGACGAGCTCACCACCGGCCTGGACCCGCACGCCCGCCGCGAGACGTGGCGGCTCATCGAGGACATCCGCGAGCGGGGCGTCACCGTGCTGCTGGTCACCCACTTCATGGACGAGGCCGAACGGCTCTGCGACCGGATCGCGGTCATCGACGGCGGCCGCACCGTCGCCGTCGACACCCCGGCCGGGCTGATCCGCCGCGCCTTCGGCGACGCCGCCGGTCCCCGCGACGACCTGGAGTCCGCGTTCGTCTCGCTCACCACCGCCGCTCTGGAGGTCTGATCATGCCCGCCCTGTCGCTGCGCACCCCATATGTCCGTGCCCTGACCCGGCTGACCGTGGTGGAGACGCGGCTGATGCTGCGCGAGGTCACGCCGCCGCTGTTCACCGTCCTGCTCCCGGTCGCGCTGCTGCTGGTCTTCGGCTGGTCCGCCAGCACCCGGCGGCCCGACGCGGCCCTCGGCGGGCATCGCGGCATCGACACCGTCATCCCGTCGATGTCCGTCATGGTGTCCCTGGCCATGGTCGCGTTCTTCATGCTGCCGGTCGTGCTCACCACGTACCGGGAGAAGGGCATCCTGCGCCGCTTCGCCACGACCCCGGTCCGGCCGTCGGTGATGCTCGGCGCGCAGATCCTCATGAACGGCGCCGTCGTGCTCGTCTCGACACTGCTGACCCTCGTCATCGGCGTGACCCTGATGGACATGCGGCTGCCGAACCTGCTGCTGGTCCTGCCGACGTTCCTGCTCGGCCTGCTGGGGCTGTTCCCGATCGGGCTGCTGGTCGCCTCCGCCGCCGGCAGCGCGAAGGCCGCGACCGGCTGGGCGCTCGGCATGTGGTTCCCGTCGGCGTTCTTCGCCGGCCTGTACGTGCCGGTCGAGTACCTGCCCGCGGTGCTGCGCCGCATCGGCGACTTCACCCCGCTCGGCGCGTTCCGCCAGGCGATCCAGGCCGCGTGGGTCGGCGACACCCCCGAACCGTTGCACCTGGCCGTGCTCGCCGCCACGTTCGTGATCGCCGGGGGACTGTCCGTGCGCCTGTACCGTGCCGACTGAACTGCAGGCCGGCTGAGCTGCGTGCGGCGAACCGACACTGCTGTGACGCACGGTGACCACTATGATCGGCGGGACAAGGGGGTGGCTCGTGGGAGCAGTGGCAGAGGCGGTCGTCGATCTCGACGCTGTGGCGCACAACACCAGGCTCCTGGCGGATCTCGCGGCACCCGGCGCGGCGATGATGGCGGTCGTCAAGGCCGACGGGTTCGGTCACGGAGTGCTACCGGTCGCCCGCACCGTCCTGGCCAGCGGGGCCACCTGGCTCGGCGTCACGTCGATCACCGAGGCCCGGCAGCTGCGCGACGCCGGGATCGGCGCGCCGGTGCTCGCCTGGCTGTATGGCACCGACGACGACTTCGCCTGGGCCGTGCGGCACGACGTCGACCTGTCGGTGTCCACGCCGGCGCACCTCGACGCGATGCCGCCCGGCGCCACCGTCCACCTCAAGGTCGACACGGGGCTGACCCGCAACGGCGTGGCCTGGGCCGACTGGCCCGACCTCGTGCGGCGGGCCGCCGACCTGGAGCGGCGCGGCACGCTGCGGGTCCGCGGGATCTGGTCGCACCTCGCGGCCGCGGACGACCCCGGCAACCCGTCCGTGCCGCTGCAGCTGGAACGCTTCGAGGAGGCCCTCGCCGTGGCCGCCAAGGCTGGGCTGGAGCCGCGGCTGCGGCACCTCGCCAACTCGGCCGGGATCGTCGACGTGCCCGCCGCCCACTACGACCTCGTCCGGGCCGGGCTCGCGCTCTACGGCGTCGAGCCGATCGAGGGCGTCGTCGCCGGGCTGCGACGGGCGATGACCCTGCGGGCCCGGGCCGTCAACGTCAAGCGCGTCCCGCCCGGGACCGGCGTGTCCTACCTGCACCGGTACGTGACGGACCGCGACGCCACCATGGTGCTGGTGCCGGCCGGATACGCCGACGGGGTGCCCCGCCTGCTGAGCAACCGGGGTGCGGTCGCGATCGGCGGGGTGCGCTGCCCGATCGCCGGGCGGGTCGCCATGGACCAGTTCGTCGTGGACGCCGGTGACCTCACCGTGGCGATCGGTGACGAGATCGTGCTGTTCGGGCCGGGCGACGGTGCCGAGCCGACCGTGGAAGAGTGGGCGGCCTGGGCACAGACCAACCCACATGAGATCTTGACGGGCATCGGCGCCCGGGTGCCGCGAAGGTACGTCGGCTCGGTCGGCTCGCATGTGAGTTCGTTCGTGAGTTCGTTCGTAAGTGAGGAGCAACCGCATGACTGAACGTCGCATCCGCGTCGCCGTCGTCTTCGGAGGGCGCAGCGGCGAGCACGAGGTCTCGTGCAAGTCGGCGCTGAGCATCGTGCGGTTCCTCGACCGCGGCCGCTACGAGGTCGTGCCGGTGCGCATCACGCCCAGCGGCACCTGGGTCTTCGGCCGCGACGCCGAGTCGCCGGACGCCCTGGACCTGGAGGGTCTGCTGGCGCTCACCAAGGAGACGGACGCGCCCGCGCTGGCCAGTCTCGCCGACGCGATCGGCACGCTGCGCGACTGCGACGTGGTGTTCCCCGCCATCCACGGCCCCTACGGCGAGGACGGCACGATCCAGTCGGTCCTGGAGATGGTCCGCCTGCCGTATGTCGGCAGCGGCGTGTTCGCCAGCGCCGCCGGCATGGACAAGGAGTTCACCAAGCGGCTCCTCGTCGCCGACGGCCTGCCCGTCGCCGACGGTGTCGTCCTGCGCGGCGGCACCGGCACCGTGTCGCCGCAGGAGCGCGAGCGGCTCGGCCTGCCCGTGTTCGTGAAACCGTCCCGGGCCGGCTCGAGCCTCGGCGTGTCCAAGGTCGACGACTGGGCCGACCTCGACGCCGCCCTCGCCGAGGCCCGCGACAGCGACGCGAAGGTCCTCGTCGAGGAGATGGTGCACGGGCGCGAGGTCGACCTCGGCGTCCTGGAGCACCCCGACGGCTCGCTGCAGGTCGGCCCGCCCCTGGAGATCCGCTTCCCGGACAAGCACGAGTTCTTCGACTACGAGGCGAAGTACCTCGACCCGACGACCATCTTCGACATCCCGGCGAAGCTGGAGCCGGCGATCATCGAGCAGCTGCAGGACCTCGCCGTGCGCACGTTCCGCGCCCTGGAGTGCCGGGGCCTGCTGCGGGTCGACTTCTTCCTGCGCTTCGGCACCGAGCCGGTCATCAACGAGGTCAACACGTTCCCCGGCTTCACCGCCGTCTCGCAGTACCCGCAGATGTTCCGGGTGGCCGGCCTGGACTACCCGGCCCTGCTCGACGTGCTGATCGCGACCGCGCTGGCCCGTCACGCCCGCACGAACCGGGCCGCGTCGGCGATCACGTAACCGTCGGTCTGCTCGGTGCGGATCAGCACGCTGCCGGCGCTGCCGGCGGTGAACTGGAACGTGCCGAGCGGCACCCACTGCCCGCCGGACGCGCGCTGGTCCACGCTCAGCGTGCTGAGCCCGCCGCCGTGCACGACGTCGACCGGGACGTTGCTCGCCCGGTTGGCGTGCGCGGTCCACCGCAGCTGCACCGTCCACGCGCCCGCCGCCGGCAGCGCCGGGGTGTAGCGGAGCCGGTTGACGCCCTTGGCGGTGTTGCCGTCGTGCTCGTAGTCGCTGCCGTAGTAGCCGCCGATCGACGTGCTCGACAGCCACGTCCCGGCCCGCGTGACCCCGCTGCCGCTGCGGCTGTCAATAACAATTTCCGAATTGCCCGAAATGTCAATTCGCTGGCCGAGGTCGCGGAGCAGGCCCTGCAGCGTGGTGACGTTCACCTGCTGCACGGGCACGGCACCGGTGATCGCGAGCCGCGCCGCGACCGCCGCCGACTGGCCCAGCACCATGAACACCGGCTCCATCCGGATCGACCCGTACGCGATGTGGCTCGCCGACAGGCACACCGGGACGAGCAGGTTCGCGCACTGCGCCTCGAGCGGGACGATCGAGCGGTAGCTGACCTGGTACGGGCCGGGCACCCCGACCTGCACGTCCCCCTCGTTCCTCGCCACGCCGCCGACCACCAGGCGTTGGCAGTTGTGCGAGTCCATCGTGTAGCTGGCCAGGCCGACGGAGTCCGCGACCGTCGTGGCGCCGCGGCAGTTGTGCTCCGTCATCACGTACGCCGACACCATCCGGCGGGCCTCCCGCACGTACAGCATCGGCGGCCAGTTACCGGTCGCCGTGAACTCGTCCGGGGCGAGCCCCCAGGCGGCGGTGGCGGAGCGGATCGCGGCGGGCACCCTGGTGTCGTTGCTCAGGAACCACATCAGCCCCTGCTGGTAGGTGCGGTGCTCGGCGACGATCGTGTCCCGCGCCGCGAACGACGCCGTCGGGTAGGCGGCGTTCATGCCGATGTCGTCGGTGGAGAACGCGCCGTCGTTGTTCGAGTCGGTCTTGCCGCCGCCGACGCTGACGGCGTTGAAGAACGGCCCCGTGTAGCCGGCCTCGATGTAGCGCAGCAGCAGCGCATAGCGGCCCGCGTCGTAGCCGGCCGGCCGGGGGAACGGGACCCGGCCGGCGGCCCCGGTCAGGCACATCCGGAAGTTGTACGCCTGGATCCGGCCGTCGGCGGTGCCGTTCGGCGCCAGGGCCGCGGCGGAGACGCCGGGCAGCAGCCCGCTGGCCGGGTTGCCGGGCGTCACGTACGGGTCGACCGGCTTCGTGAACTGGTGCTTGTCGCGCAGCTGGACGCCGTTGATGCTCTCGCCGTAGGTGGCGTTGCCCTCGCGGCCGACGGTGCTGGCCACCCCGGCTTTCGCGAGGAGGTCGCCCTCGTAGCTGGCGTCGACGTACATCAGCCCGCGGTACACCTGACCGTCCTCAGTGGACAACTCGGTGATCCGGTTGCCGGCCTTGGTGACCGTGGCCAGCCTGCGTCCAAGGTGGACGGTCACGCCCGCCTCCGCCAGCAGGTCGGTGAAGACGGCCGCGGCGACGTGCGGCTCGAACGTGAACCGGGCCGGCGACGACGCGGTGACCGGGGTGCCGTTGTACTTGCCGTACACGCGCCGGTAGAACTCGTGCGACAGGCCACCGATCGCGGCCGTGTTGCCGGTGTCGGTGGCGCCGAGCCCGGCGGTGGTCATCCCGCCGACGTGGTTGCCCGCGTCCACGACGACCGCGGAGCCACCGGAGCGGCGGAACTGGATCGCGGCCGCGAGCCCGCCGGGCGTTGCCCCGTACACCACGAGATCCGCGGTGACGACAGCCGCCTGCGCGCGAGCGCCGGGGGAGAGGATGACGGCGCCTGTGCCGAGGAGGGTTGCCTGGAGTCCGGTGCGGATGAGCTGACGGCGGGTGTGCGGCATGCTGCTGGCTCCCTTGCCTGCGCGAGTGTTCGCTGCATGGGGCCGCCGCGCCCCTGAGATTGAAGGGAGTCTAAACGTTAGGCTGGCGGGCGTGAAGCTGCTGCATTCGGGCAAGGTCCGCGACGTCTACCTCGACGGCGACGACCTGCTCCTCGTCGCGTCGGACCGCATCTCCGTCTACGACGTCGTGCTGCCCACCCCGATCCCGGACAAGGGCGCGGTCCTCACCCGGCTGTCGCTGTGGTGGTTCGAGCAGCTCGCCGACCTGGTGCCCAACCACGTCCTGTCCGCCACGGACGTGCCCGCCGAGTTCGCCGGCCGGGCCATCCGCTGCCGGCGCCTCGACATGGTGCAGGTGGAGTGCATCGCCCGGGGCTACCTGACCGGCCTCGGCCTCACCGAATACCGGCGCGACGGCGCCGTCAGCGGCCTCACCCTCCCGCCGGGCCTGGTCGAGGCCGACCGCCTGGCAGAGCCGATCTTCACCCCGACGACGAAGGCCGCCGTCGGCGAGCACGACGAGTTCGTCACCTTCGACGACGTCGTCGCCCAGGTCGGCAAGGAGCTCGCGGAGGAGCTGCGGGACCTGACGCTGCGGGTCTACGCGCGCGGCCGGGACGTCGCCGCGGAGCGCGGCATCATCGTCGCGGACACCAAGCTCGAGTTCGGGCAGGCCCCCGACGGCACGCTGATCCTCGCCGACGAGGTGCTCACCCCCGACTCGTCACGCTTCTGGCCCCTGGACGAGTGGGTGCCGGGCCGCACCCAGCACTCCTTCGACAAGCAGTCCGTGCGGGACTGGGCGCGCTCCACCGGCTGGGACCAGACCGCGCCCGGCCCCGAGATCCCGGCCGACGTCGTGGAGCGCACCCGATCCCGCTACGTCGAGGTCTACGAACGGCTGACGGGACGCTCGTTCTGACCGACCCCGTCGTCCTCTGACCAAGCCCCTGGTGCCGTCGACCGCTCTCACGCCACGGTAGCCCGGCACTGCAAGTTGATGTTCGAGCCCGTCACGCTTCGTAGTAGTGCCTGCGTCGCCAGTGCCTGTGTCGCCGTGCCTGCGTCGGCTTACGGGTTCTCGTCGTTGCGGGTCTGCTCTGCGAGGAACCGCTCCAGCTCCGCGCCGATCTCGTCGGCGGTCGGCAGCGGCGACGGCGAGTCCGCGAGCAGGTTGTTGCCCTGCCGGCCGCGGGTGTAGGCGTCGTACTGCTCCTCGAGGGCCCGCACCAGCGCCGCGGCCTCGTCGGCCTGCGCGATCTGCACGTCGATCTCGGCCCGCACCGACTCCGCGGCCGCGTGCAGGTCCTCCGTCGGCAGCTGCAGCCCGGTCGCCTCCGACACGCAGCCGAGCAGCTTCTCCGCCGCCGACGGGAACTCCGCCTGCGCCACGTAGTGCGGCACGTGCACGGCGAAACCGAACGCGTCGCGGTCCTGCTGCCCGATCCGGAACTCCAGGAGGTTGCCGACGCTGCCCGGCACCTGGACGCGCTGCAGCCACGGCTCGAACCCGGCGATCAGGTCGCGGCTCGTGCCGTGCGCGGTCACGCCGGTCGGCCGGGTGTGCGGCACCGCCATCGGGATCGCGGTCAGCCCGACCGTCGCCCGCACGTCGAACCGCTCGATCAGCTCGATGACCGCCGCGGTGAACCGCTCCCACTGCAGGTCCGGCTCCGGCCCGTCCAGGAGCAAGAACTCGGTGCCGGTCGCGTCGCGCAGCACCCGCAGCAGCAGCCGTGGCTGCTCGTAGTGTTCCCAGTGGTCCTCGACGAACAGCATCGCCGGGCGCCGGCTGCGGTAGTCGTAGAGCTGGTCGAGGTCGAACGTCGCCAGGGTGCGCGGCGAGCCGACCGTCAGCAGGTGCTCACGGGCGAGACGGCTGGCGTTGCCGGCGTCGACGAAGCCCGTCAGCGCATGCACGAGCACCGGCCGGTCGACGGCCGGCAGATCCTCGGTGAGCGTGTAGAGCTCGCTGGGGTTGAGCACCGGAACGCAGCCTCCTTGTGGGTCCTGGCGGGTCTGGGTTGCTTTCTGCCTGCAACCCGAAGACTGCCACGATCATTCCATCCCGGCGGACCAGGGATTCGTGAGGATCGCGTAGACCAGCTCGTCGACGGCCGTGGCCAGGGACGTGAACGACGCCCCGGCACCGGTGTAGGGGTCGGAGACCTGCAGCATCATCTCGTGCACCCCTCCCACCAGCGCGATCGCCAGCAGCTGCGACAGCTTCGGGATGGCCGGGTCCGCGGCGCGAGCCGCATCGACCACCTCTACCAGCGTATCGGCGAATTGGCGCTGCATCTGCTGGCGCAGCCGGTACGCCTTCGGGCCGGCCGCCTGGATCTCCACCAGTAGCGTGCGGGTCACCGCCGGCATGCTCTCCAGGGCGTTGAGATAGGCGGTCACCCCGTCGTTGATCATGCTCTTCCAGGTGCCGCCACCGGTCGCGGCGCTCTTGACGACGGCGAGCAGGTAAACGCACCCCTGCTCGTACAACGCCATGAGGCACGCTTCCTTGTCGGTGAAGTGCTCGTAGAACGTGCGCTTCGACACCCGCGCGTGCATGACGACGTCGGCGATCGTGGTCGCCGCGTAGCCCTTGTCGGCGATCGCCGCCGCCAGTCCGCCCGTCAGCGCCTCACGGACCTCATCGGCGGTCCTCGTGCCCGTCATGCGCGTGTCTCAGCCTTTCGCCAGAATGTCTGTGGGTGTTAGTTTGCCTGGTACTGAACGGTACCGCCGACGGGAGGTCTCACGGTGCAGCACAGCTTGTCCGGCAAGGTGGTGCTCATCACGGGAGCCGCGCGGGGTATCGGAGAACACACCGCCCGGGTCGCCGCCGCCCGAGGCGCCACGGTCGTCCTCACCGGCCTCGAACCCGAACGCCTCGCCGACCTCGCCGCGGAGCTGCTCGCCGCCGGCCACGAGGCGACCTGGTCCGCCTGCGACGTCACCGACCAGGCCAGTCTCGCAGCCGCCGTCGAGGGTGCCGTCGCCGCCCACGGCCGCCTCGACGCCGTCGTCGCCAACGCGGGCGTCGCCAGCCGCGGCACCGTCGCCACCGGCGACGTCGAGGCCCTCGTCCGCACCGTCGAGGTCAACCTCGTCGGCGTCGTGCGCACCGCCGCCGCCGTCATGCCGCACCTCATCACGTCCCGCGGCTATCTGCTCATCGTCGCCTCCGCGGCGTCGTTCGCCGCGCTGCCCGGCATGGCGCCCTACTGCGCCTCGAAGGCCGGCGTCGAACACTTCGGCAACGCCCTGCGCCTGGAGGTCGCCCACCACGGCGTCCGCGTCGGCACCGCCCACCCGTCGTGGATCGACACCGACCTCGTCCGGGACGCCCAGGACGACATGCCCACCTTCCGCGAGACGCTGCGCAGGCTGCCACCCCCGCTGGGCTCGACCACGTCGGTGGAGCGCTGCGCCGCGGCGTTCGTCGACGCGCTCGTCCGCCGCCGCCGCAAGGTCTTCGTCCCGCGCAGCGTCGCGGTCGTGTACTGGCTGCGCACCTTGATCAACAGCCGGCTCTCCGAGCGGATGATCGAACGGCAGGCCCGCACCAGCGTCCCCGCCATGGAGGAGCAGGTCCGCTCCCTGCAACGCGGCTTCGGCGCCCACACCGCCACCGGCCTGCCCGCCGCGCCGCCGCCCGCGCGACCCGCGTTCGCGGAGCAGCCGGCTCCGGGCTTCATCGCCGACCGCTACCACCGGTAGCCGCTGCCGGGCGGGCGCGTGCTGGGCGGGTGCGTCAGCCGGTGCGGCTGTCGTGGACGAGGATCGCGACCTGGACGCGGTTGGTGCAGCCGAGCTTGGCGAGGATGCGGGACACGTAGGTCTTCACCGTCGCCACGCTCATCAGCAGCGCGGCGCTGATGTCGGCGTTGGAGCGGCCCTCGGCGACCGCCTCGGCGACCTTCAGCTCGGCCGGGGTCAGCGACGCCAAGGCCCGGCCGGCCGTGGCCCGGCGTTCGGCGGTGTCGTCGCGGACCACGTGCTCCACGAGGCGCCGGACCACCGACGGGGACAGCATCTGCTCGCCGGCCGCGACCCTGCGGACCGCGTCGAGGATGGCGAGGGGCGGGGTGTCCTTGAGCAGGAAGCCGTGCGCCCCGAGGCGAAGCGCCCGCAGCACGTGCTCGTCCGTGTCGAACGTGGTCAGCACGATCACCGCCCCTGGCAGCCCCTCGGCCCGCAGCGCTTCGAGGGCGGCGAGGCCGTCCATCCGCGGCATCCGGATGTCCATCAGCACCACGTCGGGCCGGTTGGTGCGCACGACCCGGACCGCCGCCGCGCCGTCGCCGGCCTCGCCGACGAGCTCCAGGTCGGGGTTGCCGCCGAGGACCATCGCGAGCCCCGCCCGCACCAGCGCGTCGTCGTCGACGACCACGACCCGGATCACGCCCGCCACGGCAGCCACGCCTCCAGATGGAACCCGACCTCGCCGGGCTGCGGCTCTGTGCGGCGGGGGCCGTGCTGCAGGCGGCCGCCGGCCAGGGTGACCCGCTCGGCGAGGCCGACCAGGCCCGACCGGGAGCCGGGCAGCGTGGGGCGCACCGGCGCGGCCGGCAGCGGGTTGCGCAGCCACACGTGCAGCTCGCCGCCGCTGGTCCGGTCCAGGCGGACGGCGACCTCGGCGCCCGGGGCGTGCTTCCGGGCGTTGGTCAGGCCCTCCTGCACCAGGCGGAACGCGGTCCGGTTGACCGCGGCCGGCAGCGTCTCCGGGGCGGCGTCGCCGTCGCCGGTGAGCCGGTTGTCGAGGTGGACCGGGGTGCCGGCGCGGCGGACCTCCTCGATCAGCTCGTCGAGGTCGGCGAGGTCCTGCCGGGGGCGCAGCTCGTCGTCGTCGCTGGTGCGCAGGACGCCGAGGATCTCCCGCAGCTCCTCCATCGCCTGGTGCGCGCTGGCGCGGATGGTGCCGCCGGTCTCGGCGACCTGCTCGCGGGTCAGGTCGCGGCGGATCTCCAGGGCGCCGGCGTGCAGGCTGATGAGGGAGATCCGGTGCGCGAGGACGTCATGCATCTCGCGGGCGATCCGCTCCCGTTCGAGCCCGCGCAGCAGGTCGGCGCGCTGCTCGGCCTCGGCCTCGGCGCGCACGGCCCGCACCCGCAGCGACGCGATCAGCTCCCGCCGGGTGCGGACCGTCACCCCCCACGCGACGACAATGGCGAGGATCGCCGCGGCCGCGGTGCCGATGCCGACGGGGTGCAGGTCGGGGTCCGGGTAGCGCAGCGTCAGCGGGATCGGGGCGACGAAGTGCGCGACCGCGACCGCGACCGCTACCCGGAACGGCCGGTGCACCGCGACCGTGAACACCGCGATCGTCGTGGCCCCGCCGACGAAGTCGGTCAGCGCCGCCGGGATCAGCAGCAGCAGCGCCACGTGCACCGGCCACCGCCGCCGCCACCAGATCAGCACCAGCGCCGGCAGCGACACGGCCATCGACACCAGGAGCCGCTCGTCGCTGATGGTGCCGGTGTCCAGGCTCGAGGACGCCGCGACGACCAGCACCAGCACGGAGATCACGAACACGCTGACGTCGACGGCGACGTTGCGCGCCCGCCTGCCGGAGACTGAGCTGCCGGAGACTGAGCTGCCCGAGACTGCGCTGCCGGGGAGCGTCATGAGCGCACCAGCGGGCGCCAGTGCTGGGTGGTGCCGTCGTCGCGGACCGTGTAGCCCAGCTTCTGCACCTCGTCGCGCAGCTCCGTGGCGTCGGTGGCGCTCTTGTTGGTCAGGGCGACCGCCCGCGCGGCGAGGACCGCGTTGACGGCGCCCGGCAGGTCCGGCAGGTCCGGCACCCAGCGGCGGAACAGCGCCGCGAACGGGTCGCGCTCCAGCCACGGATAGCCGTGCGCCCGGAACGCCGCGGCCACGCGCGGATGACCGGCCCCC
This sequence comes from Dactylosporangium sp. NPDC049525, assembly GCF_040676755.1. Classification (NCBI taxonomy): domain Bacteria; kingdom Bacillati; phylum Actinomycetota; class Actinomycetes; order Micromonosporales; family Micromonosporaceae; genus Dactylosporangium; species Dactylosporangium sp. NPDC049525. Next base: position 245,903 of record NZ_JBFAPO010000003.1, on the reverse strand, counting down.
TCCAGGCGGTCCCGCACGACCTGCCGCGACTCCCAGTCGAGCACGACCAGGTGCCGCCCGTCGACGAACACCGCCGCGATCTCGCCCCGCCGCACGGTGCGGGCGTTGTCACCGAGCCGCAGCCGCAGCTCAAAGTCGGCGACGGTCACCCGCAGCGTCTCGTGGACCGCGACGAACGCGAAGACCAGGCCGAGCAGCAGCCCCGCGCCGACCAGCGCGATCCGGCCGAACCCGGCGTCGAGCGCGGCGACGAGCCGGATCGGCCCGGCGAACGGCACCCACGGCAGGTCCAGCAGCCACCGCGCCAGCAGCGGCAGCGCCCACCCGGCGGCGAGACCGACCAGCGGGAACCCGACCCAGATCAGCCACCGGTCACCGCGCGAGAGCCCCAGCTCGTGTTCAGCCATACGCCTCACGGTAGGCAGCCTGGCCGCCCCCGGACAGTCTCCGAAAGTTGTCGCGTCCATCGCAACTCAGCCGGTCGGGGTGATGTGCACCGACTCGACCCAGGAAGGTGGCAGTGGCGGGTTCGGCCCGATCAGCCCGGCGATGAGCCGGCAGGCGGTCGGCTCGTCCGGCCACGGGGTGCCGCCGTCGGTGAGGACGACCACGATCTGCGGCCGGTCCGGCGAGCGCAGCGCCGCGGCGATCCCGACCCGCATGTCGGTGCCGCCGCCACCGCCGAGCTCCACCTGCTCCGTCTTCACCACCCGGGTCACGGCGTGCACGTCGGCGTCGCAGGCCACGACGGTCACCCGGTTGCCCCGGATGCCGACGGTCCGCAGCACGCCGGTCACCTCGCTCAACGCCGCGGCCAGGTCGTCCGCGCCCATCGAACCGGACGTGTCGACGACCACCGCGACCCGTGGCAGCGGGCGCCGCAGGCTCGGCAGCACCACGCCGCGCATCGCGCCGGTGCGCCGGCCGGGCCGTGCGTAGGTGTAGTCGACGGCGCCGCTGGCCCACGCGACCGCCTGGCGCAGCGCGCCGGTCAGCAGCCGCCGCCAGTCGACGACGGGCTCGGCGATCTCGTCGGCCCAGCGCTGCCAGCCGCCCGGCACCGTGCCCCGGGACCGCACGTGGGCGCGGATCGCGTCGGCGGTCTGCCGGCGGATCGCGACCGCCTCCACGTCGCGGACGCCGGGCTCGGCACCCTCTCCGAGCACGCCGCCGACCTCACCGGCGACCGGGATGCCGTGCGCGCCCGACCCGCACTGCACCACGTGCTCGTGCGTGTGCGGGATCCCCGCCAGATACTCCTCGAACAGCCGCCCCTCAGGCAGCCCGAACGTCGCCGGCTCCACCCGCGACGCCGGCAGCGCGAGCCGGTCGGCGACCAGGTCGTCGTTGATCTCGCAGTCCTGGGCGAGGTTGACCCGCAGGTGGTCGGCGCGGTCCGCGGCGGGCAGCCGGTCCGCCCGGCCGTGGTGGTCGCGCAGCAGGTGCGCCACCTCGTGCACCCACACCCCGGCGAGCTCCTCGACGCCGTGCCGGTCGACGAACTCGGGCGACACATACAGCCGCCACCGCCGGTCGACCCCCATGGTTGCCAGGTGCCGGCTCGGCACGACCGACAGCGCATACAGCGCCGTGGCCAGATACGGCCGCAGCATCGCCGCCTTGTATCGCGCCGCGAGCAGCTTCGTGCGGTCCAGCGCCCGCGCCGCGGGCACAGGCTCAGCGGGCACGGGCTCAGCAAGCGGGGGTGGCACGGTGGTCATCGCAGGGCGCCGGACAGGCTCAGGATGTCGATGAACGCGTCGATGGTGGCCGGCACCGGCCAGGCCGGCTGGCGCATCGCGGCCAGGTCGGCGGCGGCGCGGGCCGCCACGTCGGGCACCCCGGCGTCGACGGCCTTGCCCAGCACCGTCCAGCCGGCCTCCCACCGCTCGCGGGTCGTGTTGCTCTGCACGGCGGACACGATCGCGGTCAGGAACGCCAGCTGCCGGTCGCCGCGGGTCGGCAACTGGAACGCGTCAGGGTTGGCCAGGACCCGGTTCGGGTCCGGCAGGTCGAGCTCGTCGAGATAGTTGACCAGCTCCAGGCCGGCGCCGTCGCCGATCGCGCCGATCAGCGCCGTGGACAGCGCCGCCCGCGACGCGTCGCTGGCCATGCCGAACGTCAGCAGCCGCAGCGCCATCTCCCAGGTCCGCGGCGACGGCCACGCCCCGCCGCGGGCCTCGGCGTCGGCGGGCAGGTGATGGGCCAGGCCCGGCCGCGCCGTGAGGAACCCGGACAGCGTGCCCCGGGCCCGCGCGAGCGCCGACGCCGCCCGCTTCGGGTCGACGCGGGGGATGTCCGCGGTCGGCCAGGTGCCGGCGAGCCCGCGGGCGACGACCGCCGGGTCGTGGGTCCAGTGCAGGTGGACGAACCGGTTCGCCAGCGGCGGGCTCAGGTGCCAGCCGTCGGCGGCGCTCGCCGGCGGGTTGGCCGCGGCGACGACCCGCACCGCGGGCGGCAGCTCGAGGCTGCCGACGCGCCGCTCCAGCACCACCCGCAGCAGCGCCGCCTGCACCGCCGGCGGCGCCGAGGACAGCTCGTCGAAGAAGATCAGCCCGTAGCCGCGCTTCGCGAGCCGGACCGCCCAGTCCGGCGGTGCCATCGGCACACCCTGCGTGGCCGGGTCGTCGCCGACGACGGGCAGCCCGGCGAAGTCCGACGGCTCGTGGATGCTGGCGATGACCGTCTCCATCGGCACCTGGAGCCGGTCGGACAGCTGCTGCAGCGCCGAGGACTTGCCGATGCCGGGCTCGCCCCACAGCAGCACCGGCAGGTTGGCGGAGACGGCGAGGGCCAGGGCCTCCAGCTGCGTGTTGTCGCGGCGCTCCACGCGGGTCGAACGGGTCGCGGCAAGCAACTCGTCGGCCGCCGCGAGCAGGCTCAGCGCCGTGGGTTCTGCTGTCATGCGCGACACGGTATCCGCCAGGTACGACATTTCCAGCCTGCATTCCCACGGTCACAGGTCGACCAGGAACCACAGTTCTTGCAGGCGTCCCGCGGTGCGGGCCAGGTCGGCCCAGCCGGCGCCGCCGAACGTGACGGCGTTCACATCCGCGCCCATCGTGACGAGCGCCCGGACCGTCGCGGCCGCCCCGCCGTGGGCGACCGCGTACAGCAGCGGGGTCATGCCCTCATGGTCCCGGGCCTCCAGGTCCAGCCCCGCGGCGAGCAGCTCCAGCAGCAGCGTCTCGACCTGCTCAGACTCAGCCGGCCCAGACTCAGCCGGCCCAGCAGGCAGGTAGGCCAGCAGGTGCAGCATCGTGCGGCGCGCGGGATCGCGGAAATGCGGGTCGCCGCCGGCCGCCAGCCACGCCGACAGCGCCGGGGTGTCACCGTGCCGGGCCAGCCGTACCAACGTGTCACGCCGCAACCGGAGGGCCTTCGGCAGCGCGGCCAGAGGGTCGTACCAGCCGAGGTCGCCCGGGTCGGCGAACCGCCAGGCACCGTCGCGGCGGACCCGGACCGGTCCCGTGCCCGGCTGCGGCGCGGGCGGCATCGTCGACAGCGCCGGGAACAACGCCGCGCCGACGAGCGGGTGCAGCGCCGACGCCGGCAGCATCCCGAGCCGCACCAGGTCGACGTCGACGGGCCGCTCGACCAGCGCCGCAGGCAACCGCAGCGCCGCACTGTGCGCGTCACCACGCACCGTGTGTTCCGAGATCACGGTGGTGTACGCGTCGTCGACCTGATCCAGCAGCGCCTCCGGCGCTCCCGTGGACCGTAGTGCCCCGCCCAGGCCGGTCAGGTCCAGCCGCCACACCCTGCGAGCCGGTCCCCGCCCTGGCCCCCGGATGGACGCGCGCAGGTCCGCCCGGCGGTCCACCAGCGGCCCGAGGTCGAAGCCGGCGAGCCGCCACGCCCCGATCCAGTCCCCGGCGTCCTGCAGCGTGATGACGTGCTCGGCGAGCCCCCAGCGTTCCGGCGGCAGGCGCCCGCCGGCGGCGTCCACGAACGGCACCCGCGAGACGGCGCCACCGCACCGCGCGGCGAGCGCCGCCGTGTGCCGGCTGTCCCAGTGGTCCCTGCTGTACGCCAGCGACCCCCGCCACGAGCCGGGCGGCACCGCGCCGTACCGCAACGCCAGCCGCTCAGGCTCCCGCCGCAGCACGAACAACGCCCGGTCGGCCGCGCCCTCGACGCCGCCGCCTGCAACGCTGCCGCCCGCGACGCTGCCGCCCGCGACGCTGCTGTACTGGCTGAGGACCGTAACGGGCAGCGCCGGGTCGAGATGCCACCGCAGCAGGTCCGGCACCAGGTGGCGCAGGTCGTCCTCGACCCGCGCGGCGACCGCGCCGCCGTCGCCGCGGGCGATCGCCGACGGGTCGAGCTCGACGTCCACGTGCGCCGCCGCGCAGGCGCCGCGCCAGTCCCCGGCGAGCCGCCGCGCCGTCGCCGCGGTGATCATCCAGGCGGGCACGCCCAGCCGTCGCGTCCACCGCGCCGCCGCGAGCTCACGGCGCCACATCACGCGCCCCGCGGTTGCGGGCCGAGGTCGTCCGGGTCGGCGCCGAGGTCCAGCAGCGCCTGGATCGCCTGCGGGGTGCCGCCCATCGTGACGGCGTGCCGCAGCGGCGTCAGCCCGGCGTGGTCACGGGCCCGCGGGTCGAGGCCGGCGTGCCGCAGCCGGGCCACGACCGGACCGGGCTCCGGCAGCCACGCGAGCAGGTGCAGCATGGTCCGGCCGAGGTGGTCGCGCAGGTGCGGGTCGAGGCCCGCGTCGAGCCACGCGGCGATCGCCGGCCCGTCGCCGTTGACGGCGTGCAGGACGATCTGCCGGCGGCGCAGCCGCAGCGCCTTCGGCGTCCACGCGTCGGGGTCGCGCCATCCGGCCCGCGCCGCGAAACATCCGCGCAGCGGCGCCCCGCCGAGGGCGCGCAGCGTCAGCTCCCGGCGGGTCTCCTCCGCGGTGTGGTTACCGTCGCCGAGCACGTGCCACACGCCCTGACACCGGACCCGCACCGGCGACATGTCGGGGACCGGCTCCGGCGGGCCTTCGAAGAGCCCGGCGAGGCCCGGGAACATCGCGTCGCCGACGAGCGGGTGCAGCTCGTGCAGCGGCAGCAGCCCATGGCGTACGAGGTCGAAGTCCACCGGCCGGTCACAGCGCACCGCGGGCACGTCGGGCGGTGGCAGCGGCGCGTTGACGTACTGGACCCGCAGGTCGCCCTCGATGGTCAGCGGGACGGTCAGGTGGGCGCCGAGCGGGACCCGGACCCGGCCGCGGCGCTCCTCGACGGCGGCGCGCAGCTGGGCGAGGTCGTGCCGGCCGTCGCGCAGGTACGCCTCGATCCAGTGCCCGGGGCCGATCATCGTGCGCAGCGGCTCGACGTCGAAGCCGGCCATGCTCCAGGCGCGGGCCCAGTCGCCGGCGTCCTGCGCGGCGATCATCCGCTCCCGGTCGGTCCACGACGTCTCCGGCAGGCGGTCCCCGGTCGCGGTGAGGAACGGCAGGTGCCCGTCGTACCCGCCGCACCGGGCCAGCAGCGCGCCGGCGTGCCGGGTGTCCCACCGCTCCCGGGCGTGCTCGAAGCCGTGGAACGCGCCCAGCGGCCCCGCGCCGTCGTGCTCGGCGAACCCGAGCTCGAGCCGCTGGCTCGGCGTGTCACGGTGCCGCGCCCGGACCCGCAGGGCCATCCGGCCGTGCACGGCCAGGGGCACCGTGACGGGGAGCAGCGTCGTGGCCGGCAGCGCCCGGAACAGGTGCCAGCGCAGCAGGTCCGGCGCCAGGTGCCGTAGGTCGTCCTCGACCGACGCGGCGACCTCCGCGCCGTGCTCGCGCCGGATCCGGACCGGGTCGACGTCGGCGGCGACATCGACGCCGGCCGCATCGCAGGCGCCGCGCCAGTCCCCGGCGAGCCGCCGCTGCGTGGCCCGTTCGATCATCCAGCGGGGCACGGCGAGCCGCCGCACCTGGCGCCACCCGCGCAGCTCGCGGCTCACCCACACGGTGGTGTCAATCGCATGGCTGTGTCACCCACACGGCTGTGTCAGTCCTGTGACGGTTGCAGGAACGCGAGCTCCGGACGGCCGAAGCGGTCCAGGGTGTCGGCGAGGGAGACGCCGTTGTCATCGACGGGAGCGGGATCGGCGCCGGCGTCCAGCAGGGCGCGGACGAGCTCCGCGGAGCCGGTGTCGTACACCGCCGTCTGCAGCGGGGTCATGCCACGCCGGTCGCGGGCCTCGAGGTCCAGACCGGCGGCGACGAGCCGGTGGAACAGCGACAGGTCGCCGGGTGCGGCCATCAACCCGCTGATGTGGTGCAGCAGCGTCCGGCCGTGCGGGTCGCGGGCGTGCGGGTCGACGCCCGCGTCGAGCAGCTCCAAAACCCCGGGCAGGTCGCCGTGCTGGGCCCGCAGCATGAGGTCGCGGCGCAGCTCGTGCAGGGCGCGGGGGAGCGTCGAGCCCGGTTCCCGCCAGGCCCGTTCGGCGGCGACACAGCCGTACACCTGACCACCGAGCGCCAACAGGGCCTGTTCGCGGCGGCGTTCCTCGTCGTCGTGCGGGATGTCGAACCGCCCGCCGTCCATCCGCACGTGATGCCACGCACCGTCACGGCACCGCAGACGGGCGTCCGTCGCCGGGGGCGGCGCGACCCGCGGCACGAGCGGCTCCGCCTCGGGGAAGAACGCGGCGTGCACGAGCGGGTGCAGCGCCGCCACCGGCAGCACGCCGGCGCGGATCAGCTCGGCGTCGATCGGCCGCTCGTAGGGTCCCGGGTCGAGGTGCCAGTCGGCGTCGCGGTCCCGGTACCCGGTCTCCAGCCACTCGCCGGTCAGCTGCGGGCCCTCGAACCCGGTCAGCCGGACCACATGGTTCCAGCCGAACGGGATGCCGACCTGATCGCCGCCGTCGGCAGTGTCACGGACCCGGTCGCGGGCCGCGTCGATGACGGCGGTGTGGTCGGCGAGGAAGCCCTGCCAGTGCTGCTGGAGGATCTGGTACGTCCAGCGGCTGGACGGCTGTGGTGCCTCGGGGATGTCGGCGCCGGCGGCCTGCCACGCCTCGCGGAACCGCCCGGCGTCGTGCAGGGCCAGGATCTGTTCGGTGCGCCCCCACGCCCGTTCCGGCAGCGGGTTGCCGGCCGGGTCGAAGAACGGCAGGTGCGTCCAGCCGCAGCCGGCCAGCAGCCGCCCGGACTCGCGGGCGTCCCACAGGTGGCGGTGGCCGCGGTAGTCGTGCAGGGCGTGGAACGGCCGCGGTCCGTCGTCCCACTCCCAGTCGTCCCACGCGTCCTGGTCCAGCGGCTCCGCGGTGACGAACAGGCGCAGCCGCTGCGAGCCGAAGCCGAGCCGGGTACCGCCGACGTACAGCGCCGGCCCGCTGTCACCGTCACCGTCACCCTTCCCGCCGCCGGCGAGGTGCACGACCTGCCGGGCGTCGAGGTGGGTGTCGCCGCGGCCCGGTTTGCGGGGCAGGTGCCAGCGCAGCAGGTCGGGCGCGAAGTGGGCCAGGTCGTCCTCGAACGGCGCGAAGTCACCCGCCGCGACGGCGGAGTCGGCCACGTCGACGTTCGCGGCCGCGCAGGCGGCCCGCCAGTCGCCGGCGAGGCGGGCGGCGGTCGCGGCCCGGATCATCGACGGGGGCGTCGCCCAGCGCCGGATCCGGCCCCAGTTTCCGGCGCCGGCACGGGTCATGGTCGTCACCGGTACACGCTCACGATCTCGCTGCCGGCGCCGGCGTGCAGCTCGGCCGGCGGGAGCAGCGCGCTGATGGCCCGTTTCACTCGGCGCGGGACGTCCGGGCCGAGCGCGAGACGGGTCAGGTCGGTGGAGGGCAGCGCCGCGAGGAGCGCCTTGGCGCCCCGGCCGCCGACGCCGGTGTGGCGCAGGTCGAGCCGGCGCAGCCGGGTGCCGGGCAGCGCCGCGGCGAGCAGCGCGGCACCGTCGTCGCCGACCACGTTGTCGGCGGCGCCGAGCACCCGCAGCGACTGCGGCCGGCTCAGGTCGAGACTGTCCAACATGGACAGCCGGTCGGCGATCCCGGCCACCGCGGCCGGGGACAGGCCGTTGCCGCCGAGCCCGAGCGTGCTGCCGGTGCTGTGCACGGCGGCGACGACGGGCCGTACGCCGTCGTCGCCGAGCCGGTTGGCGGCCAGGAACAGCCCGCGGACCCCGGCGTCGCGCAGCAGCCGCGCCAGCAGCGGCCCGGCGGACGGGCCGAGGCCGTTGCCGCCGAGGAACACCCGGGTCACCGGGACGGCCCGGTTGACGAGCGCGTCAACGAGCATTTCGAGGCCGGCGCTCGTCAGCCCCGTGTTGACGAGGTCGACGGTGTCGATGGTGGTGTTGCGGCGCAGCGTCGCGGCGAGCGCGGCCACCCCGTCGTCGCCGAGCGGGTTGCGCTTGAGCCACAGCGCCCGCACCCGGTCGTCGGCGGCCAGCCGCTCGAACAGTGGCGCCGCACCGGCCGCGTCGATCGCGTTGCAGCCGAGGTACAGCGTCTCCACCCGATGCCCGGCGGGCAGCCCCTCGGCGAGGGCGGCGGTGCCGGTGGCGCCGAGGCCGTTGGTCCCCAGCAGCAGGTGTACGGCGTGCGGCGAGCCGACGACCCGGTCGAGCACCTGCGTCACGCCGGCCGCGCCCAACCCCTGCTTGCACAGGTCGACGCGGCCGTCGGGCTGCAGCGTGCCGAGCGGGAAGCGCTCCGTGCCGGTGACGGGTGACGGGTCGGCGAGCCGCCGCAGCAGCGGCGACAGGTCCGCGAGGTCGGCCTGCGGCACGGCCGGCACCGCGAGGACGGGGCACGCGATCTCTGGGCTGTCTGGGCTGTCTGGGCTCTCTGGGCTCGCTGTGCTGCTGTCTACCACTGCACCACCTGGTAGTCCTTGAGGAAGACGCCGGAGATCCGGTCGCCGTGCACGCCACGGACGATCGGGTCGTAGACCCGGGCGGCGCCGTCGACGACGTCGAGCGGCACCCGGAACCCGGCCTCGTGGAAGGCTTCCTTCGTGCCCTGCGGCCGCTCGTCGGTGACCCAGCCGGTGTCGACGCTGGTGACGTGGATGCCGTCGCGGGCGTAGTCCGCGGCGATGGTGCGGGTCAGCATGTTCAGGCCGGCCTTGGCCATGTTCGTGTGCGGGTGCCGGCTCGTCTTGTTGCGGCGGCTGAAGCTGCCCTCCATCGCCGAGACGTTCACGACGTAACGGTCGGGGTGCGGCGAGGCGAGCATCAGCGGGCGCAGCCGGGCGGTGAGCAGGAACGGCACGAACGCGTTGACGACCTGCACTTCCATCCACTCCCGGGGGGTGACCTCGTGCAGGTGCAGCACCCAGCTGTTGACGGGGCGCAGGTCGAGCGGCTCGCCGGTCTCGTCGAGCGCGCCGAGCGGGAAATAGTCCACTGTGGAGCGCAGCGCCGGCACCTGCGTCGCGGGCACCACCGGGACCGGCGGCGGTCCCTGCTGTGCTCCCTGCTGTGCTCCCTGCAGCGCCGCCTGTTGTGCAGCGGTCTCCGCGGCCCGCAGCGAGCGGTGGTACTCGAACGGCCGGGAGATGGTCTGGGCCGCGTTGTTGACGAGGATGTCGAGGTGGCCCCAGCGGGCGGTGACCGCGTCGACGAGCCCGACGACCGAGGGCAGGTCCAGGAAGTCCGCGCCGTGCACCCGCAGCCGGTCCTGCCAGTCGGCGAAGTCGGCCTCGGCAGCGAAGCGGCGCGCCGCGTCGTGCGGGAAGCGGGTGGTGACGATGACGTCGGCGCCGTCGCGCAGCAGCTTCAGCGCGGTCTGGAAACCGATCTTGATCCGGCCGCCGGTGACCAGCGCGCGCCGGCCACGCAGGTCGCAGCGGGCCGTGCGGCGGGCGGTGTTGCCGGTCGAGCAGGGCTGGCACATCAGCGGGTACGCCCGGTTGACCGTGCGGTAGTGCTTCTTGCACACGTAGCAGCGCCGGGCCCGCAGCAGCGCGGCGTCGCTGTTGTCCTGCTCGCCTGCTTGCTCGCCGGCCCGCTCGTCGGCATGGTCGGAGCCGGTCAGCAGGCGGAGGTCGTGCGCGCCGCTGGCGCTGCGCCTGGCGGTCTTCTGCTGCTTCTTGCGGCTCTTGTACGCGCTGACGACCGCCTCACGGACAGCCTGCGCCGACGGGTCGTCGTCCGCGCCGTTGAGCGCGGCGAGCACACGGAGGCAGGCCGCGACGTCGGAGGGGTCCAGACGAGGCACCGGCAGAGCCTAGCCCCTGAACGCAAGCGGCAGACCCGGGTGGCTGGTGTTCGGTGGACCGGCCGGAATCGAACCGGCGTCCTCCGCTCTGGCAAAGCGGTGCGTCGACCTCTGCGCTACGGCCCACCAGAGGCGAGCTTAGGGCAGAGCCGGTCGGAATCGAACCGACGTCCTCCAGCGTGCTGTGCCGGCGCGACGACCTCTGCGCTACGACCCTGCCGGCGGGAAGCTTAATACCCTCGTGCGCGGTTGGTAGAGCTGGTGCAGCACAAAAGTGTTGCCGTCAGGGTCGGAGAAGCTCGTGACCCGCGAGAACGGACCCTCCTCGATCGGACCGTCGAAGATGATGCCCCGCTCGGACAGCTCCTCGAAGGTCTTCTCGATGTCGTCGGTGTCCAGCACGATGCCGCGCAGCGAACCCGCGGGCATGGTCTCGAACCAGGTGACGAGGGTGAACGCGGTCTGGCCGTGCTTCGGCGCCACCTCGACCCACCGGCGGTCGCCGGAGTCGTTGTCGCTGACCAGCTCCCAGTCCAGCGCGTTGACGTAGAAGTCGCGTGCCCGATCCTGGTCGCTCACCGGGATGGACACGATCTGCACGTGATCGATCGGCATGCTTTGCAGGGTACCGCCGGAAGTGTCCGTCTCGTGGCGAATTGCACCTCTTAGAGGAGCACCCATTCGGTGTGTACGGCGGCACCCTCGACGGGCTCGCACCGCAGCCGCACCGACCCCGCCACGACGCCCTGGAACCGGAACCGGCCCTCTTCGTCGACGTCGGTCTCGTGGCTGCCCGCGGGCGACTCCAGCACGACCCGCGCCGGCACCGCCGGGGACACCTCGCCGACCACCTCGACCGCGCCTTCATGCGTCGTGGCCTGCACGTCGATCGTCAGGGAACCGCCGAAGAAGGACAGCAGCCGCCGTGACCCGCCGCCACGGACCGCGACGAGCCGCGAACTGGCGGAGTCGGCGGTGAGCCGCGCCAGGGCCGCGTCCGGGTCGCGCCAGGCGATACTTGCCCGCGCGGCGGCCAGGACGTTGTCCGGCACCGGATCGCGCCGGCCGGCGATGTCGCGCAATGCCCTCAGCACCTCTTCCTCCCCGATCATCGGGTCGGCCCTGCCCAGTACCTCATGTCGAACCCAATCTGCGTCGCAGCGTGCCGAGGCAGCGCTGCCGGGTCGGTCCGATGCTGCCCACCGGCACGTCGAGCGCGGCCGAGACCTCGGCATAGCTCGGCGGGGGATCGGCGATGAGCACCCGCAGGAGCTGCTGGCAGGGCTCCGACAGCGAGCGGAACTCGTGCCACAGCGCCGCGTCCCGCTCGTCGCGCAGCACGGCCGCGTCGGGCTCGTCGTCCTCGCTGGTGAGGCCGCCGGCGAGCGTGCCGCCGAGGATGCCGACGAAGTCGGTGGCCGCGCCCGCCGGCACGTCCCGCCCGCCGCGGCGCAGCAGGGCCAGCGCCTCCCGCCGGGCGGTGGTGGCGAGCCACGAGCCGAGCTTGTCGGCGTCGCGAACGTCGTCGATGTGTTCGACCAGGCGCAGCCAGGTGGCCTGGCTGACGTCGGAGGCGTCGGACTGGGCGAGCTGGAAGCTGCGCGCGACCGACCAGACAAGGTTGGCATATCTGTCCACGATGGACTCCCAAGCCTTCTGGTCGCCGGCGGCGGCCGCCCTCAGGACCGCGGCGTTTTCAGGCTCAGCCATGGTCTCGAAGGCTATCATCGCGCCCCCGGAGTGACGGGATGCGACCTGCGTGCCGCACCCCGTCACCCCCCTCCCCCTGGTGTAGATGCTCAGTGTGCTCTGCATGGGGATCACGCCAGGCCCGCGTAGCGGCCGTACCTGCGGGCCGCGCCGGCGATGACCGCCTCCGCCGCCAGCCGGGCCGAACCGGCCCCGGGCAGCGCGTCGGCGATCGCCGCGGCGACGAACGGCGCCGCGAACGACGTGCCGCTCCACTTGGCCCAGCCGTCGTCGAACCCCTCATGGTTGACGAACGTGCTCGTGATGTCGGCGCCCGGCGCGGCGAGCGTGATCCACGTGCCGGTGTTGCTCCAGTCGCTGATCCGCCGGCCGTCGTGCGCCGCGACGGCGATGACCCGCCGCCGCCACGACACGCTGGTGCCGGCGTAGGCGGCCGGCCAGAACGGCCGGTCGTGCTGCCCGTCGTTGCCGGCCGCGGCGACGGCCACCCGGTCGCCGCTGCCGAGCAACCGGGCCAGCGCCGCGGTCAGCAGCAGCGGCGGCCGGTCGTCGAGCGTGTAACCGCCCAGTGACAGGTTGATGATCTGATGGTCGTACGCCTGCCCGAGACCAGCGATCAGGTCGGTCTCACGGCAAACCCCGAACGTGTCGACGATCCTCATCACCCTCGGCCGCACCCGCTCGGACCTGGTGAGCAGCACCCCGGCGACGAAATTGGCGTGCCCGACGTCGCCGTCGCGGACCCCGTCGTCGTCGATCCCGGCGCCGGCCCGCAGGTCGGACTCGAAGTCGTCGGTGACATACCGGTCCTTGGGCAGCGGGCTGTCCAGCCACACCCCGGTGTCCAGCACGAGCACCTCGACCTCCGGCACCTCCTGGTCACGGACCGTGAGGTGTCCGGGTGCCGTCGGTCGCGGCGGGCCATACGGCCCCGCGTGCTCGAACGGCGTCGATACGAACACGTGGTTGGGTCCGGCGGCCACCCTGGTGTCACCGGCCGCCTCGGCCTGGACCCGCACCCGCCTCGCGGCGCGCGCGACGTCCAGACCAGGCAACCGCACCCGCCGGAACCCGTCTGGGACATCCCCCTCCTCCACGATGTCCCCGACGGTGAAGCCCTGCTCCGCGAACGCCTGACGAGCGGTGGCGAAGTGGTCGTCGAGCACCAGGAGCTCATCCGCGACGAACCGCACCGGAGTGCCGTCCGCCCGGTCCTCGCGACGCACCCACCCCAGCCCGGCGAGCCGGCGGGCGCGTCGCGACCGCCACTGCTCCGAACGGGCGTCCGCTGGTGCCATGGCTCCTCCTCACGTGGTCTGCAAAGTAGAGGTAGCGGGTCGGCTTCCTGATACAAAAAACCTTTGGGGAGGAGCGCCCCCGCTGTTTTCTGTCGTACGCGGGCGGCATGATGATGCCCGTGGCGAGCAACGACCAGCAGACCGTGACCCGTGAACTCACCGTCCTCGAAGTGACCGTCGCCGGCGCGGCCGGGGAGGCACGCTCGCTGGTGCGGCCCGACGACACCGTGACCATCGGCCGTGACGCCGCCAACGACCTGGTGGTCGAGGGCACCCTGATCTCCCGCCGGCACGCCGAGGTGATCTGGAACGACGACGGCTGGTTCCTGCGCGACCTCGGCAGCCGCAACGGCACGTATGTCGCCGGTGAGAAGGCCGCGTTCGTCGCCGCCGTCGACGGGGGAGTGGTGCACCTCGGCGCCGCCGACGGCCCCGCCGTCACGTTCAAGGTCGTCACGATCACCGAGCAGGTCCCGGTCCAGCCGGCGGTGCCCCAACCGGCTGTGCCCCAACCGGCAGTGCCCCAACCGGCAGTGCCCCAGCCTGCGGCGCAGCCCGGGCATCAGCCGGCGGTGCCGCGGGAGGCGGCGCTGCACACCGCGGGTGCGCTGATCCGGCTCGGCCGCGGGCCCGACAACGACATCGTGCTCAGCGACCTGCGCAGCTCACGCAACCACGCCGAGCTGCGCCGCACCCCGGCCGGCTATGAGGTCGTCGACCTCGGCAGCCGCAACGGCACGTTCCACAACGGCAAGCAGGTCACCCGCCAGGTGATGCAGCCCGGCGACATGATCTCGATCGGCAAGCACGAGTTCATCTTCGACGGGATGCGGCTGCACGAGTTCGAGGACGCCGGGCCGTCCTCGCTCATCGCCGACGACCTCACTGTGCGGATCAAGGACGCGATCCTGCTCGACGACGTCAGCTTCGCGCTGGCCGAGGGCAGCCTCCTGGCCGTCATCGGCCCCTCCGGGTGCGGCAAGTCGACGCTGGTCAAGGCCGTCGCCGGGCTGCGGCCAGCGACCCAGGGCACGGTGCGCTATGACGGCCGCGACCTCTACGCCGACTACGCCGAGCTGCGCTACCGCATCGGCATGGTCCCGCAGGACGACGTGCTGCACCGCCAGCTCACCGTGCGCCGGGCGCTGCGCTTCGCCGCCGCGCTGCGCTTCGCTGACGACGTGCCGCGCAAGGAGCGCCGGGTCCGCGTCGCCGAGGTGCTCCGCACGCTCAACCTCACCGAGCGCGCCAAGATGCGCATCGACAAGCTCTCCGGCGGCCAGCGCAAGCGCGTCTCCGTCGCCCTGGAGCTGCTGACCGAGCCGTCGCTGCTGTTCCTGGATGAGCCGACCTCCGGCCTCGACCCGGCCCTGGACAAGGAGGTCATGGAGGAGCTGCGCGACCTGGCCGACAAGGGCCGCACGGTGGCCGTCGTGACCCACAACGTCATGCACCTCGACCTGTGCGACCGGGTCCTGGTCCTCACCGTCGGCGGCCGGATGGGCTACTTCGGCCCGCCCGCCGGCCTGCTGGACTTCTTCGGCGCCGAGGACTACGCCGAGGTGTTCCGCGAGGTCACCAAGAACGCCGAGCACTGGACCCGCACCTATCGCAGCTCCGAGCTGTACACGCAGTATGTGACGGCGCAGATCGCCGAGGCCCCGCTGCCCAAGCCGGCCGTGGTCGAGCGCGTTACCGTCCCGCTGCCCCGCGACCCGGCCGACGCGGCGATCCCGGCCGCGGCCACCACGGCGCTACCGGCCGGCGACGCGACCGAGTCGCCGACCGCCGAGCAGGCGATGCCCAAGCGCCCGGCAGCCGCCGCCGAACCCGCGGCCGCGCCGGCTTCGGGTGCGGCGCCGGCTTCGGGGGCGGCGCCGGCTTCGGGTGCGGTGCCCGGCGGGAGCGCGCCCGGCGGGAAGCCGGCGCGGGCGGTCGGGCGGGCGCGGGTGAAGCTCGGCGGGGCGTCGCTGCGCAGCCGGGCGCTGCACCCGGCGGCGCCGATCCGGCAGTTCCTCACCCTCTGCCTGCGCATGTTCTGGGTCATCGGCGCCGACCGCGGGCTCGCCCTGTTCACCGTCGGCCTGCCCCTGGCCCTGGCGCTGCTGACCCGCACCGTCCCGGGGGAGAACGGTCTGGCCCCCGGCCTGACGAAGTTCAGCCTGGAGGCGCAGCGGCTGCTGGTCGTGCTCGCCGTCGGCGCCGCGTTCCTCGGCACCGCCGCCGCGATCCGCGAGATCGTCAACGAGGCGACCATCTACAAGCGGGAACGGGCCGTCGGGCTGTCCGCCGGGGCGTATCTCGCGTCGAAGGTCTTCGTGTTCTCGATCATCATCGTCGGGCAGACGGCGCTGTTCACCTGGCTGGCCCTGCTCGGCAAGAACCCGCCGAAGGACCCGCTGATCTTCCAGAACCACTGGCTGCTGGAGATCAGCATCCCGGTGGCGCTGGTCGCGCTCGCGTCGATGGCGTTCGGGCTGCTTGTCAGCGCCCTGGCGAAGACGACCGAGCAGACGACCCCGGTGCTCGTCGTGGTCGTGATGGCGCAGCTGGTGCTGTCCGGGGGGCTGTTCGAGCTGGAGGGGCAGAATGTCCTGCAGCAGATCGCGTGGCTGTTCCCGACCCGCTGGGGGCTGGCCGCCGGCGCCTCCACCGTCGACCTGCAGTCGATGATCCCGTTCAAGGACGCCCTGTGGGAACACACCACCGGCGCGTGGTGGCGCTCCGTGCTCATCCTGGTGCTGCAGATCGCCGCGCTGATCGGCCTCGCCCGCCTGGCCCTGCGCCGCCTCGAGCCGGGCCGGCAGTGAATTCGGCAGCGAGTCCAGCAGTGAATCAAGGGAGCAGTAGCGTGGAAGGCATGTCTGATGCGATCCGCGCCGAGACGGTGTACGTCGGGGACGAGAAGATCCAGGCCTACCGGGCGGTGCCCCTGGGCGCCGGCCCGTTCCCCGGTGTGGTGGTGATCCACCACCTGCCCGGTTTCGACGAGTCGACGAAGGAGATGGTGCGCCGCTTCGCCGCCAACGGCTATCTGGCGATCTGTCCCAACCTGTTCTGGCGGGAGGCGCCCGGCGCGTCCCCGGACGACGCGTCGGCGTTCGTGCGGGGCCAGGGCGGCATCCCCGACGAGCAGATCATCGGCGACGTGCGCACCGCGGCCGACGCGCTGCGCGGCCTGACCGGCGATGACGGCGGGCCCGCCCACAACGGCAAGGTCGGCGTCATCGGGCACTGCTCCGGCGGCCGGCAGGCGCTGCTCGTCGCGACCGCGCTGCCGCTGGACGCCGCCGTCGACTGTTACGGGGCGTTCGCGCTGGAGCCGCCGCCGGCGGCGAGCGGGCTGAAGATGACCTCGATCAAGGACCGGCTCGGGGACCTGAGCTGCCCGGTGCTCGGCCTGTTCGGCGACGACGACAAGAACCCGGCGCCGGAGGAGGTCGACCGGCTCGCCGCGATCCTCGCCGAGCACGGCAAGTCGTTCGAGCGGCACAGCTACGAGGGCGCCGGGCACGGCTTCTTCGCCCCGGACCGGCCCGGCTACCGGCCGCAGGCCGCCGTCGACGGCTGGCGGCGGATCTTCGCGTTCTTCGACCAGCACCTCGGCGGCAAGCGACTGCAGGTCCAGGAAGCGGGGGTCTGAGCATGTGCACCTATGACACCGAGACCGTCGAGCTCGAGGGCAGCGCCAAGGGGCCGGCCGGCTGGTTCCCGGTGACCCGGGCCGCGGTCTACGTCGACCACCCGCACCACGCGCCGTTCGGCCACACCCTCAACATCGACTTCGCCGACCCGGCGCAGGGCCCGTCGGCGCGGGTCGCGGTCGAACTGACCGAGGAGGCGGCCCGGGCGCTGGTCGCCGCGATCACGGCCGCCCTGGACAACGCCCCCGCCGGCCTGGCCAGCGCGCACGCTGCAACATGACGCTGGCCACAGCCAGCGGCGCGGTGTAGACATCGAGGGATGGGCGCTTATCGCGACACGTACGAGCGCAGTCTCGCCGACCCCGACCTGTTCTGGCGCGACGCCGCCGCCGGTGTCGACTGGGAGCGGATGCCGATCAGGGTGCTGGACGGCGACCGGCCGCCGTTCTTCCGCTGGTTTCCCGACGCCGACCTGAACACCTGCCACAACGCCCTGGACCGGCACGTCGCCGCCGGGCGGGGCGAGGACACGGCACTCATCTACGACAGTCCTGTCACGGGGACGCTGCGCACGTACACCTTCCGCGGGCTGCTGGACGAGGTCGCCGTGTGCGCCGGAGCGCTGCGCCGGCTCGGCGTCGACAAGGGCGACCGGGTCGTCATCTACATGGCGATGGTGCCCGAGGCGATCATCACGATGCTCGCCTGCGCCCGGCTCGGCGCCGTGCACTCCGTCGTCTTCGGCGGGTTCGGGCCGAAGGAGCTCGCCGCCCGCATCGACGACGCCCAGCCCAAGGTCGTCGTCGCCACGTCCTGCGGGATCGAGGGCAGCCGCGTCGTGGCCTACAAGCCGCTGCTGGACGCGGCGCTCGCCGAGGCCACGCACCAACCTGCGCACCGCGTGATCCTGCAACGCGAACAGGCCCCCGGCGAGCTCGGCCCCGGCGACCTGACCTGGGACGACGCCCTCGCCGGTGCGCCCGCCGCGGCATGTGTACCGGTCGCCGCCACCGACCCGCTGTACATCCTGTACACCTCGGGCACGACCGGCCGGCCGAAGGGCATCGTGCGCGACAACGGCGGCCACGCCGTCGCCCTCGCCTGGTCGATGGCCAACGTCTACGCGACCGGACCCGGGGACGTGTTCTGGGCGGCGTCGGACGTCGGCTGGGTCGTCGGCCACTCGTACATCGTGTACGGGCCGCTGCTGGTCGGTGCCACGACCGTGCTGTACGAGGGCAAGCCCGTCGGCACCCCGGACGCCGGCGCGTTCTTCCGCGTCGTGGAGCAGCACGGGGTGACGGCGCTGTTCACGGCGCCGACCGCGATCCGCGCGATCCGCAAGGAGGACCCGGACGGCAAGCTCGTCGCGAAGTACCGGACCGGCACGCTGCGGACCCTGTTCCTCGCCGGTGAGCGGCTCGACCCGCAGACCTACGAGTGGGCGGGGCAGACCCTCGGCGTGCCCGTCGTCGACCACTGGTGGCAGACCGAGACCGGCTGGCCCGTCGCGGCGAACCTGCGCGGCCTGGAGCCGATGCCGACCAGGCCCGGCTCGCCGTCGGTGCCGGTGCCGGGGTTCGACGTGCGGGTCCTGCAGCCCGACGGTACGCCCGCCCCGGCCGGCGTCGACGGCGCGATCGTCATCGCCCTGCCGCTGCCGCCCGGCTGCCTGCCGACCCTCTGGCAGGACGACGAACGGTTCGTCGCTTCGTACCTGTCCGCGTTCCCGGACATGTACCTCACCGGCGACGGCGGTCGGTTCGACGAGGACGGCTACCTGTACGTGATGGGCCGCACCGACGACGTCATCAACGTCGCCGGGCACCGCCTGTCCACGGGCTCCATGGAGGAGGTCCTCGCCGCCCACCCCGCCGTCGCCGAGTGCGCGGTGATCGGGGTCGACGACGAGCTCAAGGGGCAGGTGCCGCGCGGGTTCGTGGTGCTGAAGGCGGGCGTGGACACCGCCGCCGGCTTCGATCACGACGATCTTGAGCAGCAGCTGGTCGCACTGGTACGCCAGCGCATCGGCGCCGTCGCGTCGCTGCGCCGGGTGCAGGTCGTGCCGGCGCTGCCCAAGACCCGCTCCGGCAAGATCCTGCGCAAGACCATGCGCGGCATCGCGGCCGGCGACGACCCGGCGGTCCCGTCCACGATCGAGGACGCGTCCGTGCTGGACGCGCTGCGGCCGATCCTGCGGGCGGCCGGGCCGTGAGCACGCTGACAGCGAACACGCTGAGAGCGAACCAGGGGTCCTTTTCCGGGGTGCGATCAATATCGTCGAACCCATGGCTGACACAGAGATCCCCTTCGACAGCGCCGTCTTCGACAGACTGCTCGCCAAGCGCATCATCGTCCTCGGCACCGAGGTCAACGACGAGAGTGCCAACCGCATCTGCGGCCAGCTGATCCTGCTCGCCGCCGAGGACAACGAGAAGGACATCAGCCTCTGGATCAACTCGCCGGGTGGTGTCATCAGCGCCGGCCTGGCCATCTACGACACGATGCGGTTCGTGCCCAACGACGTGTCGACCGTCGTGATGGGCATGGCCGCCTCGATGGGGCAGTTCCTGCTCAGCGCCGGCACCCCCGGCAAGCGCTACGCACTGCCGCACTCGCGGGTGATGATGCACCAGCCGTCCGGCGGTATCGGCGGCACCGCGTCGGACATCGCGATCCAGGCGGAGCAGATGCTGTTCACGAAGCAGACCATGCAGCGGCTCATCGCCGAGCACACCGGTCAGACGTATGCGCAGATCGAGGAGGACTCCGACCGGGACCGCTGGTTCACGGCGCCGGAGGCCGTCGAATACGGGTTCGTCGACAAGGTCGTCGCCGGGGCCGAGCAGCTGGCCGTTTCCTGATCACCCGTTTAGGCTGCCGGGCGTGAGCATCGAACGTGAGGTCGCGCCCGAGCAGGTCGGCCTCGACGCGAAACGCCTGGCCACGCTGGACGCCCACTTCGGCCGCTACGTCGAGGACGGCAGGCTCGCCGGCTGGCAGCTCGTGATCAGCCGGGACGGCCGGGTCGCGCACGCCTCCACCTGCGGGCGGCGCGACCTGGAGGCCGGCCTGCCGGTCGAGCCCGACACCCTGTGGCGCATCTACTCGATGACGAAGCCGATCACGTCGGTCGCCGCGATGATGCTGTGGGAGGAGGGCCGCTTCGAGCTGACCGACCCGATCAGCCGATGGCTGCCCGAGTTCGCCGCGCCGCAGGTGTATGACCGTGGCTCCGCCGGCCAGCCGTTCACCGTGCCGGCGATCGAACCGATCCGGGTCTGGCACCTGCTGACGCACACGTCGGGCCTCACGTACGGGTTCCTGCAGACGTCCGTCGTCGACGCGCTGTACCGCAAGGCCGGCTACGACATCCAAACCAAGGCGGGCGCCGACCTGGCGCAGGCGTGCCGCGACTGGGCCGCGCTGCCGCTGCTGTTTCAGCCCGGCACCGGCTGGGGCTACGGCGTGTCCACCGACGTCCTCGGCCGGCTCGTCGAGGTCGTGTCCGGCCAGTCGCTCGGCGACTTCCTGCGCACCAGGATCTTCGAGCCGCTCGGCATGACCGACACCCGCTGGTGGGTCGACCCGGCCGGCGACGAGGCGAAACGGCTCGCCGCGCTGTACGTGCCGAGCCCCTCGGGCGCTCCTCAGGCCGGCAGGGCGGTCCGGTTCGACGCGATCGGCCAGCACGCGCTGCGGGAGCCGGACCTGCACTCCGGCGGCGGTGGGCTGATCTGCACCGCCGCGGACTACCACCGGTTCACCTCGATGCTGCTGCGCGGCGGTGTGGGCGCTGAAGCCGGCACTGCGGCGGGCGGCGAGCGCCTGCTCAGCAGCCGGACGGTGCGCTTCATGACCCGCAACCACCTGCCCGGCGGCGTCGACCTGGACCGGCTGCAGACCGGCGGGTTCGCCGAGACCACGTTCGAGGGCATCGGCTTCGGGCTCGGCTTCGCCGTGGTCCGCGACCCGGTGCCGGCCCGCACGCCGAGCACGCCCGGCACGTACTACTGGGGCGGCGCGGCCAGCACCGCCTTCTGGGTCGACCCGGTCGAGCGGCTCACGGTCGCGTTCTACACCCAGCTGCTGCCGTCCAGCACCCACCCGATCCGGCCGCAGCTGCGCCAGCTGATCTACTCGGCGCTTACTGACTGAGCCTGCTTACTGAGTGAGCCTGCTTACTGACTGAAGCTCAGGTTGCCGCCGCCGGTGACCACGTGCACCTTGTGCAGCGCGGTGGCCTCGGACTTCACGGTGCCGGACTGCTGGCCGCCGTCGAGCTCCACGTCGAGGGCGTAGCCGTCCTTCGTCAGCTTCAGCGCCACGTTGCCGCCGCCGCTGTCGATGTCGACCCGGTCCGGGGCCTGCGTCACGGCCAGGTCCACCGCGCCGCCGCCGGTGCGGGCGGTCAGCTCCGGCGGGGCGAGGCCGGCGCCGGACAGCGCGCCGCCGTCGGAGGACACGTCGATGATGCCGGTCAGCCCGGACAGCGAGATCGCGCCGCCGGCGCTGTCCAGGCGCACGCTCAACGTGGAGGGGATCTCCACCGTGTACGCGATCGAGCAGTCACCGCTCGCGCAGCCGGTCGACGCCAGGACCAGCTCACCGCCGTCGACGCTCTGCTTGCGGCCCGGCTTGTCGGCCTTGAACGTCGAGACCTCGGTCACCTTGATCGTCGGGCCGGAGCCGACCTTCACCGAGATCGCGCCGCCGGCGCTGTCGACCTCGACCACGCTGACGTCGTCCTTGACCTCGAACGTGTTGGTGGCCGTCTGCGAGTTGCCGTCCTTCGCGCGGTCATTGCCCGTCGACGGGGTGTCGGAGCCGCAGCCGGCGAGGACCGGCGGTGCCGCGAGGGCCAGCAGGGCGGCGAGGGTGAGGATCCGCGGTGACTTCACGGAGGTCAGCTTCGCACGCGCCACCCGGCACCCTCGCGTAGGGTCGGTGCGCTTCGAACCGGCTCGATAGGGTCGCCGCATGGATCTCGTCGATGCCGCCTACGCCCGTGCCGAGAGCAGCGGCTTCCCCATGTCCTGCGAGCGCCCCGTCGGGCAGCTCCTCGCGACCCTTGCCGCGGCCGTGCGCCCGGGCGGCAACATCCTCGAGCTCGGCACCGGCGCCGGGGTCGGCGTCGCCTGGCTGGTCCGCGGGCTCGGCGAACGCACCGACGTGACCGTCACCTCGATCGAGCTCGACCCCGCCACGGCCGCGGTCGCGGCGACGGAGGCGTGGCCGTCCTTTGTGGACCTGCGGGTCGCCGACGCCCTGAGCTTCCTATCCACCACCCTCCTGTCCAGTGCAGCCGGCGCGTTCGACCTGATCTTCGCCGACGCGCCGGGTGGCAAGGTCGAAGGGCTCGACCTGACGATCGCCGCGCTCCGGCCGCGGGGCATCCTCGCCGTCGACGACATGCGCCCCGCCGAGGACTGGCCCGAGGACTTCAAGGTCCGCCAGGACGGGGTCCGCCGGACCCTGGTCGAGCACCCGAACCTCGTCAGCGTCGAGCTCGACCACGGCTCCGGCATGGTACTGAGCACCCGCCGATAGTCGTTTGCCCAGCTCGCGGGCGGGTACTGGGATGGCTGTCAAGACCCGCCCGTGAGGAGACTCGATGTCCACCGACGCCATTGTCGTGCTGAAGGAAGACCACAAGAACGTCAAACGGCTGTTCAAGGAGTTCCAGGCCGCCGAAGACGGTCCGGCGCAGGCGAAGGAGCGGATCGTCAAGCAGATCCTGTCCGAGCTGACCGTGCACACATACCTCGAGAACGAGGTCATGTACCCGGAGGTCCGCCGACTCCTGCCCGACCTCGAAGACGACATCCTCGAGTCGTACGAGGAGCATCACGTCGCCGACGTGCTGTGCATGGAGCTCGCCGCGATGACCCCGGACGACGAGCGCTTCAACGCCAAGGTCACCGTCCTCATCGAGACCGTCACGCACCACATCGACGAGGAAGAGAAGGACTGGTTCCCGAAGGTCCGCGAGGGCCTCGGCCGCAACCAGCTGCAGGAGATCGGCGCCCGGATGCAGCAGCTGCGCCCGGACGCGCCGACGACCCCGTCGCAGCCGAAGGCCTTGAAGAAGGCCCTCGACGCTATGCGGGCCTGACCTGCGCGCCTGAACTGTCAGACAATTACCGCGCACCAACGGACGGGGCGGGGTCATCCGACCGAAGGAGACGCTGGGGTCGGGGCGTGCCGGTACCGTCGGAACCGATGAACGCCGTGGTGCTTGCCCTGCACGGGTTGCTCGTGGAAGGGACCGTCGAGACCGTCGAACCGGTCCTCGCCGGCTGTCTCGTGCTGGCGGAGCCGCGCCTGGTCCTGGACGTCTCCCAGGTGACGGTGTGCGACACCGCCGGCGCGGCCCTGCTCGTCAGGGTCGCCGAGCTCGCCTGGCAGCGGGGCGGGGAGCTGCGGCTCGCCGCCCCGTCACCGGCGATCCGGTCGTGGTCGCAGGTCGCCGCCGGGATGGACCGGATCGCCGCCTTCGCCACCGTGGAGGGTGCGGTCGACGCCGACCCGCGCGACCTGCTCACGGGCGGGCCGGGGCTCTCGGCGGGCCTGCCCGCCGAGAGCATGCAGGCGGTGTGCGTCGACGAGCCCGCCTACCCGCAGCGCCGCCGCCCCCGCTGGCGGGTCAACCCTTCGGCCCGCGGACGATCACGCCGAGGTCCCGCATCACCGCGTCGGTGAGCCCCGGCAGCTGCGCCGGCTCGATCGTCACGCCGCGCAGGCTGCTCACGCCGCTGACCTCCGACAGCTGGTTGCCGCGCAGGTCGGCGCCGCGCAGGTCGCAGCTCTCGAACGACATCTGCCGCAACCGGCACCCGGACATCGCCGCGTGCGGCAGGACACAGTCGCGGAAGACGGTGTTGACCAGGACGCAACCGACGAAACCGGTCGGGCCGATCGTGGTGATGTCGTCGAGGGTGGCGGCGTCCAGGCGGCACCCCTCGAAGAGCACGTCGCCGAGGCGGGACTCGGCCAGGTGCGCCCAGGTGAGCTTGCAGTTGACGAAGTGGACCCGTTCGAAGGTCAGGCCGGTGAGCCGCGCCGCGGTGAAGTCGACCTTCTCGAAGCGGCAACCGGTGACCGTCACGTCCTCCCACACGACCCCGTTGAGGTCGAGGTTCTCCAGGTGGGAGCGGCGCAAACGGGCGTCGATGAGGGTGGTGCGGATGGCGCGGCCGGTCTGCACGTGCGCGTCGTTGAGGTTGCCGCCCCACGGCGCGCTGACCGGCTCGAGCTCTCCGGAGTCGATGACCGGGAGATCGATGTCGAGTTCATGCACGGTGCGCAGTGCCACGCACCTCACCGTACACACGTAGGCTGATGCGTCATGAACAGTGAGGCCCGTCATGAGTGAGTCGGCGGTCGGGCAGCGGCGGATCGACGGGCGCACGCTGCGGGCCGAGCGGACCCGGCGGGCCATCGTCGACGCCCACCTCGCGCTGCTGGAGGAGGGCGACCTCAAACCGACCGCGGAGCGGATCGCGGAGCGCGCCGGGGTTTCCCTGCGGGCGCTGTGGACGAACTTCAAGGACATGGAGCGGCTCTTCGCCGCGGCCGGCGCCCGGCTGATGGAGCGCCAGCTCGCCGAGCACCGCCCCGTCCCGCAGGAGCTGCCGTTGCCGCAGCGGATCGAGGTGTACTGCGAGCAGCGCGCCCGGCTGCTCGAACTCATCGCCCCGGCGGCCCGGGCGGCCCGGCTGCGGGAGCCGTTCTCGGCCGCGCTGCGGCACAACCGGACCTGGTACGTGACGAACGCCCGCGAGGAGCTGGAGAAACTCTTCGCCGACGAGCTGGACCGAGTGGGTGAGGCGGGCGAGGCCGGTGCCGGCGCACGCGAGCAGACCCTGCACGCGCTGACGGTGGCCACGACGTTCGCGGCGTGGTCGATGCTGCGCGACGAGCTGCACCTCGACGTGCCGGGCGCGACCGCGGTGCTGCGCCGCGCGGTGACCGCCCTGCTACGACCCGGCACGGCGGACGGGACACCGGACGCCGAGGCATAAGTTTCGCTTAGATCGTCGTGAAATCGGCGTCCTTGGTTGGGAAAGGCGGCGGCCGGGCTCATAGGCTCGGTGCGGTTGTAGTCGTCTGTGCCTCAGGAGGCAGCTGGTGTCCGCGTACGGCCCATACGACGCGTATCGCGAAGAGCCGGTCTACGGTGAGGAACCCGGCACAGATGGGCACGAACCCCGCCACCGCCGGGGCACCCGGCTCGCCGTGATCGTCGTCGGGGTCGGCGTCGCCGCCCTGCTCGTCGTCGGCGCGGCCGCGTTCGGCGGTGCCGTGCTGCTCGGCAACAACGGTGACACCGGCGACGCCGCCCGCACCTCCGTCGCGGGCGACACGACCGGCGAACCGGCGAACGCCGGCGACCCGTCCGGCGGTGACCCGTCCGCCGCCGGCGGCGTGGAGGGCGCCGCCGCGTCCGCCGAGCCGAGCACCGCCGCCCCGACCAGCGCGACGCCGACGAAGGCGCAGACCACGCCGCCGGCGAAGCCGAAGACGACCGCCCCGGCCGCCGGCAACGCCTCCTACGAGCAGCAGGTCCTCACGATCGTCAACACCGAGCGGGCGAAGGCCGGCTGCAAGCCTCTTGCGTACAACGCGAAGCTCACCACCGCGGCGCGGAAGCACTCGCAGGACATGGCCACCAACAACTACTTCTCGCACACGTCGCAGGACGGCACCAGCTTCGCCACCCGCATCACGAACGCGGGATACAAGTGGTCCGGCGCGGCGGAGAACATCGCGAAGGGCCAGCGCACGCCGGCCGACGTCATGAACGCCTGGATGAACAGCTCCGGGCACCGCGCCAACATCCTGAACTGCGGACTGAAGGACCTCGGCGTCGGCCTGGCATACCAGGGCAAAACCCCGATCTGGACCCAGGACTTCGGCAGCCCCCGGTAATCGCTGGCCCTCGTCGCCGGCCCCATAGTCGCTGTAGTGATCACTACCGATCGGTATACCGCTCGGTAGTGGAAAAAGACCGTCCAGCGGTTGCGTTTCGGCGCGCCGTTCGGCATCGTGCACATCGGTCAGTGCTTATGGTGCCCGGGCGGATTACTCAATTTTCCCCTTCGCGCGGGTGCGTTCCACCCGCATCTCGAACGTGTCATTCGAGCAAGGGACTATCAACGTGATCGCTGCCTCCCTGCGACGAGCTGGGGTGCTCGCCGCTGCGGCGCTGCTGGGCCTCGGCGTCTCGCTCATCGGCGCCTCCCCGGCCGCTGCGGCCGGGGTCGGCTACGTCCGCCTCGCCCACCTTTCGCCCGACACCCCCGCCGTCGACGTCTACCTGAGCTCGGTCAACGGCTCGATGGCGACGCAGAAGTTCGACGCGGTCGGCTACGGCGTGGTGTCGAAGTACCTGCCTCTCGCGCCCGGCACCTACGCGGTAGCGATGCGGCTGCCCGGTGCCGCCGCCGACAGCCCACCGGTGCTGAGCACCCAGGCGACGGTCGTGGAGGGCAAGGCGTACACGGTCGCCGGCGTCGGCAAGTTCACCGACCTCGGCCTGCGGGTCATCCCCGACGACCTGGCGCTGCCGGACCCGAGCAAGGCCAAGGTCCGTGTGGTGCAGGCGTCGGTGAAACAGCCCACCCTTGACGTGTCGATCGCCAACGGCGCGAAGATCGCCGGCAACGTCCAGTTCGCCACCACCACCGACTACCAGCTGGTCGACCCGGGCAAGTGGACGCTGCGGCTGACCCCGCCGAGCGTCACCACCGCCGCGACCACGGTCACCGCGCCGCTCAAGGCCGGCAGCGTGTACTCGCTGATCGTCCTGGACGGCAAGAGCGGCCTCACCGCCCAGCTGCGCACCGACGCGACCAGCAACGGCGTGCCGGCCGGCGGTGTCGACACCGGTGGTGGCGGCACCGCGAACCTCGACGGCAATGGCTTCGGCGTCTGGCAGACCGTCGCGGTCCTCGCCGGGCTGCTGGTGCTGCTGGCCGCCGGCGGCGGGCTGCTCCTGCGCCGCCGTGCTGCGGCTCGAACGGGCCGCCGGGTCACGGCGCAGCCGTCGTGAGCTGCCGGCTCGTAGGCTGAGCACTCGTAGGCTGAGGATATGGTCAGGTCCGCCGGTCAGGTCGTCAGGCATCGCGCGTTTCGCCTGAATCCTGGCCGGCGGCGGACCCTGACGCTGATCGCGTGCGTGCTCGCCCTCGCCGCGCCGGTGTACGTCGGCGCGGCGACGCTCGTCGGCCGCCGCGTCGACATCGACGCCGGCGAGTCGACCTGGATCGTCCCGCACCGCATCGACCTGAACTTCGCGCCCGACTCGCCGGATTCGTCGGCGCAGGACGCGGCGCCCACCCGGCTGCGGATCACGTCGCTGGGGGTCGACACCAGCCTGGAGTCGCTCACGATCGACCCGGCCGGGCAGTTGCAGAGCCCCAAGGTGTACGAGGAAGCCGGCTGGTTCGCCGGCGGCACCGCACCCGGCGACCCGGGCCCCGCGGTCCTGGCCGGGCACGTCGACTCCCGCACCGGCCCGGCGGTCTTCTACAAGCTGCATGAGCTCAAGACCGGCGACCGGGTCGAGGTGCAGCGCGGCGGCGCGTGGCTCACCTTCACGGTGACGGCCCGCGAGCATTACGCGAAGGCGAAGTTCCCCAGCGCCAAGGTCTACGGCCCGACGCCGCTGCCGGAGCTGCGGCTCATCACCTGCGGCGGCGACTTCGACGCCGCCCGCCACTCCTACCGCGACAATGTCGTGGTCTACGCGGTGTTGAGCTGAGCTCAGCCCAAAAAGTTAAGGTCGGTGTGCCAGGTCGCCTCGCGGCGATAGGCGCATCACGGCTCCAGCCGAACGGTATTCCGTGAAGGCAGTGTGGTGAGGCCCGGGGACACACAGCACACCGACTCACTCGACAGTAGCGCGCCCGGCACGCGTCGTCCCGTGATCTGAATCTCCCAACCCGTGCGGGTCAGCGCTTGCATCTTTTCTCAGCGCTTGCGCACGCCCCGCAGGAAGAGCACGGCGCCGACGATCGCGGTGATCGGGCCGATGACCGCCCAGATCGTGTTGCCACTCATCGAGCTGCCGCCGACCAGGTTCAGCCCTTGGAGCGTCCAGACCACGCCGGACAGGACCAGCAGCGCGCCGACGATCACCAATACCCACTTCATGGGCTCACAGTAGTGCCGCGGCCCTCGGGGACCTAGATCAGCGCCGACGCGCGCCAAAGTCGCCTGGCCGGACCCTCGACGAGCCCGAGCTCCTGCAGGTATGCCGTGACCCGCTCCGCCGACCAGCGCAGCGTCTCCCGGAACACGGGGTTGCGCCAGGCCGCCGCCCGCGCCGCGACCGGGTCGAGCCCGACCGCCGCATACGCGCCCGGGTGGATCAGGGAGTGGGTGACCGTCCACGCGGCCCGGCCGATCATGAGCCGCGAGTACGCGAGGGACGCCCGGCCGGCCCAGCCCCGGGCGCCGGTCGAGCGGCGGCTCGCCGCGACCTGCCGGGCAAGTTCGTCGCGGGCGAAGCGGATGTGCCTCGCCTCCTCCACGACGTGAATCCGCGACACCATCCGGACCAGGGGCTGGAGGCTGTCGTCGGCCATCGCCTCGCGCTGCAGGGCGTCGAGGATCTCCTCGGCGATGAGCGCCGCGGCGAACGTCTGCACCCCGCCGGCGGTCGCGCCGAGGTACTTGCCGAGCGCGCGCTCCATGGGCGCCGGCCGGTACGCGGGCGTGCCGAACGCCTCGATCATCCTCGCGAACATGATGGAGTGCCGGCATTCGTCGCCGACCTCGGTCAGCGCGTACTGCACGTGGCCGGTGCGCGGGTCCTGGTCGCTGATGTGCCGCAGCAGCAGCCGCATGAGCAGCATCTCGAACCAGATGCCGACGCTGGCGATGCTGGCCACCTCGTGCTTGGACAGCTCGATGCGCTGTTGCGGGGTGAGCCCGTCCCACAGGGGAGTGCCGTACAGCGACAGCCGGTGCTCGGGCGCGAACATGCGCTCCGGGTCCAGCGGCGCCCGCCAGTCGATGTCGACGTCCGGGTCATAGGAGTTGCCGGCGGAGATCTTCAGCAGCCGCGCCGCGGTGGCCTCGCGGTCCTGGGCCTGCGCTGTGGCCGTGGTTGCGGCTGTGGCTGTGGGCGGCATGTGCGGCTCCTTGACGGCTCCGGCCGGACTTGGTACTCATCAGTACCATGCCTGAGGAACCGCAACCGGTCAAGGCCGAGCTGCTCGTCGACGGCGCCGCCCACGCCGTCGAACTGCACCTGAGCGGGCACTTCGAGCCGCTCGACGGCCGCTACCACTGGGGCGGCCGGATGCGCGGCGACGCGGCGGTGTCTTCGGAACTGCTGCCGGCGCTGGTGCGGGCCGGCCGCCGCGACGTGCGACTGCGCTGCGCGCCGGCCGACCCGGTGCCGGCCCGCCTGCTCGAGGTCGACCCGTGGGGCAACGTCCGCTTCAGCGGTACCGGCGCCCCGCCGCACGGCACTGCTTGAAACGGTGCTGTGTGTAAACGTCGGGCGCCACCCTTCGACCGTGCCCTCGGCAGCTGGCGGGCTGCTCGCGGAGGGTGGTCGTCGGTGTGGCGCCCGGATGACGCGGTCCCGTGGTGCTGTTCGCAGTACTGATTCCTGAGCGGCTCGGGTCAGCGGCCGGCGAGCAGCCGGTTCACCGCGTTGTCGACGTCCAGGTGGTCGGTCTCGTGCCCGCGCGGCACGACACTGTAGGTCCGGCGCAGGAAACGCACCAGCACGCTGCGTGGAACCTCGAACAGCGCGTTGCCGTCCGGTGAGGACAGGGCCAGTGCGACGAAGTCGCCGCGTGGACCGTTCCACGGCCAGACCCGCACGTCGCCGATGCCCGCGGGCTCGTCCAGGCCGGTGAACAGCAGTTCACGGGCGAAGGACCAGCTGACCGGCTCGCCCCCTGCCGATTCGGCGTGGAAGAGGACGTGGACCGCGTACGGGTCGTTCGGGTCGTATCGCAAGCTGGCTCGCACCGGCAATGCAGTCGCGTCGGGCGCGACGAGTCGTAGGGATGTCTCGACCTCGACGGTCGATGGTCGGATAGCGCTCATGTCGTACTCCCCCCGGCACCGCTGCGGAGCATGCCGTGCCCCGCCTCTCTTATGTTGAGGCGATTCCCAGTGTTACGCGTAGTGATTCTGCGATCTCACTCTGTAGTGTTTCTGGGCCCGATTTGCCGTCAACCGAACAACGTGCGCGCGATGTCCGGTTTTCAGAGCGTGACCGGGGTCCTTGACGTGACGTGTGGGTCGTACGTCAATTCATTCGGGTAACGTCCAGTGGTTCGTGGGAGTGACGGGTTATCCAGTGATGGGAACGGAAATTGCGCGACAGTGAGGCGGACGGGTCGGGCGTTACGCCTGATACCGGACCGCTTGGCTCCCCACCGGGTGACTTGCGGCGTGTCGCTGCGTCGCAGCGGGGCCGGGGAGCGGGTATTGGCACGGGTATTGGGGCTCGGCTCTTGAGTTGGCGCGAACGGCTCTATGCGACCAGGATCGGCCGCTTCGGTGTGAAGATCGTGGTCGCGGTCGTGGGCACCCTGGTCATCGCCGTCGGCGTGGTGCTGCTGCCGCTGCCGGGGCCCGGCTGGGTCGTCATCCTGGGTGGCCTGGCGATCCTGGCCATGGAGTTCCACTGGGCCCGGCGGCTGCTGGCGTTCACCCGTCGGCAGTTGCTGCGCTGGACCCGCCTCGTTCGGGACGGCTCGTGGCTGGTGCGGATCGTCTCCGTCGGCGGTCTGCTTCTCGTCGTCGGTGCGGCGTTGCTGCTCTCGCTGCGGATGCTCGCCTGACTTCACGACAGCGATCATGCTGCTGTCGAGGATGAGCCAAGGACATCCGGGCCGGGTGATCGGTGCGAGCCGTGTGATCTGCGCCGGATCTGCGTTGCCGCCTTAACCGATTGTGCGCGTTTCATGTTGTCTGCGTTTCGTGACGCACTGATTCAGCGCCAGGTGCGCGAGAACGGTACGGTGGGAGTAATCTCGCCCGGTATCAGGGCGTAGTATCCCGCTGAGTATCTTGGTTCGTGTCCGAATGATGCGACGCCGTGTCGATGATGCGGCGCATTGGCAGCACCTGAAAGAAAGGCCACTCATGGCAAAGCGCGTCATCCACGAGCTGATCGACGACATCGACGGCAAACCCGCTGCCGAGAGCATCGTGTTCGCGCTCGACGGCGTGCAGTACGAGATCGACCTGTCCGCCTCCAACGCAGCAAAGCTGCGCGACGCCGTCGCCCCCTTCGTCGCCGCCGCGACGAAGATCGGGCGTGGTGGCGTGGTCAGCACCGTGCGCGGGCGCGACGTGCGCGGCCGGGGCGTCACCCGCGGCGACCGCGACCAGAACCGTGCCATTCGGGAATGGGCGCAGGCCAAGGGGATCGACGTTTCCGACCGGGGCCGGATCAAGCAGGACGTGGTGGACCGCTACCACGCCGAGGCCGGCCGCTAAACACGGTCAACCCGCACGCCGGCTCACGCAGCCACCCGCACCGAATTACCACGAGTTGAGAAGCCGGTCGATGCAGTGACGCATTCCGGGGAAAACGCGATCGAGCCGCGGCCCAGCAGGGTCGCGGCTCGTCGCAATCATCGCCGGGAAACGAGGGTCTGGCCGGCGTGGATAGCGCAGGGCAGCAGCCGCTGCACGACAGTGCCGCCAGCGGCACCCGCTACAGCGCCGGCCACAGCGACTCCCTCGATCGCGGCGGTCAGCTGCTCCACTGCCTGCCAGCCCATTTCCCGGCGCGGGATCCGCACCCTGGTGATCGTCTCGTCGAGAGGCCCGGCGCCGCTCGGCTCGCCGAGGGCCGCCATCGACAGGTCTCCGGGCACCGACCAGCCCCGCGCGCGGGCCGCCGCGAGCAGCGCCGCCGCGTCCGCGTACTCCTCCAGGAGCACCGCGGTAAGCCGCTCCCGCTCGATCGCGTCGAGCCAGCCGTGCAGCGGCAGCTGGTTGTGGGGCGGCTGCTGGTTGTGGGGCGGCTGCTGGTTGTGGGGCGGCAGGTGGACGGTGCCGCCGGCCGCCTGGAAGCCGCGGAGCCGGTCGGCGTGCGACTCGGCGGGCCCGCCGCTGCCGAGGTACCCGATGCGGGTGTGGCCGAGCTCGTGGGCCCGCTCGACCAGCGCCGCGACCGCGGCCGGGTAGTCGGCGCCGACGTAGGGGACCGGGCCGCCCGCGTCGTCCCGCCGGCCGACGGACACGAACGCGTGCCCTTCACCGACGAGCCGGACCAGGTCGTCGCGGTCGACCCGCCGGCCGAGCAGGATCGTGCCGTCCGCGATCCCGATCCTGCTGTCCGCGTGGAAGATCTTGCGCCCGCCAGCGCCACCATCTGCGCCGCCGCCAGCGCCTCCTGCGCCGGACACCTGCGAGCTCGACGTGAACAGCAGCAGGTCGCAGCCGAGCTGCTCGGCCCGCTGCTCGATGCCGACCAGGAACGGGTGGTAGAAGTCGGCCGCGGTGCTGGGGAACACCGGCTCGTACGTGAACACGCCCAGGATCCGGTTCCGCCCCGACACGAGCCGCCGGGCGACGGGATCGGCGACGTAACCGGTGGTGCGGATCGCGTCGAGGACCCGCTGCCGGGTCTCGGGCGCGATCCGCACGTCGTCACCGCTGCGGTTGTTGAGCACCAGCGACACTGTCGCCTGGCTCACTCCCGTCATCCGCGCGATGTCCCGCTGCGTGACTCGTCTGCTCACGGTCGAAGGTGTATCACCCTTTGAGGCCCGTGTGGGCTCAGCCTTTGAGGCCCGTATGGGCCAGGCCTTCCACGAACTGGCGCTGCGCGATCACGAACACGACGAGGACGGGCAGCGCGGTCAGCGAGGCGGCGGCGAGCTGCACGTCCCACATGGGGCCGCCGTACGCGTCGACGTACTGCGTCAGCGCCTGCGGCAACGTGAACTTGTCCTTGCTCGACAGGTACACCACCGGCTCCAGGAACAGGTTCCAGCTGTTGAGGAACGTGAAGATGCCGACCGCCCCGAGCGCCGGGCGGGCCAGGGGCAGGGCGATGCGCCGGAACGTGGCGAACCGGCCGAGCCCGTCGACGCGGGCCGCCTCCTCCAGCTCCTTCGGCAGGGTCACGAAGAACTGCCGCATGATGAACGTCGCCAGGACACTCGGCGCGCCGAAGATCGGCACCAGGATCAGCGGCCAATGCGTGTCGATCATGTCGAAGCGGTTGAACAGCTGGAACAGCGGCACGATCGTCACCTCGCTCGGGATGAGCAGGCCGGTGAGCACCACCACGAACAGCACGTTCTGCCCGGGGAAGCGGATCCGGGCGAACGCGTACCCGGCGAGGGACGCGACCGCCATGGTGCCGACGGTGACGATCGCGGCGATGTACAGGCTGTTCCAGTACTGCTCCGCGAACGGCTGCAGCTCGAACACCTTGCGGTACGCGTCGAAGTGCCATTCGGAGGGCAGCAGCTTCGGCGGGTACGCGAAGATCTCGCTCGTCGGCTTGAACGACGACGTGACCATCCACCAGGTCGGGAACACGAACGGCACGCAGAGCACCGACAGCAGCCCGTACACGAAGACTTTGCCTCTACTGCTCATGGACGACCCACTTCCGGCGCAGCTGCCACTGGACGAGGGTCAGGGCGAGCACGATGAGGAACAGCAGGATGGCCAGGGTCGAGCCGTAGCCGAAGTGATGGAACTGGAACGCCTGCTGGTAGAGGTAGTAGACGAGCACGGTCGTCGAGGTGCCGGGGCCGCCCTGGGTGAGCACGGCGATCTGCGCGAACACCTGCAGCGACCCGACCACCGTGATGATCGACGTGAGCAGGATCGTGGGGCTGATCATCGGTACGGTGATGCGCCGGAACCGGTCCCACGCCGTCGCGCCGTCCAGCTGCGCCGCCTCGTAGAGCTCACCCGGTACACCCTGCAACGCGGCGAGGAACAGCACCATGTTGAGCCCGACGTTCTTGAACACCTGCACCGCGATCACGGACACCATCGCGGTCGGGCCGGTCCGCAGCCAGTTCGGGCCCTCGATGCCGACGGCGTGCAGCAGGCCGTTGATGCCGCCGTTGGACTGCAGCAGGAAACCCCACACGATCGTCCAGGCGACGAGCGACACGACGACCGGGGAGAAGAACAGCGTCCGGTACACCGTGAGCCCCCGCAGCCGCTGGTTGAGCAGCACCGCGAGCAGCAGCGCCAGGCTGAGGTTGAACACGACGAGCCCGACGGAGAAGATCCCGGTCGCCCGCAGCACCGACGGCAGCGACGGGTCGTCCAGCAGCGCCTGGTAGTTGTCGGTGCCGACGAACTCGAAGCTGTCGGCGAGCACGTTCCACTCGTGCAGGCTGTACCAGAGCACCATGCACAGCGGCGCGAAGACGAAGACGGCCGAGCCGGCCAGCTGGGGGGCGATGAACAGCCACCCGGCCAGCCGGTCCGCAGTTCTGGATTTCAGCTTCACAGATGTTCAGCTCACTGCTTCGCCAGTTGCGGGGCGATCTTCGCGCACACGCCGGACAGCACCGCCTTGACGTCTGCCTGCGGCTGCCACAGCGGGTCGAGGCTGGCGCGGACGGTCTGCGACAGCTCGGCGAACCCGGCGTGGCTGGGGCCGACCGCGCCCTTGGTGATGCCGTCGACGACGACCTTCTGCAGCTGGTCGGGCTTGAGCAGCGGGTTGGTCTTGGCGAGGGTCTCCGCGGTCTGCTGCGAGGTACGCGGCGGCGGGAAGTACGCGGCGAGCTTCGCCGAGTTCGCGGGGCTGGTCATGAAGGCGAGGAACTCCTGCGCCGCGGCGGCGTGCTTGCCCTTCTTGAACACCCCGATGCCGGCCTGGCCGAACACCGCGTAGTCGCCGACCTTGCCCTTCGGCAGCGGCACCAGGTCCCAGCCGAACTGGTTCTTCAGCAGCGACGCCCGGCTGATCTGGGTGATCGTCATGGCGGCGTCGCCGGCGAAGAAGTCGGCGCTGACACCGGGGCCTGGCAGGGCCTTGTCGGTGAAGATCGCCTTGTGCAGCGTGGTCATCGCATCGACCATCTCGGGCTGGTCGAACCCGCAGGTCTTGCCGTCGGCGCTCCACGCCTGCGCGCCCCAGCCGCCCCAGAAGCTGGCCAGGTTCTGCCACGACTTGTAGTCGAAGTCCCGCACGACGAGGCCGGCCTTGCCGGTCGCCGCGTTGACGGCGGACGCGGTCTGCAGCGCGGTGTCCCAGGTCCAGTTCCCGGCCGCGATGAGCTCCGCGGGAGTGGGCTTCCCGGCCTTCTTCACGAGGTCATTGTTGACGAACACCCCGAACGGCGAGGTCGAGAACGGGTACGCGTACAGCTTCCCCTGCTGCTGCCAGAGCTTCATCGGGCTCGCGCCGAGGTCCTCGTACTGGTACCCGGGCGTCTTCTTCAGCGTGTCGTCGAGGGGTACCAGCGCGCCGGAGGAGACGAAGTCGGGCGCGGAGTTCTCCAGGATCCAGGCGAGGTCGGGCTGGTTCCCGCCGGCGATCTGGGTGGTGAGCGCGGTGGTGTACGTGTCGAACGGCAGCGAGTCGAACTTGATCTCGGTGACGTTCGGGTGCGCCGCCTTGTACTCGCCGGCGATCTCGTTGAACAGCTTCAGGTGGGCCTCGTTGGCGGTCCAGATCGTCATGCGCAGCGAGACCGGTCCGGTGTCCTTCGGGGCCTCGTCGTCGCCTGAGCCGCACGCGGTCAGGCCGAGCAGCGCGGCGGTAGCCACTGCTAGCGCTGTTTTCAGTCGCATCGGAATCTCCTGCAGGTGTCGGGGGGGGTCAGGGTGTTGGGGGTGTCAGTAGCCGGTGACGTCGGGCCAGGCGAGCTCGACGCCGTCGGCGGTCAGGCGGGACTGGAACGCGGCGAGCCGGGCGGGGTCGTCGCGGACGGCGCGGGGGGTGGTGCGCCGGCCGCGGTCGGTCTCGTCCAGGCAGAACGCCGCGAGGGCGCCGGCGGCCTCGCCGATGTTCCACTCGACGGGGTGCAGCCGGTAGCAGCCGTTGGTGATGTGGGTGGTGCCCAGGTTCTTCGCCGCCGGCAGGAGGTTCTCGACCCGGCGGGGCAGCAGCGCGCCGAGCGGGATCTGAAACGGGCTGGACGGCACGTCGATGTACGTGTCGCCGCCCGTGGACGGGTGCAGGTCGATGCGGTACATGCCGACACCGACCGAGTCGGAGTACGTGACGCTGCCCTTGTCGCCGCGCACGGCGTAGGACAGGTCCTGCTCCACGACGGTGTAGTCGGCGAGGATGCGCCGCGACTCGCGGATGTACGGCGCCTGCGCCAGGCCGCTCCCGGTGCCGGGTCCCGTGCCCGGTCCCGTGCCGGTCACGTCGCCGCGCAGGCGCAGGCCGGGCCAGCCGGTGCCGCCGTCGGGGCGGGGCGCCTCGGTCTGCAGCCAGTACAGCACCGACAGGGACAGCTCACGGGCCCGCGCCAGGTGCTCCCCGGCGTCGGGTACGTCGATGACCGGCGACTCGAAGTAGTCGATCATCGGCCAGTTGACGAGCGTGATGTCGCTGGCGTACGCGCCGGGCGTGAACAGGTTCCTGGCCGCGATCCGCCGGAACGTCCACAGGTTCGCGTCGCCCGGGTTGAGTCGCTGGTCGGCGACGACACCGACCGGGTTGTCGTCGGGGTTCGGGGTGAAGCTGCGCTCCGAGACCTCCAGGGTCCGCGGGTGCGGGGACCGCCACGACAGCAGCGGGCCGCCCCAGAACGGCGGCGTGTACGCGCGCCAGAACCCGTACGCGTTGGGCCGGTCGATCGTGTGGTCGCCGTCGACGTGATCGATCGCGAAGCACACGGAGACGGCCTGCATGTTGCCCGGCTGCGCGACCGGCGGGGCGCTCGGCTCGCCGGTGTCGTCCTGCGACTCGAACCCGGTCACGTACTCGGTGCCCGTCAGCGGCAGCAGCTCGCCGGTCTCGGTCGCGTCCAGCACGTACCGCGCCGTGATCGTGGTCGTCCCGTCGCCGTCGCGGTGCCGCCCGGTGACCGCGGTGACCCGGTCGCCGTCGGTCTCGGCGCTCGTCGCGATCCACGGCTGCAGGACGGTGAGGCGGCCGGCGCCACGGTACGGCTGCAGCATCGCCTCCAGGACCGCCTTCGCGACGGCGGGCTCGTGGCACAGCCGGCTGACGCCACCGGCGCCCGGGTTCAGGTGCGTCCAGCGCCGGGCGGCGTCGGTGAGCGGGTAGTAGCGCCGGTAGTACTCGCGGATCCCGTCGCGCAGCGCCCGGTAGCTCGCGGTCACGCCGAACTGCTCGACCCAACTGTGCTCGTCCGGCGGCACGGCCTGGCTGGTGAGCTGGCCGCCGAGCCAGTCGTACTCCTCGGTGAGCACGACCGTCCGCCCGGCCCGCAGCGCGGCCAGTGCCGCCGCCACCCCGCCGAGTCCGCCGCCCACGACGAGGACGTCCGCCGCCAATTCCTTCACGTGCTCTCCTTGCTTGCGCTTGCGCTTCTCAGGGTTTCACCGGGCACGAGCTCGCAGGCGAGCAACGTCTGCCTGGGTGCGGTGCCGTTGACGATCTCGGTGAGGTGGTCGACCGCCTGCCAGCCCATCTCGCGGCGCGGGGTGCGGAACCGGGTCACCTCGACCGGCGGGGGCGTGGCGCCCGCCCGGGTCGGCTCGCCGAGCACCACGACGGACACGTCGCCGGGCACGTCCCGGCCGTGCGCGAGGAGCACCGCGATCAGCTCGGCCGCGTCCGCGGGCTCTTCGAGGAAGATCCCGGTGACACCGGCGGCGAGGACCCGGCGGACCGCGTCGGTGAGAGTGTCGTCCCGGCGTGGCTCATGGGTCGCGAACACGCCGGCGGCCAGGCACGCGTCGGCGAAGCCACGCAGCCGGTCCAGGTGCGACTCGGCGGGGCCGCCGGTGCCCACGTACGCCAGGCGCCGGTGCCCGAGCCCGACCGCCGCCGCGACCAGGGCGGCCGTGGCGGCGCCGTAGTCCGCGCCGACGTAGGGCACGTCGGGGGAGTCGCGGCGCCCGACGCTGACGAACGGGTGGTGCTCCGCGACGAGCCGGGCCAGCTCGTCCCGGCCGATCGAGCGGCCCAGCACGATGCAGCCGTCGGCGAGCCGCATCCGGTGCGGGCCGGAGGTGAACAGCAGCAGGTCGCAGCCGAGCTGCTCGGCCCGCTGCTCGATGCCGACCAGGAACGGGTGGTAGAAGTCGGCGGTCGCGCTGGGGAACACCGGCTCGTAGGTGAACACGCCGAGGATCCGGTTGCTGCGGTCGGCGAGGCGCCGCCCGACGACGTCGGCGACGTAGCCGGTGGCGCGGATCGCGTCGAGCACCCGCTGCCGCGTCTCCTGGGCGATCCGGACCGCCCCGCTGTCGTTCAGGACCACGGAGACGGTCGCCTGGCTGACGCCGGTCATCCGCGCGATGTCGCGCTGCGTGACTCGACGTCCCACGGGGATCTCCTTGGCTAATGCGTATCAGCAAGCTCTGGGCACGAATCGTGCGCCGGAGCCCGCTGGCCCGTCAAGCCGTGGGAGAGGTTTCGTTACCCGTTCGCGTCAGTTACTAATACGCATTAGCTCGCGCTTCTGTCAGGAAGATCTGCGCTTGGCGATCATCTGCTCCAGGCCGATCGGGAGCTCGCGGACGCGGATGCCGGTCGCGTGGTGGACCGCGTTCGCGACGGCGGCCGCCGTGCCGACGATGCCGATCTCGCCGATGCCCTTCACGCCCATCGGGTTGAGGTGCGGGTCGTGCTCGTCCAGCCACGCGACCTCGATCCGCGGCACGTCCGCATTGACCGCCACGTGGTACGCGGCCAGGTCGCCGGTCACGAAGTCGCCGGTGCGCGGGTCGAGCACGGAACGCTCCAGCAGCGCCGCCGACAGGCCCATCGTCATCCCGCCGAGCAGCTGCGACCGGGCCGTCGTCGGGTTCACGATCCGCCCGGCGGCGAACACGCCCAGCAGGCGGTCGACCCGTACCTCACCCGTCACCGTCGACACGCGCACCTGGCAGAACTGGGCCCCGTACGCGTGCCGCGAGTATGCGTCCTGCTGCTGGTCGCGGATCTCCAGGTCCGTGTCGGCGCGGACGGCGACGCCGCCGGCGGGCACCCGGCCGCCGTGGTCGCGTTCGATCTGCTCCCGCAGCAGCCGGCACGCCTTCGTCACCGCCCAGCCCCACGACGCGGTCCCCATCGAACCGCCCGCGACGGTGGCCGGCCCGATCGCCGAGTCGCCGACGGTGATCGCCACGTGTGGCAGCGGCACGTCGAGGGCGTCGGCGGCGATCTGGCGCAGGACGGTGCGCGCACCGGTACCGATGTCGGCGGCGTTGACCTCCACGTCGAACCGGTGGTCGGCGGTCGCCCTGGCCAGGGCCGTCGACGGCCACGTCAGCGTCGGATACGTCGAGGCCGCCACCCCGGTGCCGACCAGCCACTCCCCGTCGCGGCGCACCGCCGTCCGCGGGTCGCGCAGGACCCGGCCGGACGCGTCGGTCCAGCCGAACCGTTCCGCGCCGTCGCGCAGGCACTCGACCAGGTGCCGGCTGGAGAACGGGATCTGCTCCTCCGGGTGTACGGGCGGCTCGTTGTCGATCCGCAGCCGCACCGGATCCCAGTTCCCGGCGAACGCCAGCTCGTCGATCGCGGACTCGAGGGCGAACGACCCGGGGCACTCCCCGGGCGCCCGCATCCACACCGGCGTCGGCACGTCGAGGGCCACGACCCGGTGCGTCGTGAGGCGGTGCGGGGCCGCGTACATGTGCCGGGACAGCACCGCGCTCTGCTCGACGAACTCGTTCAGCTGTGACGTCTGGCTGACCGCGTCGTGCCCGATCGCGATGAGCCGGCCGTTCGCGGTCGCGCCGAGCCGGACCCGCTGGATCGTCGGTGTCCGGTAGCCGGCGATCGCGAACAGCTGCTGCCGGGTGAGCGCCAGCTTCACCGGCCGGCCGACGAGGCGCGCCGCCATCGCCGCGACGACCACGTTCACCTTGGCCGAGGCCTTGCTGCCGAACCCGCCGCCGACGTGCTCGTTGATGACCCGGACCGACTGCGCCGGCAGCTCGAACATGCCGGCGAGCGCGTCGCGCGCCCACGTGGACGCCTGCGTCCCGTCGAAGACGACGAGGCAGCCGCGCTCCCAGAACGCGGTCGACGCGTGCGGCTCCATCGCGCAGTGGTGCTCGGCCGGCGTGCGGTACGTCGCGTCGATCCGCACCGCGGCGGCGGCGAGCCCGGCGTCGACGTCGCCGATCGCGGACCGCGCCGGGTAGCCGCCGTTGACCTGCACCGGCTGGTACAGCGCCGGATGGTCGATCCGCAGGACGGTGTCGGCGGTGGTGCCGTTCTCCCGGACCCGCACCAGCTCGGCCCCGGCCCGCGCGGCCTCCGGCGACGTCGCCACGACCACCGCGACGATCTGCCCGCGGTACGCGATCCGCGGCGACTGCAGCGCCATCAGCTCCGGGTCGCCGATCGGTTCGAGGCGCGGCGCGTTGCCGTGCCAGAGCACCCCGAGGACCCCGTCCTCGGCCAGGGCCCGCGACGTGTCGACGTCGACGACGACCCCGCGGGCCACCGTCGACTGGACCACCCACGCGTGCGCGGCACCGGGCACCGGATGGTCGACCGCGTACGGCGCCCGCCCCGTCACCTTCTCCCACGCCTCGAGCCGCGGGCTGGCGACCCCGACGCTGGGTTGCTGGGTTTGTGGCTGCTGGGTTTGTGGCTGCTGGGTCTGTGACTGGGTGTGGGTGCTGGTCACCAGCTGGCCTCCGTCATCCCCCGCAGGACGCCGACCGTCAGGTTGCGGATCAGTGGCACCTTGTATGCGTTGTCCCGCAACGGTTTCGCCGCGGCGAGCTCCTCGTCCGCGGCCTGTTCGAAGTTGTCGACCGTCGCCGGCTTGCCCCGCAGCGTCCGCTCCGCCACGTACGCCCGCCACGGCCGGTGCGCCACCGCCCCGTACGCCAGCCGCACGTCCTGCACCATCCCGTCGCGCACGTCGAGCGCGGCCGCGACCGACCCCGCGGCGAACGCGAACGACGAACGGTCCCGCACCTTCCGGTACGTCGACGTCCGCGCGATCGGAGTCGCCGGCAGGACCACGGCGGTGATCAACGCACCCGGCGGCAGGTTCGTGTCCCGCTCGGGCCGGTCGCCGGGCAGCCGGAAGAACTCGTGCACGCTCATGCTCGCCGCCCCGTCCGCGGTCAGCAGCTCCACCCGCGCGTCCACGAGGGCGAGCGCGACCGCCAGGTCCGACGGGTTCGTCGCGATGCACTGCGGTTGCTGCGCAGTGCCCACACCCGTGCCCAGCACCGCCAGGTCGCGGTGCTCGCCGTTCAGGGCGGCGCAGCCGGCGCCCGGGCGCCGCTTGTTGCACGACTTCGTGACGTCGACGAAGTACCGGCACCGGGTGCGCTGCAACAGGTTCCCGCCGATCGTCGCCCGGTTGCGCAGCTGCGCCGACGCCCCCGACAGCAGCGCGAGCGCCACCGCGGGGAACCTGGTCCGCAGCACCGGATCGGCGGCGAGGTCACTGTTCGCCGTGAGCGCCCCGACCCGCATCCCGCCGTCCGGCAGCGCCTCGATCTCCCGCAGCGGCAAGCCGGTCACGTCGACCAGCAGCTCGGGTGCGGTGACGCCGAGCTTCATCAGGTCGACGATGTTCGTGCCGCCGGCCAGGAACGCCGCCCCGGAACGGGCGACGGTGGCGACCGCCGAGTCCGCCGCCTCGACCCGCTGATACGCGAACGGCTTCACTGCGCTGCCACCGACTGCTGTGCCATCGACTGCTGGGCCGCTACTTCTTCGATGGCCGCCACGATGTTGACGTACGCGCCGCAGCGGCACAGGTTGCCGGACATCCGCTCACGGATCTCGTGCTCGTCGAGCTTGGCTCCCTCGACGGTGGCCTCGTCCAGCATGCCGACGGCGGAGCAGATCTGCCCCGGCGTGCAGAAGCCGCACTGCAACGCGTCGTGGGCGACGAACGCCTCCTGCATCGGATGCAGCGACGGCTGCTCATGCGGTGGTATCGCGGTCTGGATCGTGGTGCGGCTGCTGAGCCCCTCGACGGTCGTGACCGCGGCGTCCTGGCAGGTGACCGCGAGGACCAAGCAGCTGTTCAACCGCCGGCCGTCGAGCAGGACCGTGCACGCGCCGCACTGCCCGTGGTCACAGCCCTTCTTGGTACCCGGTAGGGCCAGCTGTTCGCGGAGCACGTCGAGCAGGGTCGCCCGGTTGTCGACGCGCAGCTCGTGCGTGTGCCCGTTGACGCAGAACGCGAGATCGTTCGTGAACTGTCCTTCCACGCTGTGCTCCTGCCCACGGGCGGCGCGTCCATGCGTGCCGGGCGCCATCCACTGGCCTGCGACCCCACGAAGTCACCCGAACTGTGGGACCGTGGGTCCGTGGACGGTGCGGTGACCAGAGACGGCTGCCCCGTCGACCTGTACCCGCTGCTCCCGCCGACCGGTGAACCCGCGCTCATCCACGCGGCGATCCCGCCCGGCGCGGAGATCCTCGAGCTCGGCTGCGGCGCCGGCCGGCTCACCCACCCGCTGATCGACCTCGGTCACCCGGTCACCGCCGTCGACAACTCCGCCGACATGCTCGCCCACGTGCGCGGCCCGGCGGGGCTCCTCGGCACCGTCCTCGCCGACATCGAGACACTCGACCTCGATCGGCGGTTTCCAGCGGTACTGCTGGCAAGTCACCTCCTCAACACCCCCGACGACCGGCTGCGCGGCCGGCTCCTCGCCGCGTGCCGCCGGCACCTCGCGGCGGACGGCCGGGTCCTGATCCAGTGGCTGCCGCCGGCCTGGTTCGACCGGGTGTTCGCCGACATGCGCCCCGTCACCGGCCGCATCGGCCGCATCGAGGTGACCGACACCCCGCTGTCCCACGACGGCACCGTGCTGCAGGCGATCTGCACGTACCGCCTCGAGGACGGCACGGTCCCGCCTTCTGGCACCCTCCCGGAAGGCGTCACGCTCCCGGAAGGCGGCGTCTGGTCGCACCGGTTCGCCACCCGCCGGCTGAGCCGCGCCGACCTGCACGCCGCCCTGGCCGGCGCGGGCCTGCGCTTCGAACGCCACCTCGACGCCGGCCGCCACTGGCTCACCGCCGCGGTGTGAAAACTGCACGAACCGCGGTGCCCTTGACCTCAACCGTGCTTGAGGTTTCAAGCTGGAGTGCATGAAGGCGATCGAGGTGGCCCGCTTCGGCGGTCCGGAAGTCCTGGAACTCCGCGAAGTCCCAGACCCTGTCCCCGGCTCGGGCGTGGTCCTCGTCGACGTGGACGCGGCGGACACGCTGTGGCTGGAGACGATGGTCCGCTCCGGTGGCGGCGGCGCGTACTTCCCGGTCACGCTGCCGTACCGCCCGGGCGTCGGTGTCGCCGGTGTCGTGTCCGGCACGGCCGGCCGGCGGGTGGTCGCGCGGCTGGGGCACGCCGGCGGCGGATACGCGACCCGCGTCGCCGTCCCCGCGGACGCCCTCGTCGACGTCCCCGACGGCGTCGACGCTCAGACGGCGGCCGCGGTCCTGCACGACGGCGTTACCGCGCTCGCCCTCATGGACATCGTGAAGATCGTCGCCGGTGACCGTGTCCTCGTCACCGCCGCCGCGGGCGGCATGGGCGCGCTGCTCGTCCAGCTCGCGAAGGCCGCCGGCGCGACCGTCGTCGCCGCCGCCCGCGGCCCCGCCAAGCTCGACGCGCTGCGCTCACTGGGCGCAGCGGGTTCAGCGGGCTCACTGGGTCCGGACGTTGTCGTCGACTATGGCGTCGCCGACTGGACCGACACGGTGTGGGAGACGGTCGGCGGCCTCGACGTGGTCCTCGACGGCGCCGGCGGCGACTACGGCCGCGCCGCGTTCGACCTCGTCGTCGAAGGCGGCCGGTTCTCCGCGCACGGCACCCCGGCCGGCGGGTTCGCCACCGCCGACCCCGACGTCGCCCGGTCCCGTGGCATCACCGCGACCGGCCTCGAAGCCGTCCAGCTCGGCCCCGAGCGGTTCCGCGCGTACCTGATCCGCGCCCTGGCCGACGCCGCCGCGGGCCGGTTCACGCCGCTCATCGGGCAGACGTTCCCACTCGAACGCGCCGCCGACGCCCACGCCGCGATCGAGTCGCGCACCGCGATCGGCAAGACGGTCCTAACAGTCACATGAGACAGCCCACCTCGGCGCGGTGAGATCGTCGGCCGGGCGCCGGTCCGGCCCGGTCGACGACTCGAACGTGAAGCCCTCGCGCACCCAGTACTCGTACCCGCCGAGCATCTCCTTCACCTGGTAGCCGAGCTTCGCGAACTCGAGCGCCGCCCGCGTCGCACCGTTGCAGCCGGGCCCCCAGCAGTACGTGACGACCAGCACCTCGACGCCCTCGGCACCGGTG
This sequence comes from Dactylosporangium sp. NPDC049525, assembly GCF_040676755.1. NCBI lineage: Bacteria > Bacillati > Actinomycetota > Actinomycetes > Micromonosporales > Micromonosporaceae > Dactylosporangium > Dactylosporangium sp. NPDC049525. Next base: position 201,704 of record NZ_JBFAPO010000003.1, on the reverse strand, counting down.
GGCACGACCTCGGCGGCGCGGCCGGCGATCTGCGCCGTCGGCAGGTGCACCGCGCCGGGCAGGTGCCCCTGCGCCCACGCCTGTGCGCCGCGCGAGTCGACAACGACGTACCCCGGCGTGCCCGCCTCCAGGGCCGCGTGCACGTCACTGACATCCGTCTCGAACCGCAGCCGCTCGGCGAAGTGACTGACTGCGGCAGTGTTCTGCGTTACTGGGTTCTGGGTTACTGGGTTCTGCGTCGCTGTGTTTGGCATGCGTTCAGCGTGCGACGGTGTGCGCGGCTCGAACAGTGGCGTGAATGCCACTGTCCGCTAAGATCGCGCCATGGCGTCCGCGACGGTTCCCGCTGCAGCCGACCTGTCCGTGGCCGACCTGTCCGTGTCTGTGCTGGTGTACCCGGGCATGTCGGCGTTCGAGACCGGCATCGTCACCGAGGTGTTCGGGCTGCCGAGGCCCGAGTTCGAGCGCCCCTGGTACCGGCTGGCGGTCTGCGCGCCCAGCGACGCGCCCGTCCCGATGATCGGCGGGGCGACCCTCACCACGCCATTCGGGCTGGCCGAGTTCGCGGCCGCCGGCACCGTCATCGTCCCCGGCGTCGCGGACGTGCGCGCCGACCCGCCGCCCGCGGTCCTTGACGCGCTGCGCACCGCGTACGCGCGCGGCGCCCGCATCCTGTCGATCTGCTCCGGCGCGTTCGCGCTCGCAGCCGCGGGACTGCTCGACGGCCGCCGCGCCACGACCCACTGGCGGTACGCGGAGCTGCTGCAGCGCCGTTTCCCCGCCGTACACGTGGATCCCGGCGTCCTCTACCTCGCTGACGGTGCTGATGATGTTGACGGGGCTGACAATGGTGCTGGCGGCGTCGTGTGGACCAGCGCCGGCAGCGCGGCCGGCCTGGATCTGTGCCTGCACGTCATCCGCGCCGACCACGGCGCCACGATCGCCAACGCCGTCGCCCGGCGGCTCGTCGTGCAACCCCACCGTGACGGCGGCCAGGCCCAGTTCATCGAGGCGCCGATGCCGGCAGGCAGCGCGAACTCCGGCGACGGGCTCAGCGGGCTCGGCGACGACCGCATCGCCCGCAGCGTGGACTGGGCGCTCGCGCACCTCGCCGAGCCGCTCACCGTCGACGTGCTCGCCCGGCAGGCGCACATGTCGCCACGGACGTACCTGCGGCACTTCACCCGCTCGACCGGCACGAGCCCGATCCGCTGGCTGATCCGGCAGCGGGTCCAGGCGAGCCTGCCGCTGCTCGAGTCCACCGGCACCCCGATCGAACAGATCGCGACGGCGGTCGGGTTCGACACGCCGGTGACGTACCGGCATCACTTCGCGAACATGATGCGCACCTCGCCGTCCGCGTACCGGCACGCGTTCCGCACGCGATCCCACGGCGAGCCGGCGAACAGCGCAGAGTAGCGGGCCGGTCGCAGTTCGAAATTCGTGTCGTACCCGCGGTTTAGGTTGCGGGGGTGGATGCGGTGCTCGCGGTGGTGGACTCGGCATTGGGCGACGGCCCGATGTCCGAGCCGTGGGCATGGTCCGACGACGAGCTCGGCGCCCGCGTCGACCTGGTCTACGCGCACCTGCAGCGGGTCTCGGCCGCGCATCTCGCCGTCGTCCGCGAGATCCAGGGCCGTGGGCTGCCGGCGCGGCAGGGCATGACGTCCGCCGCGCAGTGGCTGCACCAGCGGCTCCGCATCACCACGGGCCTCGCCGGGCGGCTGCTGCGGCTCGGGCAGGCGCTCGACAGCGACGAGCACGCCGCGACGGCCGACGCCCTCGCGGCCGGCGCCGTCAACGTCGAGCAGGCCGAGGCGATCGTCGACCTGCTCCGCCAGCTGCCGGGGCAGCACCGCGCGGAAGGCGAGTCGCGGCTGCTCGAGGAGGCCGTCCACTCCGACCGGCACGGGCTGCGCGAACGCGCCGGCCAGCTGCTCCACGAGCTCGACCCCGAGGAGGCCGAGCGCCGCGAGGCGCACGCCGCCGAGCGCGAAGCGGAGCGGGCGCACCTGGCGAGGTCGTTGACGTTCCATGACGTGCCAGGCACCCAGCAGACCCGCGTCCGCGCCGTTCTCGAACGCGCCGAGGCCGCCCTGCTCCGCGAGACGCTCGACGCACAATGCGGCCCCGGGCGCGACGCCGACGCGGTCCTCCGCACGCCGCGGCAGCAGCGGGCCGACGCGTTGATGGAGCTGTGCAGGATCGCGCAGTTCACCGGCTCGCTCCCCACGAACGGTGGCGACCGGCCGCAGGTCGCGGTCATCGTCCCGTTCGAGACGCTGCTGCGCCAGTCCCAGGGCAGCGCGGCGCAGGGCCGCGGATTCCAGGGCGGCACAGCGCAGGGCAGTGCGGCGCGGCTCGACGACGGTTCGCCGATCAGTGCCGAGACCGCGCGGCGGCTCGCGTGCGACGCGATGATCCTGCCCGTGGTGCTCGGGTCGCGGGGCGAGATCCTCGACGTCGGCCGCGAGCAGCGGCTGTTCACCACGGCGATCCGCCGGGCTCTCGCGTTGCGCGACGGCGGCTGCGCGTTCCCCGGCTGCACCAGGCCCTCCCGCTGGTGCGACGGGCACCACATCGTGCACTGGGCCGACCACGGTCCGACCAGCGTCGACAACGGCGTGCTGCTGTGCGGCGTACATCATCGTCTTGTGCACCACGGTGACTGGCAGGTGCGGCTCAACCCCGCCGACCGGCTGCCCGAGTTCATCCCGCCGGCGTATATCGACGGGGCACGGACACCCCGTCGCAACACGTTCCATCCACGCAGATAGCGTTACGCGCTGTGCGCCTCTGGTTGACGCTCGTCGGCATCGGTTTCCGGCGATGGTCGACCTACCGCCTCGCGGCGTTCGCCGGCGCGTTCACCAACAGCGTGTTCGGCCTGATCCGCGCCGGCGTCATCACCGCGACCGTCGCCGCGGCAGGTGGCACGCTGGGCGGCTACGACGCGCTGACCGGCGTCACCTACGTCTGGCTCGGCCAGGCGCTCATCGGCCCGGTCTTCTTCTTCGCGTGGAGCGAGCTGGCGCAGCGGATCCGCACCGGCGACGTCGCCGTCGACCTGGCCAGGCCCGTCGACCCGATGCTCGCCTACCTCGCCGCCGACCTCGGGCGGGCCGCGTTCGTGTTCCTGCCCCGCGGGCTGCCGCCGCTCGCCGTCGGCGCCGCCGTGACCGGGCTGGCCCTGCCCGGCGACCCGACCGCATACGTGCTCGGCCTGCTCAGCGTCGCGTTCGCGGTCGTCGTCTCGTTCGCGTGCCGGTGGCTGGTCAACCTGACCGCGTTCTGGCTGCTCGACCTGCGCGGCCCGATGACGCTGTACCTGCTGGTCACCAACATCCTGTGCGGCCTCGCCGTGCCGGTGCAGTGGTTCCCGGGCTGGCTCGCGACGGTCGCCGCGGCGACCCCGTTCCCGTCGATGCTGCAGACCCCGATCGACGTGCTCATGGGCCGCCACGCCGGCTGGGACGCGGTGCGGCTGCTCGCCGTGCAGGTCGCGTGGGCCGCCGGGCTGCTCGTCGCCGGCCGCCTCATCTTCACGCTCGGCACCCGCAAGCTGGTGATCCAAGGTGGTTGAGAACCCCTACGTGGTGCTGGTGCGGCTGCGGATGCGGGCGCAGACGGTGTACCGCGGGTCGTTCGCGATCGAGGTCGTCGCCAGCCTCGGCGCGACGATCAGCGGCTTCGGCGAGATCTACGTCATCTTCGCCAACGTGCCGGCGCTCGGCGGGCTCGACTTCGCCGCGGCGGTGCTGGTGTTCGCGATCGGGCACGTGTCGTTCAGCATCGCGGACCTCGTCGTCGGGCATCTCGACGCGCTGCCGAACTACCTGCGCAACGGCACGCTCGACGCGTTCCTGCTGCGGCCGCTGCCGATCCTCGCGCAGCTGATCACGGCCGAGATCTCGTTGCGGAGGTTCGGGCGGACCGCGGCGGGCTCGGTACTCGCGGTCGTGGCGCTGGCGCACTCCGACGTGGCGTGGTCACCGGCGAAGGTGGCGCTGCTCGCGGTGACCGTGTGCGCCGGCGCGGCCCTGTTCGCGGCCCTGTTCGTCGGGGCCGCCGCCGTGCAGTTCTGGCTGGTCGAGGGCGCCGAGTTCACGGCGTCGTTCGTCTACGGCGGAAACTACGCCGCGCAGTTCCCGACGAGCGTGTTCGGCACGCCGGCCCGGGTGCTGTTCACGTTCGTGGTGCCGGCGGCGTTCGTCGCGTACCTGCCGGTGCTGACCCTGCTCGACATCCCCGGCAGCCTTCCCGGCGGCATCTCCGGCACCGCGATCGGCTGGTGCTCGCCGATCGCCGCGGCGGCAGTCTGGGTGGTGGCCCTGCTCGGCTGGCGGGCGGGCCTGCGGCACTACACGGGGGCTGGATCATGAACGGCGACATCATCGCCACCGACGGGCTGCGGCGGGTGTTCGGCGCGAAGACGGCGGTCGACGGGTTGACGTTCAGCGTGCCGCCGGGCGCCGCCGTCGGGTACATCGGCGCGAACGGCGCCGGCAAGTCGACGACCATCAAGATGCTCACCGGCATCCTCAAACCGACCTCCGGCTCGGCGCTGACCTGCGGCCTGGAGCCGCTGCGGCACCGGCGGCAGCTGGCCCGCCGGATCGGGGTCGTCTTCGGGCAGCGCAGCCAGCTGTGGTGGGACCTGCCGCTGCGGGACTCGTTCCGGGCACTGGGCGCGATCCACCGGCTGGGCCGCGACCCGCTGCGCGAGCGGACCGACGAGCTGGTCGACCGGCTGGACCTCGGCGAGTTCGTGGACACGCCGGTACGGCAGCTGTCGCTCGGGCAGCGCATCCGCGGTGAGGTCGCCGCGGCGCTGCTGCACGAGCCGGAACTGCTGATCCTCGACGAGCCGACGATCGGCCTGGACGTGCTGAGCAAGGAGCGGCTGCGGGTGTTCCTGACCGAGCAGCGGGCCCTGCACGGCACCAGCCTGCTGCTTGCGACCCACGACATGGGCGACGTGCGGCGGCTCACCGAACGCATCCTCGTCGTCGACCACGGCCGGCTCGCGTTCGACGGCACCTTGGCCCAGCTGGTCGAGCAGGTCGGAGCCGAACGCATCGTGGTGCTCGACCTCACCGACCCGGCGCCGCCGCTGGACGGCATCCCCGGCACCCGCCTGGTCGGGGTGGAGGCCGGCGGGCTGCGGCAGCGGCTGTCGTTCGGCCCGGGGGAGACGACCGTCGCGGCGATCCTGACCGTCGTGGCGCAGCGGCAGCACGGGGTGCACGACCTGACGATCGAGGAGCCGGACATCGAAGCCGTGGTGCGGCGGCTGTACACCTCCGGACCGTGACACCCCCTGGCCGTGGCACCTCCTGACTGGGGATTCGGGCAGGACATTTGTCACGGCCGGCGCGCGACACACGAATCTGCCGTCACCGGAAGCCGGACCCTAGCGTCGAGGCATGAGCACGATCGAGCTGGATCACGTGTCGTACGCCTACAGCAACACCCGTGGCAGCAACACCGGCAGCAACACCAACGGGGGTGTCCCCGCCGTGCAGGACGTGTCGCTGCACGTCGGGGCGGGTGAGGTCGTCGCGATGCTGGGGCCGAACGGCGCCGGCAAGTCCACGACCCTGCTCTTGCTGCTCGGCATGCTGCCGCCGCGCACCGGCACCGTGCGGCTGTTCCGCGGCGCCGTCGAGCGGGCCGTCGCCGGCGGCCGGGTCGGCGCGATGCCGCAGGCCGGCGGGGTGCCGCCCAGGGCGAGCGTCGGTGACCTGCTCGAGTTCCTGCACGCGGTGTACCCGCGGCCGATGCCGGTCCGCGAGGCCCTCGACCTCGCGGACCTCGGCAAGCTGGCGGGGCGCACCGTGGAGCGGCTGTCCGGCGGGCAGCAGCAGCGGCTCCGCTTCGCGATGGCCGTCATCGGCCGCCCCGACCTGCTGATCCTCGACGAACCCACGGCGGCGCTGGACGTCCAGTCCCGGCGGGCATTCTGGACCGCGATCCGCGCCTACGCCGCGCAGGGCCGCACCGTCCTGTTCTCCACCCACCACCTGGAGGAGGCCGACGACAACGCAGACCGGATCGTCGTGCTGGACCGGGGTCGGGTGATCGCCGACGGCACCGCCGCGAGCGTGAAACAACGGGTCGGCATTCGCACCGTGAGCGTGGCGAACGACGTCTCCGATGCCGGGTTCGCGCGGCTGCCCGGTGTCGTCGCGGTCGCGGACCGGGGCGGGCGGGTCGTGCTCACCACCACGGACTCGGACGCGACGGTGCTCGCGCTCGCCGCCGCCGGCCTGCTCCGCGACCTCGAGGTCACCGGCGTCGGCCTGGAAGAGGCGTTCCTGTCCCTCACCGCAGCACCGATCAACACAGCACCGATCACCAAAGCGCCCAACAACACAGCGCCCATCAACACCACACTCACCACCACAGCAGTAGGAGTCTGACGTGCGCGCGTATGTGCGGCTGGAGTTGCGGCGGCTGGCCCGGATGCCTGGGCTGCTCATCTTTGCGGTGCTGATGCCGCTGCTGAGCTATCTGCTCTTCACGAACATCGACGGGCTGACCGGGCAGGAGCGTAGCGTCGCCGCGACGTACACGATGGTCAGCATGGCCGGGTACGGGGCGATCGGCGCGCTGCTCAACTACGCCTCCGGTGTGGTCGTCGACCGGTCGATCGGCTGGATGCGGCAGCTGCGGCTCACGCCGCTGTCGCCGGTGCGCGTCGTCGTCGGCAAGGGGCTCGCGGCGATGGCGACCGCGATCGTCCCCGTGGCCGCGTTGTGCGTCGCCGCCGTGCTCGTGAACGGGGTCAAGCTCGACGTGGGTCAATGGCTGGCGATCGTGCCGTTGCTGTGGTTCGGCGCGCTGCCGTTCGCGCTGCTCGGGCTCGGCATGGGGTACCTCGCGACCGCGCAGACGGTGCAGCCGCTGAACCTGCTCGTGTACCTGGGGATGTCGGTCGTCGGCGGGCTGTGGCTGCCGCTGGACGCGCTGCCCGGCTGGGTCGCGGCGGTCGGGCGGTGGTTGCCGACCCACGCGTACGCCGACATGTCGTGGCAGGTCGCCTTCGGCGGCTCGCCGACGGTCACGGACCTGCTGACGCTCGCCGGCTGGATGGTCGCGTTCACGGCCCTCGCCGCCGTCGGGTTCCGCCGGTCGGTCCGCAGCACGGCGAGCCTGTAGCAGGCCGGCCGCGTCGTGCTGGACAACACAGAGGTTAGGGTGGAGCGCATGCCCGTGCAGCGGTGGAGACCGTCGGTCGGTGGGCTGCTCTGGGTCGGGGTGTGGACGTTTCCGCTGCTGGACCCGCTCAGCACGGTCGACGGCACCCGGGGTGGCATCATCGCCGGGGTCGGACTCGGGGTGTTCACCCTGACGTATGTCGTGATCACCACGCTCGGGTTCGACCACCGCGAGGACCTGCGCCGGGTCGCCGACGTCGGGTTCGGGGCCGTCGCGGCGCTCGGGGTGGGGCTCGCCGCCGCGTACGGCGAGCACTGGCTGATCGTGATGCTGTTCGTGGGAACGTGCGGGGCGGCGGTGTACGCGGGCTATGAGCGGGTGACCGTCGCGCTCGTCGTGCTCGCGTCGGTGCTGGCGGCGACGGTCCTGCTCGGGCTGCTGCACAACGCGCTCTCAACGGCGCTGATCACCGTCATCGGCACGGTCCTCGCGTCGGGGCTCGTCGGTGCGGTACGCCAGATGCAGCGGCTGATCCGTGAGCTGCAGCGGACCCGGGACGCCCTCGCCACGGCCGCCGTCGCGGAGGAGCGGCTGCGGTTCTCCCGGGATCTGCACGACCTGCTCGGTCACACGCTGTCGGTGATCGTGGTCAAGGCCGAGGTGGTGCGCCGCATCGCCGAACGCGACCCGGCCGCGGCCGCCGCGCAGGCCGCCGACATCGAGGACATCGGCCGCCGGGCGCTCGTCGAGATCCGGGAGGCGGTCACCGGGTACCGGGAGAGCGGGCTGACCGCCGAACTGACCCGTGCGAAGGGGGTGCTGTCCAGCGCGGGGATCACCGCGACTGTGCAACGGACCGCGGACCCGCTGCCGGAGGCGGCCGACCAGCTCCTCGCCTGGGTGCTGCGGGAGGCGACGACGAACGTGGTCCGGCACAGCGGCGCGCAACGCTGCGACATCGAGATCTCCACCGTTGACGGCGCGGCGGCGCTGAGCGTCGTCGACAACGGCGGGACCGCGTCCGGTGCCGCGTTCGGCAACGGGCTGCGGGGGCTCACGGAGCGGCTCGGAGCGGTCGGCGGCACCCTCCAGGCGGGTACCCGGGACGGCGGCGGGTTCGCCGTGGTCGCGAGACTGCCACTGTGAGCACTGTGACGGGCGCTGCGATGATCAGGGTGCTGCTGGCCGAGGATCAAGGCATGATGCGGGGCGCGCTCGCGCTGCTGCTCGACCTGGAGCCGGATCTCGAGGTGGTGGCGCAGGTCGCGACCGGGGACCAGATCGTCCCCGTCGCGGTGCGGGTCCGGCCGGACGTCGCGCTGCTCGACATCGAGATGCCCGGCGGCGACGGGATCACCGCGACCGCGGAGCTGCGCCGACGGCTGCCCGGGTGCAAGGTGCTGATCCTGACGACGTTCGGGCGGCCCGGGTACCTGCGCCGCGCGATGGAGGCCGGCGCGAGTGGCTTCCTGGTGAAGGACGGCCCGGTCGAGCAGCTGGCGGCGGCGGTCCGCCGGGTCCGCGCCGGGGAACGCGTCGTCGACCCCGCCCTCGCCGCGGCGGCCCTCGCCGCCGGGCCCGACCCGCTCACGGACCGCGAACGCGACGTGCTGCGCGAGTCGGCGGGCGGCGCGACCGTCGCCGACATCGCCGCCCGGCTCCGCCTGTCGGAGAGCACGGTCCGCAACTACCTGTCGGCGGCGATCACGAAGACCGGCACCCGCAACCGCATCGAGGCCGTCGGCATCGCACTGTCGAACGGCTGGCTGTGAGCGGGTTACGGCAGGATCGCGTCGACGTAGCCGCCGTCGACGCGGACCGCGCCGCCGGTCGTCGCGGACGCGAACGTAGAGCTGAGGTAGACCACGAGGTTGGCGATCTCCTCCGGTTCGATCAGCCGCTGCAGCAGCGAATTGGGCCGGTGCCGCAGCATGAACTCCCGCTGTGCCTCGTCCCACGGCAGGTCGCGGCCGACCAGGTCGTACACGAAATCCTCCACGCCGCCGGTGTGGGTGGGGCCCGCGATGACGGAGTTGACGGTGACTCCGGAGCCGGCGGCCTCCTTCGCGAAGCCGCGTGAGACCGCGAGCAGCGCCGTCTTCGACATGCCGTAGTGGATCATCTCGGCGGGGATGGCGACGGCGGAGTCGCTGGCGATGTACTGCACCCGGCCCCACCCCCGCTGTTTCATCCCGGGCAGGTAGGCGCGGGTGAGCCGTACGCCGGTGAGGACGTTCGTCTCGAAGTACCGGCGCCACTCGTCGTCGGTGATCTCCAGGGCCGGCCGGGTGCCGAAGATGCCGAGGTTGTTGACGAGGATGTCGACCTCCGGCAGCGTCTCCAGGGCGCTGCGGGTGCCGTCGTCGGTGGTGACGTCGGCGGCGACGGCCACGAACTCGGCGTCCGGTGCCTGCCCGCGCAGCGTGGTCAGGGCCTTCTCGACGGACCCGGCGGTGCGGCCGTTGACGCCGACCCGGGCGCCGGCGCGGCCCAGGCCGAGCGCGATCGCGGCGCCGATGCCCTGGGTGGAGCCGGTGACGAGTGCGGTGCGGCCGGCAAGCTCGATCTTCACGCCGTCAATCGTGCCACCGTCGGGCCGGTCCGCCGGTAACCCTGCGCGGGGTTCTGCCCGGAACTCTGCCCAGCGCGCTGCCAGTGGCGGAGCATCGGGGCGACGTCCCAGCCGAACTCCCGGGAGCGGTACTCGGCCTCCGCGCAACGAGCCGTCCAGCTCTGCCGCGCTGTGCCGGCTGCCGTGTTGGCTGGGAGCAGCTCGTCGCGCAGGTCCTGCAGGACGCGGATCGAGTGTTCGAACGCGGGCACCTCGCGGTCGCGGTCGCTGAGCTCGGCCATCCAGTCGACGTCGCGGCCGTCGCAGACCGTGCAGGCGCAGCCGAAGAGATCCGGGTCCGGGTGGCGGCGGTGCGCCCTGGCGATGGCACCGATCCGGCGGTACGACAGGGTCGGGCGGAACACGGCCGACGGCGCCGGGGGACGGAAACCGCGCGGCTGCGTGCCGCCCCCTGCGGCCGGTGCGGGACGCGGGGTCAGGTGTCGCAGGCCGGCGACGGTGCCGACCGCGGCGGCCTGCGCGCCGTGGCACAGCGCGCCGAGGGCCGACACGTCACAGCGCAGCAGCAGCGTCGGCACCCCGCAGTCCAGGACGGCCAGGAGCCCGTCGACCACGCCGGGGAGGGCGAACGGGTCGCGGTTCGCCTCCAGTACCAGCGCGACGGGGGCACCGGCAGCGCGGATGTGACCGGTCAGGACGGTGCGGTGCAGCCGGTCCTGCAGCCAGGCCGGGTGCAGCGGCAGGACGGCGACCGTGTCCGGCAGCACGGCGGCGCGGTGCAGGATGCCGGCGAGGCCGGGTTCGTCGCCGCTGTCGACGTACCCGGAGTCGGTGAGCACCGGCACTCCCAGCTCCCGTTGCCGGCGCAGCCACCGCGGGTTGAACGGCGCGCTCGCCGGCAGTCGCGCCTGGCCGGCGTAGCGGGCGGCGTCGAGCAGCAGCGGCGCCTCGAACTGTCGCTGGCGCAGCAGGTACGCGGCGGTGGCGAGCAGGCCCGCCTCGTCGCGCTGGTACGGCGAGATGACGAGGCCCGCGCCGGGACGTTCGGCGATCGGCGCGCACCGCAGCGCCTGGTTGGCCGTGCAGTGCACCAGCAACGTGCCGTCGGTGATCATGGCATTCGTCGATCCCGTCACTATTGGTACATCGAGCGTAACCAATAGTGCGGTATTCACGAACATTCACGTTCGTACGTGTGTGCTACCTGAGATCTGGCATTGGGGGGTCGGGGGTGGTCAGTCGCAGGTGTACTTGAAGGTCGCCGTGTCGGAGGCGGCGCTCGGGGCGGTCACCTTCAGCACGGAGGTGTAGGTGCCGGCCTCCCGTTTCGCGTTCGCCTCCCAGCTGTCCGTGTACGTCTTGGACCGCATCGTGGTGCCGAGCTCCTTGCCGCCGTCGACGGTGTACCGCAGCCGCACCTCCGGCACCGACACGGTGATCGTGACCTTCATGGTCACCCGGATGTATCGCGTCGAGCGCGGGCACGGACCGCTGGCGCTGGCCGGCTCGATGGTGATCGACGCCGCCGTGACCTGCGACTTTCCCGGCGACGCCGCGACGGTCGTCTTCGCCGCGGCGGGTGTGGTCTTCGCGGGGGTGGCGGTCGGCGTGGCAGGGGCGGCTTCCGCGGCCGGGTCGGCGTTCGGGTCCGCCGGGCCGGTCGGCACCAGCACGACGGGATCGGTGGCCGCCGACTTCGGGCGCGGGCGGGCGGTGTCGGCGGACGCGCTGTACAGGCCGAACGCGGCCAGACCGGCGACGAGGACGAGGATCACCGCGCCGCCCCCGACGAGCAGCAGCGTCTGCCGCGACCCGGCCGCGCCGGCCCGGTGACTGCCGGGTTCACTGCCGCTGTCGGATTCGCTGTCGCCGTCGCTGTCTGGGGTCAGCCACGCGGGCGGCTCCGGCTGCTCGCTCTCGATCACGGGCAACAGTGCACCACGGCATCAATCCGAAGAACCCTCGGGAAAACGGCCAGAGCGGAACCGACCGATCAGAAATCCGGTCGATTCCGCTCTCATGCTGGGCTCGTGCTGCACTCGTTCAGTGCAGCGCCGGGTAGCCGCCGAGCGGGTTGCCCTGCGCCTCGGCGCGGACCGCCGCGGCCGCGGCGGCGACCGAGCCGGCCGTCGCGACCCGGTCGACGATCGCGGCGACGACCTTCGGGGTGGCGAACGATGTGCCGCTCCACGTCGCCCAGCCGCTGGCGAACAGCTCATGGTTGATGTACGTGCTGATGATGTCCGCGCCCGGTGCGGCGACGCTCACCCACGGGCCGGTGTTGCTCCACTCGCAGATCGCGGTGCCGTCGTGCGCGGCGACCGCGAGCACCTGCCCGGCCCAGCCCGCACTCCCAGCAGTGTTGCCGGCAGTGTCACCGGCGGCGAACGCGGCCGGCCAGAACGGCCGGTCGGCGATGCCGTTGTTGCCGGCGGCCGCGACCACGACCCGGTCACCGCCGGACAGGAACGTCTGCAGGGCGGCGGACAGCGCGGCCGGCGGCAGGTCCCCGATCGAGAAGCCGCCGAGGGACAGGTTGAGGACGTCGGTGTCGGTGAGGCCGGTGATCGCGACGGCAAGGTCGGCCTCGGTGCACACGCCGAAGCTGTCCAGGATCTTCACGATGCGGACCTGCGCGCCGTCGGTGTCCTGCGCGACGACCCCGGCGATGAAGTTGGCGTGCCCGACGTCGGAGTCGAGCAAGCCGTCGGCGTCGCCGTCGAGGACCGTCTCGTGGTTCTCCGGCGTCGCGGTGTAGCAGCCGGCCGGCAGTGGACTGTCGAGCCAGATGCCGGTGTCCATGACGACGACGCGTACCGGCGACGTGTTGTCCGCCGACGGCGCCAGCTTGGCCGGCGGGGCGTCCGCCGGGACCGGCGGGCCGAAGGGGCCGCCGTGCTCGTGCGGGGTGGACATGAAGACGTGGTTGGGGCCGATGACCGAACCCTGCGGCAGCTGCCCCCGCAGCTGGCGGACGGCGGCGGAGACGTCGAGGCCGGACGTCCGCAGACGGCGCAGCCCCGCCGACGGTTCGTCCTCGGCGATCTCGCTGGTGCGGTGGCCGAGGCCGGCCAGGGTGCGGTGGGCGATCGCCGTGCCGGAGTCCTGGACCAGGATCTCGTCGGCGACGAACCGTACCGTCCGCCCGGCGTGCGTCTCGGTGCGCAACCACGGCAGTCCGGACAGGCGCTCGTCGCGGGTCTGCAGCCACCGTTCGAGCCGTTCTCGTGCAACGGACATGCTTGCTCCTCATGCTGGCAACGTGCGGACATACATCAACAGACGGACCGGTGACAAGAGACGCTGCCCGCTTCCCTTGATACACGCTGCCCTCAATACACGCTGCCTCAATACACGCTGCCCTTACATACACACTGCCCTGAATGCGTACTGCCCGTGATAGACATCGGAGGTGTCCTCCACCGCTGACGAGCTGGCGCAGCGGCTGTTGCCGATTGTGATGGCCGATCCGGGCAAGGCCAAGGCGCTCGCCGACGTGGCGTTGCGCGACGCCCGGCGCAGCGGCGACCACGCCGCACAGGCGGTGGCACTGCGGACGCTGGGCCTGGCCGCCCGGGCCCGGCACGACGCGGCGGACGCCGCCCGGCACCTGCGCGCGTCGATCGCCGTCGCCCGGCGGCACCGGCTGACGCAGTACGAGGCGGAGGCGCGCATGAGTCACGCCCTCATCCTCGACGACCTCGGCCGTCCCACCGCGGCGCTGCGGGAGATCGACCGGGCCATGGCCGACCTGCAGGGGCAGCGCCGGACGCGGGCCACCATGCAGCGGGCGCTGATCCTGCGCCGGCTCGGGTTCGACCGGGAGGCGATGGACCTGTACCGGGGGGCGTTGCGGGCGTTCCGCCAGTCCGGTGACGAGGTGTGGGAGGCCCGGACGCTGACGAACCGCGGGGTCCTGCACGGGTTCCGCGGCAACCTCCGCCTCGCCGAGGCCGACCTGCGTGCCGCGCAGGCGCTGTACAACCGGCTCGGGATGGCGACCGCAGCCGCGCAGGTCGAGCACAACCTGGGGTTCGTCGCGGCGCAGGCCGGTGACGTGCCGACGGCATTGGCCCGCTACGACCGGGCACACGACCGGCTGTGGAACACCGGCGTCGACGCGGTGAGCCTGCTGGATCGGGCGGACCTGCTGCTGTCGGTACGCCTGCTGCCCGAGGCCGACACCGCGATCCGCGCCGCGATCGCCGCGTGCACCGACGGGCACCTCGACTCGGTCCTCGGTCAGGCGCACCTGATGATGGCCCGGCTCTCGGCCGCCCAGTCCAAGGCCGCCGAGTCGAGGGCCGCCGCGGCCGCGGCCCGGAAGGTGTTCGCGCGGCAGAAGCGCGGCGTGTGGATCGCGCGGGCCAGGGTCGCCGAGCTGGCGGCGGTCGTCGCGTCCGGCCGGGCGCACCGCGGCACGCTGCGGGACCTGCGGACCGCCGGGCGGGCGCTGGTCGCGGCCGGCTGGCCGCAACCGGGCTGGGAGGCGCTGCTGGACGCCGCCCAGCTCGCCGTCGACCTCGGCGAATGCGCCACCGCCGCCGAGCTGCTCGCCGAGACCGCCGCCGCGTGGAAGCTCGGGCCGGCGCCGTTGCGGGTGCGCTGGTCGCACGTACGTGCGCGGCTCGAACTCGCCTGCGGCGCCACCGCCGAGGCGGCCAGGGCCGCGACCGCCGGGCTGCGGGTCGCCGACGAGTACCGGGCCAGCCTCGGCGCGACCGAGCTGCGGGTCCGTGGCAGCGTCGAGGCGGCGGCCCTCGCCGGGCTGCGACTGCGGCTCGCCCTGGACCACGGCGGCCCGCGGGAGGCCCTCACCTGGGCGCAGCGGTGCCGGTCGGCAGCGCTGTCCCTGCCGCCGACCCACCCGTCCAGCGACCCCGTCGTCGCCCGGCACCTCAGCGAGCTGCGCCGCATCACCGGCGAGCTGGCCGCCGCGCCGGCCGGGCCGCAACGCGCCGGGCGGCTCCTGCGCCGGCAGCGGTCCCTGGAGGCGGAGATCCGCCGCCGCTCGTGGCGGGTGCCCGGCTCCGCCCCGACCGCGCGGACCGACGTCCCGTTCGTCGACCTCGTCGCCGCCCTGGACGGGCGCGTCCTGCTGGAGCTGCTCGCCATCGACGGTGTGCTGCACGCGCTCGTGGTGAGCCGCACCAGGACCCGGTACCGGGTCACGCACCGGGTCGTCGGGCCGATCGCCCCGGTGGCCACGGAGCTCGAGCACCTGCGGATCGCGCTCAGCGGTCAGATCCTCGGCCAGGGGGGTACCAGCGCCGACCGGGCCGCCCGCGGCGTCGACGCTCTCGACCGGCTGCTGCTCGACCCGGTCGCGGACCTGATCGGCACCGGGTCGATGGTCCTCGTGCCGACGGGCGCGCTGCACGCGATGCCCTGGACGATGCTGCCCCGGCTGCGGGGGCGATCGATGACCGTCGCCCCGTCCGCCGCGATCTGGTGGCGGGTCGCGACCCAGCCGCCGGTCGACGGCCCCACGGTCCTCGTCGGCGCCCCGTCCGCGCCGCAGGCCGGGGCGGAGGTCGCGCAGATCGCCGCGGATCAGAGCCGGGCTGGGCGCGCCGGTGCGACGGTGCTCGCGGGCGAGCGGGCCCGGGTGGCGCCCACGCTCGCGGCGCTCGACGGGGCCGCGATCGGGCACATCGCCTCGCATGGCGAGTTCCGGGTGGACAACCCGCTGTTCTCGTTCCTCATGCTGGCCGACGGCCCGCTGACCGTGTACGACTTGTCGGTCCTGCGCCGCCCGCCGGCCCTGCTCGTGCTGTCGGGCTGCGACACCGGGCTGGCCGAGGTGCACCCGGGCGACGAGCTGATGGGCCTGGTGTCGGCGCTGCTGAACATGGGCACCGCGACGGTGGTGGCGAGCACCGGGCCGGTCGACGACGGCGCGACCAGGGTGCTGATGCGTGACCTGTACACCCACCTCGGCGCTGGGCACCCGCCGGCGACTGCCCTGGCGATGGCGCAGTCGACCGCGCGGGCGACGGCGCAGGCCCTCGCCGACCCGGCGCTGCGGGCGAGCACGGACAGCTTCGTCTGCTTCGGCGCCGGCTGAGCCGCACTCCTGGGTTACGAATTTTTCTCTGGTTCGGCTCGCGGAAATGTCGGACCCCGGATCTACGATGTGCCGCATGCGACGCCCGTGGACCCCGCTGACGGCAGCCGCGCTGCTGCTGGCGCTGGGTGCGCTCGTGGCGTGGGGCGTCGGCGGCGCGCTCGGGCTGTCCTTCAGCCCGGTGGCCGTCCCAGCCGAGCGGGCCGTCGCCGCGCCGGCGACGCCGCTGGTCCCGGCGCCGCAGATCGGCACGATCAGCGTGCAGCACGACCAACCCGCCGACCCGGGGCTTGCCCTCGCCGCGACCGCCGTCGCCGACGCGCTCGTGCAGCGTGGCCAGCCCCGCCCCGCGATCAACCAGGAGCCGGGCGCCGGGTCTGTGGGTGCTGGGCAGCTGCGGGTCGTGGTCGGTGGGGCGCCGTTCGACCCGTCGCCGGAGGCGTATCGGCTCCGGGGTGACGCCTCGGGGATCACCGTCGAGGCTGCCAGTGTCAGCGGCGCCGCCGCGGGGTTGTATGCGATCGCCGACCGGATCCGTTCCGGGGTGGCGGTGCTGCCCGAGGCCGGGTCCGGTGCGGGGCCGGCCGTGTTCGCGCCGCGGCTCGGCCTGCGGCTCACCGACGCCGGTTCGGTCGGCCGGGAGCCCGACGCCGCCGCGTTCGCCGCGGGCACCGACTATTCGCTCAACACCGACGTCGTCGGCGGGGCGCTGCTGCCGGCGGCGCCGTGGGTGGACCGGGCCGCCGTCGACCGGATCGACGGGCAGTTCCGGCAGTTCGTCGAGCACTCTCTCGCGCAGGGCTACAACGGCGTCGTCGTCCCCGGCTTCCTGGAATACGTGACGTTCTCGCTCGTCGGCGACGGGCACGCCGTCTACCCGGAAGGCGACGACCACATCGCCCGCGCGCGGGCACTCGTCGCCGCGTTCGCCCCCGTGTTCCGCCGCGCCGCCGACCTCGGCATGCGGGTCTACCTGCTCACCGACATGCTGGCCGTCTCGCCGCCGCTGGAGCGCTACCTGCAGCGGGAGTTCGGCGGCAGCATCGGCGAGGCCAGGCTTGCCGACCCGAGGTTCTGGCAGGTGTACCAGCTGGGGCTCGCCGAGCTGTTCGATGCGATGCCGTTCGTCGCCGGCCTGATGGTCCGCATCGGCGAAGGCGGCGACGTCTACTCCCAGCCCGGCTGGGACTACTCGTCGAAGCTCGCGGTCACCGGCGTCGACGCCGTCCGCGCCATGCTGCGGGCCCTGCTGTATGTCGCCGGCACCGCGGACAAGGACCTCATCTTCCGCACCTGGACCGTCGGCGTCGGCGCCGTCGGCGACCTGCACACCAACCCGGAGTCCTACGAGGAGGTCCTCGGCGGCATCGACGACCCGCATCTCATCGTCTCGACGAAGTACACGCTCGGCGACTTCTACAGCCACCTGCCGTTCAACGGCACCCTGGAGACGGGGACACAGCGGCGGATCGTGGAGTTCCAGGCCAGGCGCGAGTTCGAGGGGTTCGGGGCGCTGCCCAACGACCTGACCGGGCTGCACCAGCAGGCGCTGCGGCGGTTCCTCGCCGCGAACCCGCACGTCGAGGGCATCTGGACGTGGACGCAGGACGGCGGCCCGCTGCGCGCCGGGCCGATGACGCTGTACCTGCGCAACGGGTTCTGGCAGCTGTACGACCTCAATGCGTACACCCTCGGGCGGCTCGCGCGGGACCCGGACGTGCCGGCGGAGCAGCTGACCGCCGACTGGGTGCGGCAGACGTTCTCGACCGACCCGGCGACCGTCGCCGCCGTCGGCGAGATGCTCGCGATGTCCCGGGAGGCGGTGACGAAGGGGCTGTATGTCAGCGCGTACGCGGACCGTTCCGTGCGTGCCCTCGGCCTCGAACCGCCGCCCATGATGTGGATCTTCGAATGGGACATCGTCACCGGCGACTCGGCCGCCCTCGACAGCATCTACGCAGTGACGCGAGACGCTGTCGACGCTGCGGTCGCCGAGGGGGAGCGGGCGGTGGAGGTCGCCGACCGCATGCGGGCCGTGATCGTGGCGACCGACCCCGCCGCGTGGCGCGACCCGGTGCTGCGGGCGAAGCTGATCGACACGCTGACCTATGAGGCCGATCTGTTCGGCACGCTCGGGGCGTACCGGACCATGGTGCTGCGGCACGCGCAGTGGCTCGACACCGGCGACGGCGCCGCCTACGACGAGTGGCGCAAGGCCGAGAGCCGCTACCTGACGGCCCGCGACGCGCACGTCACGCGGTATGGCGGCGACGTTGAACTGCCCGCGTACAACTTCACCGCCGCCGATCTCGGTGCCACCCGTGCCGACCGTGACCTGACAATGGCGTGGCTGGCCAGGGCGCTGCTCGTGGCGCTCCTGGCGGTGTTCGCGGCCGGTGCGCTACGGCCTGGAGCGCTACGGCCTGGAGCGCCGCGGATCGGTGCGCTGCGGGCGTTGTGGGTCGGTGCGACGCGGCCGTGGCGGCTCGCCGGCCTCGACGGGACGCCGACGCGCGCCGACCGGGTCGTCGTGATCGCGGTGCCGGTGGTGGCGCTGGTCGCGAGCCGCCTCGTGTTCACGTGGTTCGCGGCGCCGGCGCAGCTCGTCGCGACGCTCGGCGCGTGGCTGCTGTTCGCCGTCACGGCCAGGCTGCTGATCGGGCGGCGCGACCCGTTCCACCTGTGGGCGGCGATCGGCGGGGTGGCGCTGCTGCGGACCGTGCTGCTCCTCGGCGTGCTCGCGGTGCGCGGGCCTGGGCACTACTGGCTGGAGTTCTGGACCGCGCCGGCGGCAAGGGCCGGCTACATCTGTGTGGCGTTCGCGGCGTTCGGCTGGCTGTTCGTGGCGACAGGCCTCGTCCTGCGCGACCGGTACGGGTTGCGCCGCCGCCGGGTGGCGGGGACGCTGCTGCTCGCGGCCGGGGTGCCGCTCGCGCTGCTCGGCGGGCTGGTCGCCGCCGTCGGCCTGGAGCGGGCGCTGACGGTGTGGAACGACCAGATGGCGTTGCTGCCGTGGGGCCTGTCGCGGATCCTGGGGATCACGGTGTACCTCGGCATCCCGTCCGCCCTGCCGAGCGCCGTCGCCGCGTGCGGACTGGTGCTGGTGGCGGCGGGTGGTGCACTGTCCGCGGGAAGGAGGCAGGCATCCACCGGACGATGAGCGCAACGCTGGCCGCCACAATCGCCGCAGTCGGGTTGGCTGCGGTCGGGTTGGCTGCTGTCGGGTTCGCCGCGGTTCGGTTGGCGGGCGGCGGCGCTCACGACCATCGGGATGCGGTGGCGGTCCTGCAGGCGGTCGCCGTGGACCGGTTGCTGGTCGCGGGGGCCGACAGCAGGGTGCGGCTCGCGTCGGCCGTCGACCTCGTGACGCGCTGCGTGCGGCTGGACGTCGCCGTCGCGGAACTGGCGGCGACCGGTCAGGAGCGGCTCGCGCAACGGCGCCGGCTCGAGTTCCTCGACCTGTCCCGGCTGGACCGCCGCCTGCCCGGCGGTTCGCGGCGCGGCCTGCGGGACCTGCTGCGGGACGCGTTGCTGCGGTCGGCGGACACCGACGCCGCGTTCCTCGGGTGGGCGAGAGCGCGGCAGGCGAACGGGTGCGACAGCGGCGGCGTCGTCGGGGTGTCCGACGAGGCGTTCGCGAGGGCTCGCCGGGTCGAGAGCACCTATCGCGACGCGATGCGCGCCGCCGACACCTCGACCGCTGCCAAACGGGCGTTCCTGGACCAGTGGAACCTGGTCGCGTCCCGCCTCGGCCTGCGGGTCTGGACCGAGTTCGCCATCTAGTTGGTTCGCCGTCTAGCCGGCCTCGCTGTCTAGCTGGTCAGGTCGGCGAGCACCGTCGCGGCGTCGGGCATGGCGACGAGCTCGGCGCGTACCGTCGCCGCGGCCGTCGTGAACGAAGGCTCCTCCAGCAGGCGGGTGACCCGGTCGGCGATCGCGCTCCCGGTCACCTCGGCCGGGTGCAGGGCGAGGCCGGCGCCGGCCTGCTCGATCGCCTCCGCGTTCATGAACTGGTCGCCGCCCTGCGGCAGCACCAGCTGCGGCAGGCCGTGCGTGAACGCGCCGAACATGATCCCGGCGCCGCCCTGCGACACGACCGCCGCGCAGCGGGGCAGCAGCAGCGTGTGTGGCAGGTACGGGGCGAGCAGCACGTGCGCCGGCTGCCGCCCGAAGCCGGTGGGGTCGACGTCCGGCCCGACCGTCGCGACCACGTTCACCGGCAGCGCCGACAGCGCGGCGATCGCGGTGTGCAACACGTTGCGGTTGTCGTGGAACACGGTGCCGAGCGTGACGTGGACCGTCTGCTCGTAGGGCAGCGCGTCAATGGCGGCGGGCAGGCGCTCCCCAGGCGCTGGGGAGCCCGCGACCGGCCGCAGCGGCACCGCGTCCGGCCAGATCCGCTCTACTGCTGAGATGCCGGCCGCTGAGACGTCAGCTGCTGGGGCGCCGGCTGCTGGCTGTCGCAGGCTCGGCGGGCACAGCTCCAGGTATGTCGCCGCGCGATGGTCGCCGCTCGTGTCGTACCGGCCGAACAGGTCGTCCAGGATCGGGCCTAGTGCGCCCCACAGCTGGATCGGCGGCATGATGCCGATGCCGTGCACGACCTGCCGCGCACCGGTGACGGCGGCGGCGACGGGACCGGCGAGTTCGGTGTCCTCGGAGATGACGAGGTCGGGCTTCCAGTCCACGGCCCGCGGCACGAGGTCCGCGGCACGGGCCCGCGCCGTGTCCGCGAAGTACGCGAGCCAGTTCGTGCCGGGGCCCCCACCGGCCTCGCGGTGCGACGGTCCGACGGCCCACGTGGTGACGCCGCGCCCCTCTGTGTGCACGTCCAGGTGCGTGACCAGGTGCGTGACCAGGTCGGCGCCGGTCGCCACGACGACGTCATGGCCGGCGTCCCTCGCGGCGAGGACCAGCGGCAGGATCGGATTGACATGACCGAACATCGGGCACGCGCTGAAAAGGATCCGCATACCTCGTCCACGCACCCCGGCGCACAGCGGTTCAGGGTCACAGCGGTTCAGAACAGCGTTCAGGGGCTGTCGAAATCGGGGTGTGCCGTTCGACGCGTCAGTGAGCGCACGAACCGCGGCGCTCCCGACGCCACCGAAAGGCTCCGATCATGACCGTCACCAGCACCGCCGTCACCAGCACAGAGACGTCCAGCACAGAGACGTCCAGCACTGGCGCCAGCAGCACCGGCGTCCCGAGGTTGCTCGCGGGGGCCGCGGTGCTCGCGGCGCCAGTGTTCACCGTTGCTGCCGTCGTGCAGGCGGCGACCCGCGACGGGTACGACATCACCCGCCACCCCGTCAGCATGCTCGCCCTCGGCGGTCTCGGTTGGGTGCAGACGACCAGCTTCGTGGTGACCGGGCTGCTCAGCGTCGCCGGAGCGGTCGGCGTTCGGCGGGTCCTGCAGGGCGGGCGGGGGCGCACATGGGTGCCGGTGCTGCTCGCGCTGATCGGGGTGGGGCTGCTCATCGCGGCGGTGTTCCGGATGGATGCGAGCGACGGGTTCCCGCTCGGCACTCCGCCCGGCCGCCTGACCACGATGAGCGGCCACATGATCCTGCACAACGTCGGCGGCAGCCTGTCGTTCTTCTCGATGATCGCGCTGTGCTTCGTGCTGGCGGCGAGATTCCGCGCAGACCAGCAGGCAGACCGGCAGGCAGGGTGGCGCGGGTGGGCCCTGTCGGGGCGGGTCGCCGGGGTGCTGTTCGCGCTCGGCCTCGGGTGGGCGATGACCGGCGGCGAGGGCGGCGCGCTCACCCTGTTCCTGGGTGTCGCCGTCGCCTGGAACTGGATCGCCGTCGCCCTTACCCTCGCCGCCGGCGTCACCGGCGCGGCCCTACCGCAGCGCGGGGTCGGCCGCCGGGTGGGGTGAGCGGCCGAGCGGCATCAGCCCGACGAACAGCAGGACGGCGGCGAGGGGCATCAGGTCGAGGTTCACGCCGATCGCCGCGAACGCCGCCACCACCAGCACCGGGCTCCACACCGGGATGTGCCGGGCGAGCACCAGCAGCACCAGCAGGGTCAGCATGCCCACCTGGAACAGCGCCGGACCGGCGATCTGCAGCGCGTCGGGCAGCTCGGGGAACGACGCGAACAGGTCCCCGACGATCACCCACAGGAAGCAGGCGGCGCCGAACACCCCGCCGGCCGTGGCGGCGAGCGCGACACCTCGGCGGACGGGCGTGGCGTGTACCGGGCGCAGTGCCCGGTACACGTGCACCGTCAGCGCCGCCAGCAGGACGAACGCGACGAAGAAGCAGACGTGGCCGACGTTCCAGAGAGCGCCGTCCTTGTCGTGGTGGCCGTCCCGGCCGTCGATCAGCCGCAGCGTGCCGTAGACGAAGAGCAGGACCGGAGCGCCGAGCCGTACCAGCGGGGGAGTCAACGGGGGAGTCAGCTGCGGAGTCATAGGTGCAGACTCGCAACCGTCGATCCGCACCGGCATCAGGGCGCAACCCGGACAGCACCCCGAGAAAGCTAGCCCTGAGAAAGCTAGCCCTGAGAAAGCTAGCCCTGGTGGAGTGCGGCGCGGTCGGCGGCGGCGCGGCCGGAGTCCCAGCCCTCGTCGCTGTCGACGCGGGTGCCGCGGCCCCGCACGGTGCGGGGGAAGATGCGGTGCATCGTCTCGCGAACCTGCGCGTCGCGGGCGGCAAGCACCGGCAGCAGATCCGGCACCGGCTCGGCAGTGTCGGCGCCGGCGCTGGCGGCGGTGACCGCGGCCTCGCTCGCCTGGCTGAGCCGCTCGCCGACGCGGACCGCGAACCCGACGAGGAACGACTGCCGGAACGTCTTCAGCCGGGCCCGGCCCGCCTTCCCGCTCGGTGGTTCGGCCGCCGACATGGCCCGGCTCGCCTGCACCAGCAGCGAGGTGTGGAGCAGGTCGACGGCGTCGATGTCGCTGTCGAACCCGAACACGGTCGCGAACCCGAGCTCCGGCGACCAGACCGCGTGGCAGCGGTTCGCGTCGGCGACGGCGGCGAGGAGGGAGGCCTTTTCGCTCTCGTACGGGTGGTCGACGCCGATCCGCCGCGCGAACGGCACGACGGTGGCCGCCGCGCCTCGCGCGATGAGCAGCGCCTCGTCGATGCTGTGCCGGGCGATCAGCTCCTGCGCCTTCGCCGTGTATGTCTCCGCCTCGGCGGGGTACGTCGTCGACTCGGCCTTCGCCAGCAGCGCCCGCACCCGGTCGAGCAGCCGCACGTCGACCGCGCCGCGCCGGCCGCCCCCAGCAGCACTGCCGGCAGCAGCAGCAGCCGTGCCGGGCGGCGGGATCAGCACCTCGATCGGCGGCAGGGTCCGCAGGATGCCGAGCAGCACCAGGACCGTGTCGAGGGCCTCGATCCGGTCGACCCGGTACCGGGCGGCGAACTTTTCGAGATAGCCGTTGTCTGCCTGCCACCAGACGGTGGCGCCGAGCGCGTCGGCCTGGGCCCGCCAGCGCGGGTCGACGGTCGCGGGCCGGAAGCCTCGCAGGTGCGCCGCGACGGCGTCGGTGACGAGATAGGTGTGCGGCACGGTGCCACGCCGCCCGACGACCCGGTGCAGTTCGCCGGGTTGCCAGCCGCGGTCGAACACCCGCGCGCAGACCGCCTGCAGCGCCTTGAACAGCGCCGGGTCGACCTCCGCGGCGGGTGCGACGGTGAGCGTGTCGAGGCCGCGCTCGTACCCGACGCTGCCGTCGAGCAGCGCCTTGATCTGTTCCGCCGCCGTCAGCGTCGAGCCTGTCTGCACGGCGCAAGGCTACCCGCGACCCACTGATAGGCTCCCGTCGCTGTCCGGCGGACCCATAAAAGCGGACCCACAAAAGTCGAGAAGGTGTCATGACTTCACGCGTCGTAGTCATCGGATCCGGAATCGGTGGCCTCACCGCGGCGATCGCGCTGCGGGCCGAGGGTCACGAGGTCGAGGTGTACGACCAGGCGACCACGTTCGGCGCGATCGGGGCCGGGGTGTCGCTCGGCGCGAACGGCTCGCGGCTGCTGGACCGGCTCGGTCTCGGGCCGGCGTTGCGGGAGGTCGGCTCCGACCTGCACCGCATCCAGTTCCACGACTGGCGCACCGGCGAGCTGTTCTACGAGCACCCGATGGGCGACTGGTACACGGACCATTTCGGCGCCCCGTTCCTCGGCCTGCACCGCGCCGACCTGCAGCAGGTGCTCCTGGACGCGTTCCGCGCCAGCGGTGGCGAGGTGCGGCTCGGCCGGCGCTGCGTCACGATTGACGAGCTGCCCGACGGGGTCGACGTGACGTTCGCCGACGGCACGAGCACCCGCGCCGACGTCGTCATCGGCGCCGACGGGGTCCGTTCGACCGTCCGGCAGCACGTCGCCGGGCCCGACGAGGCCGTGTTCGCCGGGATGAGCTGTTTCCGTGGGCTGGTCCCGGTCGACCGGGTCCCCGGCGGCGACCAGATGGGGCTGACGTTCTTCCTCGGGCCGGTCAGCCACCTCGTGGTCTATCCGGTACGGCGCGGCGAGCTGATCAACTTCGTGGCGTACACGCGGGACGAGGCCTGGACCGACGAGTCGTGGTCGGCGAAGGGCGACGCGAGCCAGGCGGTCGCGGCGTTCGAGGGGTTCAACGACACGGTGCTCGCGATGCTCGGCGCCGTGGAGGACACCGGCCGCTGGGCGTTGTTCGACCGGGAGCCGCTGCGGCAGTGGAGCACCGGCCGGGTGACGCTGCTGGGTGACGCGGCGCACCCGATGCTGCCGCACGCCGGGCAGGGCAGCAACCAGGCCGTCGAGGACGCGGCGGTGCTCGCGCACTTCCTCGGGCAGCCGGATCTGAAGGTCGGCGAGGCCCTGGCGGCGTACGAGACGGTCCGCAAGCCGCGTGCCCGGCAGCTGCAGATCGGGTCGCGGGGCAACGCCAAGTGCTTCCAGGTGCCCGACGGCCCGGAGGCCCAGGCCCGCAACGAGCGCCTCGTCAACCTGCCCGACATGGTCAGCTGGATCCACCAGTACGACGCCCACGCGGAACTGCGAGCGGCACGGGAGCCAGCTGTATAACAGCCGGTACAGCTGCCGGTGGCGGCGCGCCAGGTGCACGCCGCCACCAACAGTGCCGGGACAGCTCAGTGCAGCGTGATCTCCGGGTACAGCGGGAAACCGGCGAGAAGGTCGGACGCCTGGCCGGACACCTTCGCCGCGACCGACTCGTCGAGGGTGTACTTCGCCTTGGAGTCCGCGGCGGGCCGGGTGCTGGTCAGCACGGTGGTGATGAGCTCGGCGATGGTGTCCATCTCGGCGACGCCGAGGCCGCGGGTGGTCAGCGCCGGGGTGCCGATGCGCACGCCGGAGGTGTACCAGGCGCCGTTGGGGTCCTGCGGGATCGCGTTGCGGTTGGTGACGATGCCCGCGTCCAGCAGCGCCGCCTCCGCCTGCCGGCCGGTGAGACCGGTCGGTGCCCAGCCGCCCCCGGCGGTGCCCAGCTGCGAGGCGTCGATCAGCACCAGGTGGTTCTCGGTGCCGCCGGTGACGAGGCGGACCCCGCGGCGCTGCAGCCCCTCGGCGAGCGCGGCGGCGTTGTCGACGACCCGCTGGGCGTAGTCGCGGAACGACGCGGTGCGGGCCTCGGCGAGCGCGACCGCCTTGGCGGCCATGACGTGCGGCAGCGGGCCGCCGAGCACCATCGGGCAGCCGCGGTCGACCTGGTCGGCGAGCTCCGGCTGGCACAGGACCATGCCGCCGCGGGGGCCGCGCAGGGTCTTGTGGGTCGTGGTGGTGACGATGTGGGCGTGCGGCACCGGGTCGAAGTCGCCGGTGAACACCTTGCCGGCGACGAGCCCGGCGAAGTGCGCCATGTCGACCATGAGGGTGGCGCCGACCTCGTCGGCGATCTCGCGCATGATCGCGAAGTTCACCTTGCGGGGGTACGCCGAATAGCCGCCGACGATGATCATCGGGCGGAACTCGCGGGCGGTCTCCCGCAGCGCGTCGTAGTCCAGCAGGCCCGTCGCCGGGTTGGTGCCGTAGCTGCGCTGGTGGAACATCTTGCCGGAGATGTTGGGCCGGAAGCCGTGGGTGAGGTGCCCGCCGGCGTCCAGGGACATGCCGAGCATCCGCTGGTCGCCGAAGTCGTGGCGGAGCTTCGCCCAATCACTCTCGGTGAGGTCGTTGACCTGCCGGACGCCGGTCTCCTTGAGGAACGGCGCCTCGACCCGTTGCGCCAGGACCGCCCAGAAGGCGACAAGATTGGCGTCGATCCCAGAATGTGGTTGAACGTAGGCGTGTGACGCGCCGAACAGTTCACGGGCGTGTTCGGCGGCGATCGACTCGACAGTGTCGACCTGCTGGCAACCGGCGTAGAAACGGCGCCCGACGGTGCCCTCGGCGTACTTGTCGCTGAGCCAGTTGCCCATCGCCAGCAACGTGGCCGGCGAGGCGTAGTTCTCGCTGGCGATGAGCTTGAGGGACTCCCTCTGGGCGGTCAGCTCACGGGCGATGGCGTCCGCGATCCGCGGCTCGACGGCCCGGACCACGTCGAGTGCGGCATTGACCGCGATCGATTCCGAACTTTGCGCGCTCATGACGGGACCCCTTGACTGTGTGACGGCCAACCACGGTAACAGGCTAGAATCTACGGTCGGGGCGAGAGGCGCTGCGACGGGTCATCGACGATCCGCCACGCTCGACCTGGATTCACTCTGTGTAAGGGCGCCTTCCGTCTGACCCACGGAAGGTGGATTGCATGCCGATCACAGCGCCGATCAACACGCCGATTGCCGCACTGCGCAAACTGCTCGACGAGCGAGTGGTCGTGCTGGACGGCGCGTGGGGCACCATGCTGCAGAAGGCCGGCCTGGCGCCCGCCGACTACCGCGCGGACCTGATCGCCGCGGATCACCTCCAGGATGTTACCGGCGACCCGGACCTGCTCAATCTCACCCGCCCGGATGTGATCCTCGACGTGCACCGGCAGTATCTTGCCGCGGGCGCCGACATCACCACCACCAACACGTTCACCGCCACCACGATCGCCCAGGCCGACTACGGCCTCGAGTCGCTGGTCCGTGACATGAACGTGCAGGGCGCGCGGCTCGCCCGGCAGGCGGCGGACGAGTTCTCCACCCCGGACAGCCCGCGGTTCGTGGCCGGGTCGGTCGGCCCGCTCAACGTCACCCTGTCGCTGTCACCGCGGGTCGACGACCCGTCCTACCGGGCGGTGACGTTCGACACGGTCCGCGCCGCGTACGCCGACCAGATCAGTGCGCTCGTCGAGGGCGGCGTCGACATGCTGCTCATCGAGACGATCTTCGACACGCTCAACGTGAAGGCCGCCGTCGCCGCCGCCCATGACGTGGCGCCGCAGCTGCCGCTGTGGATCTCGGTGACGATCGTCGACCTGAGCGGCCGGACGCTGTCCGGGCAGACCGTCGAGGCGTTCTGGCGCTCGGTCGAGCACGCCCAGCCGCTCATCGTCGGCGTCAACTGCTCCCTCGGCGCGGCCGAGATGCGCCCCCACGTCGCGGACCTGGCCCGCCTCGCCGACACCTACGTCGCCGCGCACCCCAACGCCGGCCTGCCCAACGCGTTCGGCGGTTACGACCAGACCCCGGCCGAGACCTCCGCCCTGCTCGCCGGTTTCGTGTCGGACCGCCTGGTCAACGTCGTCGGCGGCTGCTGCGGCACCACGCCCGCGCACATCGGCAAGATCGCTGAGGCGGTCCGGGGGAAGGCGCCCCGGGAGGTCCCGGCGCCCGTCCCGGCGACCAGGTTCAGCGGCCTGGAGCCGTTCGAGATCGGCCCCGACACCGGCTTCGTCATGATCGGCGAGCGGACCAACGTCACCGGCTCGAAGCGCTTCCGCCGCCTCATCGAGTCCGACAACCATCAGGGCGCGGTCGATGTCGCCCTGGAGCAGGTCCGCGGCGGCGCCAACCTCCTCGACGTCAACATGGACGCCGACCTGCTCGACAGCGAGCAGGCAATGACCACGTTCCTCAACCTCATCGCCACCGAGCCCGAGGTCGCCCGCATCCCGATCATGATCGACAGCTCCCGCTGGAGCGTCCTCGAGGCCGGCCTCAAGTGCGTGCAGGGCAAGGGCGTCGTCAACTCGATCAGCCTCAAGGAGGGTGAGGAGCCGTTCCTGGAGCAGGCCAGGATCATCCGCTCCTACGGCGCCGGCGTCGTCGTCATGGCGTTCGACGAGCTCGGCCAGGCCGACACCGCGCAGCGCAAGGTCGACATCTGCGGCCGGGCGTATGACCTGCTCGTCAACCGCGCCGGGTTCACGCCCGAGGACATCATCTTCGACCCGAACGTCCTCGCCGTCGCCACCGGCATCGCCGAGCACAACGGCTACGCGAAGGCGTTCATCGACGCGCTGCCGCAGATCAAGCAGCGCTGCCCCGGCGCGCGCACCAGCGGCGGCATCTCCAACCTGTCGTTCTCGTTCCGCGGCAACGACGTCGTCCGTGAGGCGATGCACTCGGCGTTCCTGCTCCACGCGGTCCGCGCCGGTCTCGACATGGGCATCGTCAACGCCGGCCAGCTCGCCGTGTACGCCGACATCCCCGCCGACCTGCTCGAGCTCGTCGAGGACGTGCTGTTCGACCGGCGCGAGGACGCCACCGACCGGCTCGTCACGTTCGCGGGCACGGTCAGCGGCTCCGGCACCGCCCGGGTCGTGGACCTGTCGTGGCGCGAGGCGCCCGTCCGTGAGCGGCTGTCCCACGCTCTCGTGCACGGCATCGTCGACTTCATCGAGGAGGACACCGAGGAGGCGCGCCTGTCGGCGAAGCGCCCCCTTGAGGTGATCGAGGGCCCGCTGATGGACGGCATGAAGGTCGTCGGTGACCTTTTCGGCGCCGGCAAGATGTTCCTGCCGCAGGTCGTGAAGAGCGCCCGCGTGATGAAGCGCTCCGTCGCCTACCTGGAGCCGTTCATGGAGGCCGAGAAGGAGGCCGCCCGCGTCGAGGCACGCGCCCAGGGTCTCGCCGAGGCCGCGCCGGGCCGCAGCGGCCAGGGCAAGGTCGTCATGGCGACCGTCAAGGGCGACGTGCACGACATCGGCAAGAACATCGTCGGTGTCGTCCTCGGCTGCAACAACTACGAGGTCATCGACCTCGGTGTCATGGTCCCCGCCGCGAAGATCCTCGACACCGCGATCGCGGAGGGCGCCGACGCGATCGGCCTGTCCGGTCTCATCACGCCGTCGCTGGACGAGATGGTCGCGGTCGCCGCCGAGATGCAGCGCCGCGGCCTGAAGCTGCCCCTGCTCATCGGCGGCGCCACCACGTCGCGGCAGCACACTGCGGTGCGGGTGGCTCCGGCGTACGAGGGCAACACTGTCCACGTGCAGGACGCTTCGCGCGTGGTCGGGGTCGTTGCCGGCCTGCTGGACCCCGACCGGGTCGGGCAGCTCACCACCGACAACCGTGACGAGCAGGAGCGCCTGCGCAAGCAGCACGCCGAGCGCCGGCACACCGCGCTGCTCACCCTTGCCGAGGCTCGTTCGAGGGCGTCGGATGTGTCGTTCGCGGAGCTGCCGTCGCCGGACTTCACCGGGGTACGGGTCGTCGAGCCGGCCCTGAAGACGCTCCGCGAGATGATCGACTGGCAGTTCTTCTTCCTGGCGTGGGAGTTGAAGGGCAAGTACCCCGCGATCCTCGACCAGCCGGTCGCCGCCGAGCTCTTCGCCGAGGGCAACACCCTGCTCGACGAGATCATCGCCAACGGTTCGCTCACCGCCCGCGGCGCCTACGGCTTCTGGCCCGCCGCGGCCGTCGGCGACGACATCGTGCTGGATGCCGACGCCGCCGGGCAGCGGGTCACGTTCCCGATGCTGCGCCAGCAGACGGAGAAGCCGGAGGGCCGGCCGAACCGCAGCCTCGCCGACTACATCGCGCCGGCGACCGCGGACTCCGCGTTCCCGGATCACCTCGGCGGGTTCGCGGTCGCCATCCACGGCGCCGAGGACCTCGCCGCCCGGTACGAGGCGGAGAACGACGACTACCGCGCCATCATGGTCAAGGCCCTCGCGGACCGCCTCGCCGAGGCGTTCGCCGAGTACATCCACCTCGAGGCCCGCCGCGCCTGGTTCGAGCCTGACGCGACTCCGGCCCTGGAGGACCTGCACGCCGAGCGGTTCCGCGGCATCCGCCCGGCGCTGGGCTACCCCGCCAGCCCCGACCACTCGCTCAAGCAGGCCCTGTTCGATCTCCTGGAAGCCGGCAAGCTCGGCCTCGCGCTCACGGAGTCGTTCGCGATGACGCCGGCCGCGGCGGTCAGCGGCCTGATCTTCGCCCACCCGGACTCGCGGTACTTCACGGTCGGCCGGATCAACCGCGACCAGGTCGAGGACTACGCCACCCGCCGCGGCCTACCGGTCGCTGAGATCGAGCGCTGGCTGCGCCCCAACCTGGCGTACGACCCGGCCTGACCGCCGACCCGGCCTGACAGCTGACTGACGCCCCCGTGCCGTTCGGGCTCGGGGGCCCAGCGGTGCACGGCGAACGCGCCGAGCAGGGTCGTGCCCGCCAGCAGGGACCACAGGAGCGCGGGGGACGCGGCGAGCAGGGCGAGAAGCAGCGCCGGGGCGGCGGCGTTGGCGAGGCCGGTGGACAGCTGCCACCGCGCGAGGGCGTGGCCGAGGCGGTGCGGGGGAGCGGCAGCGGTCACCAGGGCGGTGCCGCTGCCCGCGTAGAGGATCTCGCCGAGGGTGTACCCGACCGCCACGACGCAGATCACGGCCACGTTCGGCGACCCCCAGAAACCCAGGTACGAGGCGGCGAGCACGACCCCGGACGCGGCCAGGACGGCGCGGCGGGAGCGGTCCTTGAGCCGCACGACGAGGTACACCTGCAGGGCGACGACGAGCACGGTGTTGCCGGCGAACAGGATCGCCGACCACGCGGGCGAGGCGCCGAGCCGGCCGGTCAGCACGACCGGGATCGCGACCTCGAGGACGGCGAAGCACAGCGCGAACGGCAGGTTCGCCCACAGGAGCACCGCCATACCGGGCACCCGGCCGTGCCGCACCGGGGCGACGACCGGCGGCGCGCTGTTTGCTTGCCTGCTCCTCGCGGCCGGTGGGAGTTGGACCGTGAGGACCAGGGCGGCCGCGGCGGCGTACCCGGCGGCGGTGCCCACGGCGAGGACGCGCAGCACGTCGGGGCCGCCGGCGACGGCGAGAGCCGCGATCAGGGCGCCGGCGCCGAGACCGGCGTTGCGCAGGGACCGGGCCGCGGCGAGGGGCGCGTCGGCCGGTTCGGGGGCGGCGAGCGCGGCGACGAGCGCGGCGTGCGCCGGCGGCCAGACCTGGTTACCGATGCCGAGCAGGAGCGACGCGACGCCGAACGCGACGACTTTCAACCCCGCAGCACTGGGCGCGGCCAGCAGTACCGCGACGCCGGCGACGCGCACGAGCAGGGTCGCGACGACCGGCAGGACCCTGCTCGTGAACGGGCGGCCGCCGGCGTCGATCCACCGGCCGGTGAGCGGCACCGCGAGGAGACCGGCAAGCAGTCCCGCGGACAGGGCCAGCCCCGTGGCGGCGGCGGGCAGGTGCAGGACGCTCAGGCCGTACACCACGAGAAACGGACGTAGGAGACCCGCACCGATCGCGTCGACGGTGAGGGCGGCCGCGTAACGAGGACCGAATCGCATGACGCTCACGGTGCGTCCGCGTGCCCGCGGGATCACGCGGATTGACGGGACCCGTCAAGGGACGCCGCGAACCCGTCGCTGTCACAGCGCTGCCGCGTGTCCGCTGGCACGATGGGGGAGTGACGCTGACGATCGACATCACGGGCATGCCACCGGAACGGTGCGTGTTCGCGCCGTCGCCGCTCGCCGAGCTCACGTCGATGCTGCACGTGCTCGCGGAGCCGGCGCACCACCCGGCGGTGCAGGCGTGGGCGGGCGCGACCCTCGCGGGGTTGAAGCCGACGCTCGCCGACCGGCTCTTCGAGGCCGAGTTCCTGTGGCGATCCTCACGCGCGGACTTCCTCGTGCCGGGACGCCCGCAGCCGACCCTGGCCGCGGAGCTCGACGCCGTCGACGCGATCCCCGACGAGACGTACGTGGCGGCCGCGCTCGTCATGACCTGCGGCTCGCCCCGGCTGGCCGTCACCGGCGGGGCCCGCGACCCCGCCGACACAGTGCGTGCTGCCGACACAGCGCGGGCACTGGAACTGGCGCACGCGCGCGGGCCGCGGCAGGCGGCGTTCGCGGAGCGGCTGATCACCGACCCGGCGGCGGTGCGGGCGGCGGTCCGGGATCTCCTCGAGGCGTGCGTTGACGCGTTCTTCCTCGACACGTGGCGGCAGGTCGAGCACCAGCTCGCCGCCGACGCCCGGCACAAGGCAGACCTGTTCGCCCGGCACGGCCTGCAGGCCGCGCTCGCGGCGGTGTCACCGGCGATCACGCTGAGCGCCGACGCCGGCAGCGAGCGGATCCGGCTCGACAAGCTGCAGGACAGCGCGACCAGCGCGGCCGGTGACGGCGTCACGTTCATTCCGTCGGTGTACGGGCGGCCGCACCTGCTCACCGTCCACGCGCCCGGGTGGCGGCCGGTTGTGCAGTACCCGGTGGCGGAGCGGCACCAGGACACGCATCAGGGCCGGCCCGCGCCGATGGACCTGGTGCGGCGCCGGCTCGACGCGCTCGCGCACCCGGTGCGGCAGCGGCTGTGCCGGACCCTGGCCCGTGGCCCGCACACGACCGGCGAGCTGGCCGAGGCGTGGCACCTGACCCCGCCGGAGGTGTCCCGGCACCTGGCCGTGCTGAAGAAGGCGGGGCTGCTGCAGACGACGCGCCGCGGCCGGTACGTGCGGCACCACCTCGACATCACGGCGACGGCGGCGCTCGGCGTGGACCTGCTCGCGGCGCTGCTGCGGTGACACCGTTGCAGGACGTGGTGCCCGCACCGGCGTCTGTCCAGCCCGCCGCCGGCGTCACGTTCACCCTCACCGCCGGCACCGGCATCCAGAGCCAGTCCGCCGACGTCGGCAACGCCCTGGCGGCGCTGCTGCGCCCCGCGACCGGCTTCCCGCTGCCGGTCACGGCGGTCACCGGTACCCCCGCCCCGACGAGCGGCATCGCGCTGCTGCTGTCCGGTGCGGACGCGAGCGTCGGCGCCGAGGGCTACCAGCTCGACGTCACCGCGTCGCTGCTCACGATCCGCGCGCAGACCCCGGCCGGGCTGTACCACGGCGTGCAGACCCTGCGGCAGCTGCTGCCGCCGGCCGTCGAGGCGGGGACCGTCCAGAGCGGCCCGTGGACCGTCGCCGGCGGGCGGATCATCGACCGGCCCCGCTACGCGTACCGCGGCGCCATGCTCGACGTGTCCCGCCATTTCTTCGGCGTCGATGTGGTCAAGCGGTACATCGACGAGATCGCCCAGTACAAGCTGAACATCCTGCACCTGCACCTGACCGACGACCAGGGCTGGCGCATCGTCGTCGACGCGTGGCCGCGGCTGGCCACAGTCGGCGGCAGCACCCAGGTCGGCGGCGGCGCCGGCGGCTACTACACCAAGGCCCAGTACACCGACCTCGTCGCATACGCGGCCGCCCGCCACATCACCGTCGTGCCCGAGATCGACCTGCCGGGCCACACCAACGCGGCGCTCGCCTCGTATGCCGAGCTCAACCGCGACGGGGTCGCGCCCGCGCTGTACACCGGCACCGACGTCGGCTTCAGCTCGCTGTGCGTCGGCAAGGAGGTCACCTACACGTTCGTGCAGCAGGTCCTTGACGAGCTCGCCGCGATCACGCCCGGTGCGTACCTGCACGTCGGCGGCGACGAGGCGCACAGCACCCCCGAGGCGGACTACCGCACGTTCATGAACCGCGTGCAGCCGTTCGTCGGCGCCGCCGGCAAGACCGTCCTGGGCTGGCACCAGATCGGCCAGGCCGACCACACCCCGGGCCGCGTCGTGCAGTACTGGGGTACCACCCCCTCCGACGCCGACCTCAGCTCCGCCGTCGCCAAGGGTGACAAGGTCTTGCTGTCCCCGGCGGACAAGACGTACCTGGACATGCAGTACACGGACTCGACTCCGCTGGGCCTCTCGTGGGCGGGCCTGATCGAGGTGCAGACCGCCTACGACTGGGACCCGGGCACCTACCTGCCAGGGGTACCGGCCGCGTCCGTCCTCGGCGTCGAAGCTCCACTGTGGAGCGAGACCGTCCGCACCTTGGCCGACATCGAGTTCATGGCGTTCCCACGCCTGCCCGCCCTGGCCGAGCTGGCGTGGTCGCCGCAGTCCGCCCGCAATTGGGACACGTTCAAGGTGCGCCTGGGCGCGCAGGGCACGCGCTGGACCGTGCAGGGGATCAACTACTACCGGTCCCCGCAGGTGCCGTGGGGCACGCCGCCTTCCATCTCGCCCTCCACGTCACCGGCCACCTCGCCGTCGGTGTCATCGCCGCCTGCCGGTGCGCTCGCCAAAGGTGGATTCGAGACCGGGTTGCCTCCGGCGCCACCACCTCGGTGACGGTGCACGTCCACGGCTGGGCACGTTGTGTTCGGGAACGCCGTGTGACGCCGCGCATGCCGGGGTACCAGCACCAGCATGCGCAACGACGGCACATCACCGGCCCTGGGCGTCCGGCCGGCCAACCTCACCGACGAGGAACTGCTGCGCGAGCTGGCCAGCCTGCACGGCACCCGCCACGAGACGTTCCGCCACGGCGCAGACGACGCCCTGACGAACCACTCCCGCCGCACCGACGAACTCGAACGCGAGTACCTGCGCCGCTTCCCGGCCCGCGAGATCAACCCCGACCGCCTCCGCTGAGCGCGACACCCCCATACCGACGTGCGGTTGGGGGGTCGGATCGGGTAGAGTGCACAAACGTCGCGGGCGATTGGCGCAGCGGGAGCGCGCTTCGTTCACACCGAAGAGGTCACTGGTTCGATCCCAGTATCGCCCACCGTAGACATGCAGGCCAGGGCCGGTTATCCCCACAGGGGTTCCGGCCCTTTTCGCGCGCCGGAACGTCACTCGGGAGCATCGGGGAGACGATCTTGGACGAGGCGGACGACACGGCCCGCTTCGTGCCCGAGCTGGCCGAGCGCCACGAGCTGGTCTGCCATGTTCCGCAGACCGGCGCGACGAGCATCCCGGACTTCGTCCGTACCGGCACCCTGCGGCGGCTGTCCGCCGACGCCATCGTGACGTTCCAGCAGTACGCGCAAGGTGACGCAGCCTGGGCAACTTTTTTCTCGCGTGGGAGTTAAGGATGTCACCATGTCGGACACCGCAACGAGCGACGACTCGGCGCCGAACGCTGGACCTGACCGGCGGCTGATCTGGGCATTCCATCTGGTCATCGTTGCCGCAGCAAGTGGTGTGTTCTGGTCCGCGAGCTACCCGGGCAGCAACCTGTTCCTGTTCGCGGCCAGCGGCTGTACGTCCGTGCTTGCTGGCTGTTTCTGGCTCGGCTGGACCATCTACGTCGCCAAAGCTACCGACAGCTGGAGGAGTTGGTTCCTGATCGGACCAGTCATCGGCGTCCTCACCTTGGTTCTGCTCTGCACCGGCGCGCCGTTCAAGACGCGGTGGGCGGCCAGCCGGGGCGCGTTCGCCGCCGTCGTCGCCGGACACCCGATTCCGCCGCTGGGCAGCGCATGGGAAAGCTTCACCGTGCCGCGCCGGTTGGGCCTCTACAGCATCACAGAAGCTGGGTGGGTGCCCGGTGGCGCGATCTTCTACGAAGCTCAGGGCGACGCCTTCAACAGCGCTGGCTTCGCCTATCTGCCCGGCGGGCCGACTGCGGACGTTGAGACCGCCGCGAAGCAGTCGGCATACTTTCATCCCCTCGGCGGCGACTGGTACCGCTGGACCGGCACCTCGTAGCGAGCACCCTCGCCGGTCCGCGATGCTGTGTTGTTCCGTAGCTCCGCGGGGCGGGCTGTTGCGATGCATGCCGGTGCCGGGCGGTTCTGATCCCGTGGTCGGGGGGGGGGGGGGGGGGGTCGGCGACGGTTCGCGGCTGGTCGGTCTTCGCCAAGCTCGACATCGTCGCCGACCCAGCGGCGATGGTCTCCTGCAGGACGGGAACAGCAGGCAGCCCCTGATGCGCGCCTACTGGCGCGGTTGGGCGGTCACCACTTCCTCGACGAGGTCGCGGGGGATGCCGTGGGTGTCGTGCAGGTAGTGGTAGTCGTCGTCGGTCAGGGGGCCGCGGAGCAGGAGGCGTTCGATCAGAGGCCGGCCGCGGCGCAGCAGCGCGCCGAAGCGGCGTTCCTCGTAGACCAGGACGTCGTGGACGTACAGCGGGTCGATGGGCAGGCCGTAGTGGTCGACCGTTGACGCGATCGGATCGGTCGGCAGGTCGAGCAGAGTGCGGGACGGGTCGTCGCGCCAGAGGGTGGTCAGGATGCGGCGGATGAGGCGGCGCAGGACGTAGCCGCGGCCCGTGTTCGACGGGTGGACGCCGTCGCCGATGACGACGACGGAGGAGCGCAGGTGGTCGTAGAGCAGCCTGGAGGGGGTCCACAGGGAGGACACTGTGCGGGTCCACGGTTCGAAGACGTCGGTGTCGAAGACCGACGAGTGGCCCTGCAGGACCATCGCCATCCGTTCGAGGCCCATGCCGGTGTCGACGCTGGGCTGTTCGAGCGAGGTGAGGGTGCCGTCGGGGTGGCGGCGGTACCGCATCATCACGTGGTTCCACACCTCGACCCAGCGGTCGTCAGTCGAGGGAGTGGTCGAGGGGGTGCCGCTGGGGACTCCGTCGCCGGTCCAGATGAAGATCTCCGAGTCGGGGCCGCACGGACCGGTCGGGCCGTTCGACCACCAGTTGTCGTCGTCGCCGAGGATCTCGACCGGGACGCCGAGCCGCTGCCAGGTTTCCAGCGAGCCGGGGTCGCCGTCGTGCACGGTGACGTGCAGCCGCGACGGCGGGACGCCGAACCCGTCGCGGAGCAGCTCGTACCCCCATCGCAGGCTTTGGTCGCCCGGATAGTCGCCGAGGGACCAGGAGCCGAGCATCTGGAAGACCGTCAGGTGGGTGTCGTCGCCGACCTCGTCGAGGTCGGTGGTGCGCAGGCAGCGTTGCACGCCGGTGAGGCGGCGGCCGAGTGGATGCGGGCGGCCCTCGAGGTACGGCGTGAGCGGGTGCATGCCCGCGCTGGTGAACAGCACCGGGTCGCCCTGCGGCGGGATGAGGGTGCTGTCGCCGAGGATCTCGTGGCCGCGGTCACGGTAGAAGTCGAGGAACGTGCCGGTGATCTGGCTGGTGCTGAGGGTGGTCCGCACGATGGGTCCTTTCGGGATGGACCGGAGACGGACCCCATGGCGCACACAAAAAACGCCGGCGACCGTTTCCGGTCGCCGGCTGAAGCGGGAGAAGATCAGGCAGCGGCGTCCGGCGAGCGGTGAGCTCGCGCGGCAGCAGCGGAGAAACGCCTGATACACATGGCGGAGAGTGTACCTCAGAAGCGGGACGAGTACTCGACGGTGAAGCCGCTGCCGACGGGTACGCCGGCGTTGGTGAAGCAGTTGATGCGGATGCCGAGCCCACCGGCGCCGGGAGTCCACGGCAGGTGCAGGCCGCAGTAGTCCGGCGTGGTGCCGAACGCCGTGACCTGCACGTTGCCGGGCGGGGACGCGACGCCGCCGAACGTGGCGGTCCAGACGGGCGGGCCGAAGGCGAGTGCGCCCACCGGCCCGGCGGAGTTGAAGTTGGTCAGCGGCGGGCCGAGCGGCGAGACGTTCCACAGGTAGGCGAACTTGTAGGGCGGGGCGGCGCCCCCGTACAGCGCGCGCTGGTAGTGCCAGGTGAGCGTGAACCGGGTGTTGGCGGTCGCCCCGGCGGGGTTGAAGCAGTAGACGCGGAAGAACTGGCCGTTGGCGGACGACTGCCAGCTCGCGACCTTGCATCGGGCGCCGACGCCTGGGTTGACGGCGGTGACCTGGACGTCGCCGACCTGCGGGCCGGCGGTGCCGAGGCCGGGCAGCGCGACGGAGTAGAGGCCGGGGCCGACGTTGGTGACGGTGTTGACGGCACCGACGGAGTTGTACTGGGTGATCGTGCCGCCGGCCGCACAAAGAGTCGTATGGGGTGAAACGTCAGCGGGTCTTCTGCTGGGGGCGGCGCTGCAGCTGCGGCGGGAGCAGCGAGCCGCCCTGCTGCTGGCGCTCGCGGGCCTTCGCCGCCAGGCGGCCCAGGTAGAGCAGCGCGGCGCCCAGGACGCCGACGTCGTCGAGGTAGATCGGGTCGGGCAACAGGTCGACCGGCGACACGGTGTAGATGAGCGCGCCCCAGAAGGC
This sequence comes from Dactylosporangium sp. NPDC049525, assembly GCF_040676755.1. NCBI lineage: Bacteria > Bacillati > Actinomycetota > Actinomycetes > Micromonosporales > Micromonosporaceae > Dactylosporangium > Dactylosporangium sp. NPDC049525. The sequence goes on along the minus strand of NZ_JBFAPO010000003.1, from coordinate 163,662 downwards.
GAACTTGCCGCCGGCGCCCATCGCCTGCAGATACTTGCCGGTCTTCCACACGCGGGTGGCAAGGACGATCGCGACGACCAGCACCCCGATCAGCAGCAGACCGCCGATCACGATGAGGGCATAGAACACGGTGTCGTCCATGGCGCTGAGTCTACGGGCGATACTCGCACCATGCCCGCTGAGTCACCCTTGCAAGCGCCGCCGCCCCGGGTCCGCAGCGACGACCCGGCGTCGTTCGCCGCGTCCGTCCTGCGCGACCGCCATCCGGCCGTCGTCGCCCGCGTCCTTGCGGACTTCCCCTTCCCGGCGCCGGTGCGCGACGGGCTTGCAAGGCTCTTGCAGGACCCGACCGTGACCCCGCTCCCACGCGACGCCCACGACCACGAGGACTGGGACCGCTGGGGGGAGCCGTACTTCGGGCAGTCGATGTTCGACGTGCCGTTCCTGTGGGCGGAGAACTACTTCTACCGGCGGCTGCTGTACGCGACCGGCTATCACGAGCCGGGGCCGTGGCAGGGGATCGACCCGTTCGGGCCGCAGAAGGCGGCGGACCTGCCGGGGGAGGAGGAGCTGCGGGCCTTGCAGGAGACCGGAGACGCGCTGCTGGTCCTCCCTGAGGATGAGCAGGCCTCGGCGCTGGTCGCGGCGGCGCTCTGGGGCAACCGCGCCGACCTCGGGTTCCGGCTGGCGCAGCGGCACACCACGGAAAGCGGCACGGAGAAAGGTACGGAAACAGCAGAGCAGCTCGTCGCCGACGACACGGCGCAGCTCTGGAAGCACCTTGCCGGCGGCACCGTCTGCGTGGTCGCCGACAACGCCGGCCGGGAGCTGCTGCCGGACCTGGTGCTCATCGACTTCCTGCTGCGCACCGGGCGGGCAGGGCGCGTCGAGCTGCACGTCAAGCCGGCGCCGTACTTCGTCTCCGACGCGCTCACCGCCGACGTGCTCACCGAGCTGCGGCGCTTCCCGGCGGACAGTGCCATCGGCCGGCGGCTGTGGGCGGCGCTGCGCGCCGGGACCCTGGAACTGGTCACCGACCCGTTCTACTGCGCGCCGCTGGAGTTCCCGCAGATGCCGGCCGGCCTCGCCGCCCGCTTCGGGGCGGCGACGCTGACCATCCTCAAGGGGGACCTCAACTACCGGCGGCTGGTAGGGGATCGCAGCTGGTCGCCGGAGACGTCGTTCTCAAGTACTACTGGATACTTTCCCGGGCCGGTCGCGGCCCTGCGGACGGTGAAGTCGGACGTGGTCGTCGGGTTGGCCGCGGGCGTCGAGGCGAAGCTCCCCGTGTCATGGCGCACCAGCGGCAGTTTTGCCATGGTCCAAGTGCGCGGCTGAAACGGCGTTGCCGTTGCCGGCGGCGGCAGCAGCGGTGGTGGTCGTGGTGGTGAAGGTCGGTCCGGCCCAGATGCGCTTCGTCGTCATGGTGAGCACTCTGCCGGGCGGTACTTGGCGACCACTTGCGGTCGGCTTGCGAAAGCCCTCAAGCGTGGCGGGGGTCACGCATCGACCGACTTCCCCACCGGAAATGTCCGACATGCCCAGGGCATGTCAGGGCCCGTGCAAGCCGCGCGTCCAACCCATGCGCCGGGCTGCAAGGTCATGAGCGGCGGGCTGCAAGCTTTAAGCCAGACTTGAGGACCCTTTCATTGACGGTCCTGCACAGGTAAGCGAAGCATTGCCATCGGCGAGGCGGTCGTACCTGTGGAGGAATCATGGGTCATCGCATCGGCAAGTTCATCCCGTTCTCGGTCCAGGTTCTGGTACTGGCGGTGGTGGTGGCCGGGGGCACGGCCGTCGCCGCTGAGATCACCGCTGACCGCGTCGCCGGCCGGCAGCGTCCACCTGGGCGCGGCGGCGGCATCGACCTGGAGGTGCAGAGCCTCGACGGCTCCGGCAACAACCGCTCGCACCCCCGGTGGGGGAAGGCCGGGCTGCCGTACAGCCGGGTCGCACAGGCGCGGTACGCCGACGGGCGCGGTGCAATGGTCCAGGGGCCCGACGTGCGCTGGATCAGCAACCGCGTCTTCAACGACCGGAACCAGAACATCTTCACCGACCGCCGGGCGAGCCAGTGGGGCTTCGTCTGGGGGCAGTTCGTCGACCACACGATCGGCCTGCGCGAGGAGACCACCGCGAAGGACCCCGGCGTCGAGAAGGCCGACATCGCCTTCAACGCCAAGGACCCCCTCGAATCGTTCGTCAACACCGTCGGCGGCATCCCGTTCACCCGCTCCAAGGCCGCGGCGGGCGTGTCCGGGCCGCGCCAGCAGACGAACCTCGTCAGCTCCTACGTCGACGGCTGGGCCGTGTACGGCGGCACCCAGGAACGCCTCGAATGGCTGCGGGAGGGTCCCGTCGACGGCAACATGAGCAACAACGGGCCGCACCTGCTGCTGCAGGGCGGCTACCTGCCGCGCCGGGACAGCCGCGGTGACCCCGGCACCGCCCCGGCGATGGCGGTCGACGGGATGCTGCTCGGCCGGCCCGCGAAGGCCGCCGTCGCCGGCGACCAGCGGGCGAACGAGAACATCGCGCTCACCGCCGTGCAGACCCTGTTCGCCCGGGAGCACAACCGGATCGTCGACCTGCTACCCACGTCGCTCAGCGCGGAACAACGCTTTCAGATCGCCCGCCGGGTCGTCATCGCGGAGCAGCAGTACATCACCTACGAGCACTTCCTGCCGGCGCTCGGCGTCACCCTGCCGCGGTACCGCGGCTACCGCTCCGACGTCGACGCGACGCTGTCGAACGAGTTCGCGACCGTGGGGTACCGCGCGCACAGCATGATCCACGGCGAGATCGAGATGTCCTCGGACGTGGACCGCTACAGCACCGCGACGCTCCAGCAGTTCGAGCGTGGCGGGGTCGAGGTCACCGTCGAGGGTGACGAGGTCGAGCTCGCGGTGCCGCTCAACGTCGCCTACTTCAACCCCGACCTGGTCCCGGCGGTGCAGCTCGGGCCGCTGCTGCAGGGCATCGGCTCGGAGTCGGAGTACCGCAACGACGAGCAGATCGACAACCAGTTGCGCAGCGTGCTGTTCCAGATCCCGGTCGCCGGCAACCCGCAGTGCCTCGACGGGCCCACCCTGCCGGAGTGTTTCCGCGGCGTCATGGACCTCGGCGCAATCGACGTGCAGCGCGGCCGCGACCACGGCATCCCCAGTTACAACGAGCTGCGCCGCGCGTACGGGCTGCCCGCCCGCCGCACGTTCCGCGCCATCACCGGCGAGGCGTCGGAGGGCTGGCCGCGCGACCCGGAGCTGACCGCCGGCAAGGAGGTCGACGACCCGTCGGCGCTGGACTTCGTCGGGTTGTACGACGCCGACGGCAAGCGGATCGACCCCACGTCGGACGCCGCCGAGACGTCGGTTACCCGCGGCGTGCGGCGCACCCCGCTCGCGGCCCGGCTCAAGGCGGTCTACGGCTCCGTCGACCGGGTCGACGCCTTCGTCGGGATGGTTGCCGAGCCGCACGTGCGGGGCAGTGAGTTCGGGGAGCTGCAGCTGGCCATCTGGGCCCGCCAGTTCCAGGCGTTGCGCGACGGCGACCGGTTCTTCTACCGCAACGACCCCGGTCTCGACATGATCAGGAGGGTGTACGGGGTGGACTTCCGCCGCAACCTGGGTGACATCATCGCCCTGAACACCGACATCCCGCGGTCCGCGCTCACCCCGGACGTGTTCATGGCACCGGCCGCGTGACGGGCGGGTTTTGTTCCGTGGACCTGGGTAGGACCGCGCAATGCAACCTGAAGCCGACGAGTCGGTGCCGGAGCTGGCGACTCAGCCTGACGACGAGCCGCCGGCGCCCGCGCCACCGTTGTCAGCACAGAACACCACCACAGCGCAGAACAGCGACGCTGCGCAGGACAGTGCTGCCCAAAACAGCGCCGCACAGAATAGTGCTGCACAGAACAGCACAGGCCAGGGCAGCGCAGCACAGAACAGCGCAGGACAGTTCAACGGCGCGCCGTACCGCGCGAACACCGGTGGCACGCCCGCCGCGACCCTCGCGTCCCTGTGGAACGACACCGACCGGCAGCGCATCCGCGGCCGGTGGCAGGAACTGCAGCTGAAGTTCCTCGACGACCCGCACCTGGTCGCCGGGGAGGCCGAACGGCTCGTCCAGGAAGCGGTCGCGTCCCTGACCGCCTCCCTCGATGCCCGCCGGACCCAGCTGCACCAGCAGCGGGCAGGCCGGGGGGTCGATACCGAGAATCTGCGCGCCTCGCTGCGTGACTACCGCGAGTTCCTCGACCGCATCCTCGGCCTGTGAGGGTCCACGTGTTTAAGGGGTCCACATGAACTCGACGACGATCACGATCGGCCTGGTCGTGCTGGCCCTGGCGGTCGGCGGCTGGATCCTGCTGCGCGGCGGCAAGGAGGAGGAAGAAGAGGAGGAGACGGCCACCCAGTCCGGCCCGCCCGCGCCCCGGCCCCCGGCGCCGGCGAACATGCCCGCGAGCGGCATGTCACCCAACGGCATGCCGTCCAGCGGCATGGCACCGAACGGCATGCCACCCGGCATGGCACCGAACGGCATGACACCCAACGGAATGGCGGCGAACGGTATGGCACCTGGCATGGCCCCCGGCATGACACCCGGCATGGCGCCCAACGGCATGGCACCGAACGGCATGGCGTCGCCGGGCCAGTACGGCGCGGCTGGCGCGACGTACGGCGCCGCGTACGGTGCGGCGGCCGCCCCCGCGGTCCCTGCGCCGATGTCGTCGGTGCCGGCGGCAGGGTCGACGTACTTCACGTCGGCGACGTCCCCGTTGACGTCCGAGGGGCACGCGTACGAGGTGCGCGCCCGCTGGCAGGAGTTGCAGTTGCGGTTCGTCGATGACCCGCAGACCGCGGCGGGCGAGGCCGAACGGCTCGTCGACGACGCCCTGGCCGGGGTGACCGCGTCGCTGAACGCCCGCAAGGACCAGCTCAGCACGTGGCGGGCCAGCGGCCGCGACGACACCGAACAGCTGCGGGCGGCGGTCCACGGGTACCGCGACTTCCTGACACACCTCGTGGGCCCGTGAAGTGCTGCCCGTGAAGTGCTGCCCGTGAAGAGCACTGGCCGTGAGTGAACTGGCCGTGAGTGAACTGCCCGTAATGACCGTTCTCGTTTGATACTTCGCGTCATGCGGAATACCTCCTGTGAAGGAGGACCGCCATGACAACCACCCAAGTTCTCATCACGATCGTTGTGCTCCTGGTGATCGCGGCGATCGGTTACGGCATCTGGTTCGTCACCCGGCGGCGGGCGCTGCAGCACCGGTTCGGCCCCGAGTACGACCGGGCCGTCGCCGAGGGTGACAGCCGCACCGCCGTCGAACGTGAGCTGCGCGAGCGGGAGCGCCGCCACGCCGAGCTCGAGCTGCGTGACCTCGCCCCCGAGGCGCGCACCCGGTACACCGCCGCGTGGGAGGAGATCCAGGCCCGGTTCCTGGACGACCCGAATGCCGCCGTCCGCGACGCCGACGCGCTCGTCTCCGAGCTGATCGCCGAGCGCGGGTACCCGACCGGCGAATACGAGGAGCAGGTGGCGCACCTGTCGGTGGAGCACGCCCGCACCCTCGGCCACTACCGCGACGCGCATGAGATCAGCCTGCTCAGTGACCGTGGCGAGGCCACCACCGAGCAGCTGCGTCAGGCCGTCGTGCACTACCGCACGCTCTTCTCCGAGCTGCTCGGCACGGACGCCACCCCCGGCGCCGTGCCCACCACCGATGCAAACGGCACTGACGCTGACGCCAACCGCGCTGACGTCGACGTGCCCGTGCAGCGTGATCCCGAGGACGCCGCCCACGACACCAGCCGCCGGTCGTAGGGCCGGGAAAGGACACCCCGATGCAGGATCAACGCGGGAACCTCGACGAGAGCCACGTGCCCGGCCCTCGCAACCCGGCCGACGACGACGTTGCCGTGGGCACCGCCCACAGCCCTCACGAGACCGACACCCCTTACGAGACCGGCACTTCTTACGAGACCGACGGAACTGCTGAGGGCGGCTCGCACGAGTCGTACCCGGCCGGCACGTACGCGTCCGGATCCGCGGTGCCCGACACCGACCGCGACGACCTGGCCGAGCGCGACGACGTCGAGGTCGTCGACCATGACCAGGCGCTCGCCGACGAACAGGCCGCCGACGAAGACACCACCAACGAAGAGACCACCGGCGAAGAGGCAGTGGCCGAGCGCGAGGCCGACGACGTCGAGGCGCACGAGGAGAACGAGGCTCGCGGCGACGACGACTTCGTCCCCGCGGACGTCGACCCGCCGGCGGACGAGCGCGACGAGGACGAGATCGCGGCCACGGAGGCCGCCGAGGATCGCGCCTGGACCGCCGAGCACACCGACGACACCGCAGACGCCGACGCGGTCAGCACCGACACCGAAACGGTCAGCAGCGACACCGAGGCGGTCAGCACCGACGCCGAGGACCGCGCCTGGGCCGCCGAGCACGCGACCCAGTTGCGTGCCGGCTCCCTCACCGACGACGACTACGTCGCCGACGCCGATCACCGGGACGACACAGATCACCGGGACGACACACTGGTCGAGCCGGTCGACAGCGAGCCGGTCGACAGCGAGCCGGTCACCAGCGACGCCGCGCTCGAAGGCGGCGAGGCACTCGACGCGGGCGACGTGGTCGCGGTCCCGGTGCCCGACAGCACAGCATCCGATAGCACAGTGTCTGACAGCGCCGTGTCCGACAGTGCCGGGCAGGACCTGCGGCCCGGTGCGGTCGAGGCCGTGCCCGTCGGGGCGATCTGGGGCGAAGGTGTCGCCGACGGGCTGCGGGAGCGGTGGCGTGAGCTGCAGCTGCGGTTCATCGACGACCCGCGTTCCGTGGCCGGCGAGGCGGACCAGCTCGTCGCCGAGGCGGTCGCGACCGTCACCGGCGCGCTCGAGTCGCAGCGGGCGCAGCTGAGCGCCTGGCAGAGCGAGGGCGGCGAGGACACGGAGCGGCTGCGGGCGGCGGTCCGCCAGTACCGCGACTTCTTCAACCACCTGCTCGGCCTGTAACGGCACTTCCGAAACACCCGACAGCACTTCTGAACAGCGCGCTTCCACGCGAAGCTACCCAGTGGTAGCCTCCCTGGTACCAGTCGGTACCAGGGAGGCTGTATGCATGTCAGGGTCGCGATCGTCGGGGCGGGTTTCGGCGGGCTGGGCGCCGCGATCCGGCTGAAGCAGCGTGGTCACGACGACTTCGTCGTCTTCGAGCGGGCGGGCGATCTCGGCGGCACGTGGCGCGACAACGCGTACCCCGGCTGCGCCTGTGACGTTCCCTCGCACGTCTACTCGTTCTCCTTCGCGCTGAACCCACGGTGGAGCAGCACCTACTCCCCGCAGGCCGAGATCTGGGACTACCTGCGCGACTGCGCGGACCGGTACGAGCTGCGGCCCAGCATCCGCTTCGACACCGACGTGCGGCAGGCCAGCTGGGACGCCGCCGCCGGGCACTGGCGGATCGAGACCTCGCAGGGTGGATCACAGCGCGAATGGACCGCGGACGTGCTGATCAGCGCCGGCGGCCCGCTCAACGAGCCGGTCATCCCGAAGCTGCCCGGCCTGGAGACGTTCCGCGGCGAGACGTTCCACTCCTCCCGCTGGAACCACGGCCACGACCTCACCGGCCGCCGGGTCGCGGTCATCGGCACCGGGGCGTCGGCGATCCAGTTCGTACCGGCGATCCAGCCCGCGGTCGGCCGGCTGACGCTTTTCCAGCGGACCCCCGCCTGGGTGATGCCGCGCAACGAGCGGCCGCTGCGCAGGTGGGAGCACACGGCGTACCGGCGGATCCCCGGCGCTCAACGGATGATGCGCACGCTGGTGTACTGGGGAATCGAGTCGACCGTCATCGGCTTCCTCCGCCCGCGGGTGATGCGGCTGGCCCAGCGGGTCGCGCTGCGCAACCTGCGCATCGCCGTCGCCGATCCGGTGCTCCGCGAGCGGCTCACCCCCGGCTACGCGATGGGCTGCAAACGGGTCCTGAAGTCCAACACCTACTACCCGGCCCTCACGCAGGACAACGTCGACGTGGTGACCGAGCCGATCGCCGAGGTCCGTCCACACGGGATCGTCACCCGTGACGGCGTCGAGCACGCGGCCGACACCATCATCTTCGGCACCGGGTTCCACGTCACCGACCTGCCGATCTCCGAACGGGTCCGCGGCCGCGACGGGCGCAGCCTCGCCGAGGTGTGGCAGGGCAGCCCGCAGGCGTACCGCGGCACCACCGTGGCCGGCTTCCCCAACCTGTTCCTGCTGCTCGGCCCCAACACGGGGCTCGGTCACAACTCCGTGGTCCTGATGATCGAGGCGCAGCTCAACTACGTGCTCGGCGCCCTGGACGAGCTGCGCCGCACCGGTGCCCGCAGCCTGGAGCCGAGCGCGTCGGCGCAGCGGGCGTTCACCGCCGCCGTCGACCGGCGCATGGCGAGGACCGTCTGGGCGACCGGCGGCTGCAGCAGCTGGTACATCGACGCGACCGGCCGCAACTCGACCCTCTGGCCCGGATCCACGTGGCGCTTCCGGCAACGGATGAAGCGCTTCGACGTCAACGCATATGAGGTGAGCGCGTGACCCTGTACACCGTCCGCAAGGGCACCGGCGAGCCGCTCGTGCTCATCCATGGCATCGGCCACCACTGGCGTGCCTGGGAACCGGTCATCGACCTGCTCGCGGCGCACCACGACGTGATCGCGATCGACCTGCCGGGCTTCGGCCGGTCGCCGGCCCCGGCCGAGAACCACGGCATGCCGAGCGCCGTCGAGGCCCTGGCGGCGTACTTCGCCGAGGCGGGACTCGACCGGCCGCACGTCGCCGGCAACAGCCTCGGCGGCGCCATCGCCCTGGAGCTCGCCGCGGCCGGCCACGCCCGCTCGGTGACCGCCCTGTCGCCGGCCGGTTTCGCCACCCCGGCCCAGCTACGCCGGGCGCTGCGCGTGCTGCGCGGCCACCGGCTCGGCGCCTTCACCCCGACGCCGGTGCTGAAGGTCTTCTACCGCACCGGCTTCGGCAAGGCGTTCTCCTTCGGCTGGCTGGTCCGCAACCCCGGTGTCCTCACCGCCGAGCGGGCCCTCGCCGACACCCTGGCGCTGCGCGGCGGGAAGGGCTTCGGCGCCGTCGCCCGGCACGGCCGCGACTACGCCTTCACCGCGAGCCCTGACGCCTTCGGCTCGGGCGGCGTCCCGGTCACGGTCGCCTGGGGTTCCCGCGACCGGATCCTCCTGCCAGTCCAGGCGTCGCGCGCCCGCGAGCAGCTGCCCGGCGCCCACCACGTCACCCTCGACGGCTGCGGCCACGTCCCGATGAGCGACGACCCGGCCCTGGTCGCCGGCGTCATCCTGCGGACGACGGCCGCCGCCAGTGCTGCAGCCACGCGCCCGCACGCGCACCCATGACGGCCAGCGCGTCCCGTCGCACACCGTCCGGATCGCGGCGCAGTCGCGCATGGCTGAACCGCACGACCGTGAACCCCTCCGCCTGCAGCGCCGCGTCTCGCCGCAGGTCCCGCTCCCGGTCGGCGAGACCAGCGTGGAACTCGGTGCCGTCGAGCTCGAAGTCGACGCCGGTGCCTGCGTCGAACGCGTCCAGATACACCGTGTGTCCGCCGATCCGGACCGGTGCCTGCCACCGCAGACCCTCGAACCCCGCACCGACGAACACCCGCTGATATCCCCAGAGCTCGAGCTGGCTCCTGCACCCTGCCTGCAGAAGCTCGACGAGTCGCACCAACCCACGCCGCCCGCCGATCCGCGGTGCCTGCTCGACGGCCGCCATGAGCCGATCAGGAGTCGTCATGCGCCGGTTGACCGCGACGATCGCCGGAGCTCGCCCCGCGTCCAGCTCCAGCAGCGGCCAGCTGTCGACCACGGCCCGCTCGACCCGCACGACCCGCATCCTGTCGCGGACGGCAACATCGTCCAGCGGCGCTTTGCGGCGGTGCACCCGCACGCCCGTGGCACCTCGCAACTGGTGACCATGCTCGACGGTGAGGTGGATCGGCCCGGTGGCAGGTGCGGGAAGCCGCCACACCTCCAACGCGCTGGTGTGCGACAGCGCGCCGTGCTCCCCGCCATACCGGGCGACGGCGCGCAACAGCGTGCGGCGGTCGGCACCCCGGGCCGCGTCGACGAATGTCTTCGGGCAGACCCGCACGATGTCACCGCTCGTGGCGGCCCGATCGATGACGGTGTGATCGACGACCTGGAGCGCGGCGCGCCGCACCACGACGCCACCGTCGGTGTCGGCGAGCTGCTGCAGCGATCGATGCATGGCCAAATGCTGCCCGAGCACCACTTTTCGCGCCCGGCACTCTCAGCCGAACTGTGGATGGCAGGTCGCTTGTGGATAACCCTGCCGCCCGGGGCCGCGCCCGGCGCGTAGCCAGACGCATAGACGATGTGCGATCTACCCGCAAGATGATCTTCGGGGCGCGGGTAGATCGCACATTGTCTATGGCGCAAAAGCGGCAATGCGGGGCATTGATCAACGTCTGTGTGGGGCGGTGCGCCAGCGTGAGGGCAGGGTGGGGGCAGAGTGGAGGCAGAGTGGGGGCAGGGTGGGCGAGGGGCCGTTAGAAGTGGATCAGGGTGCGGGCGCCGATGCCGTTGCGCATGCGGTCGAAGGCGTCGTTCACGTCGTTCAGGGAGATGTGGTCGGTGACGAGGGCGGACAGGTTCAGCGCGCCGGTGCGGTAGTGCGACAGCAGCACCGGGACGTCCACGGCCGGGTCGGTGCTGCCGTACATGCAGCCGGTCAGCGTGCGGGCGAAGTACGCGACCTCGAGGGCGCTGAACGTGACCTCGTCGGTGGTGGAGCCGAGGCCGAGGACGGTGGCCCGGCCGCCGCGGCGGGTGACGGACCAGGCGGCCCGGATCGTCGCGGCGCGGCCGACGCACTCGATCGCGTGGTCGGCGCCGCGGCCCGAGGTCAAAGCGCGGACCTCCTTGGCCAGGGACGTGCCGGGCGTCAGGAAGTGGGTCGCGCCGAGGGACAGCGCGAGGTCCTCCTTCGCCGGTGCCGCGTCGACGGCGATGACGGTCGAGGCACCGGCGATGCGGGCGCCCTGCAGCGCGGCGAGGCCGACGCCGCCGAGCCCGATCACGACCACGGACTCGCCGGCGCGCACGCGGGCGGAGTTGAGGATCGCGCCGACGCCGGTGAGGACGGCGCAGCCGAGCAGGGCCGCCTCGTCGAGCGGGATGTCGGCCGGGACGGGGATGCACGCGTTGGCGCCGACGACGGTCTCGGTGGCGAACGCCCCGGTGCCGAGGCCCGCGTAGACGTCCTCGCCGCCGGCGCTGCGGGCGAACGGCACCCCGCGGGCGTCGTCGGCGTGCGCGCACAGGTACGGCTCGCCGGCGTCGCAGAACCAGCAGGACCGGCACGGCGGCGACCAGTTGAGCACGACGTGGTCGCCGACGGTGAGACCAGTCACGGCGGCGCCGACCTCGGCGACGACGCCGGCGCCCTCGTGGCCGAGGACGACCGGGAACGGCTGGCGCAGCGTGCCGTTGGCCAGGGACAGGTCGGAGTGGCAGACCCCGGCGGCGGCGAGCCGCACCCGCACCTGCGAAGGGCCGACCGGGTTCAGGACGAGGTCTTCGACGACGGCGGGGCCGTCGACGGCGCGCAGGATCAGGCCACGGGTCACAGCTGGATCGCCTTCACCGACGTGAACTCCTCGTAGCCGTGGACGCCGAGCTCCCGCCCGTACCCGGAGTCGCCGATACCGCCGAACGGGGCCAGGGGGTTGAACGACCCCCCGTTGACGTCGACCTGGCCGGTGCGCATCCGCCGGGCGACCGCGAGGGCGTGCTCCTGCGAGCCGGACCAGACGCTGCCGGCCAGCCCGTACGGCGTGCTGTTGGCGATGCGGACGGCGTCGTCCTCGTCGCGGTACCGGATGATCGACAGCACCGGGCCGAAGATCTCCTCCTGCGCGATGGCCGACGCGGGGTCGACGTCGGCGAAGACCACGGGGGCGACGTAGTAGCCGACGTCCGGCACGGATCCGTTGCCGTGCGCGAGTTTCGCGCCGTCGGCGAGGCCCCGCGAAATGTAGGACAGCACCCGGTCGCGCTGGGCGGCGGACGCCAGGGGGCCGAGGCGGGTGGCGGGATCGGTGGGGTCGCCGACCGTGTACCGGGACGCGGCGGCGACGGCGAGGGCGACCACCTCGTCGTGCTGCGACTCGTGCACGAGCAGCCGGGTCCACGCGGTGCAGGTCTGGCCGGAGTTCAGGTAGCAGTTGCCGACGCCCACCTTCACCGCGGCGGCCAGGTCGGCGTCCGGCAGGACCACGTTCGCGGACTTCCCACCCAGCTCCAGCGACACCCGCGTGAGGTTTGTGGCAGCCAGTGCCGCCACGGTACGACCAGCGCCGGTCGAACCGGTGAACGACACGAGGTCGACCCCGGGGTGCCCGGCCAGGGCCGCCCCGGTCGGGTCGCCGTAGCCGGTGACGAGGTTGTAGACGCCCTCGGGCAGCCCTGCCTCGCGGACCAGGTCGAGCAGGCGCAGCGCCGACAGCGGCGCGACCTCGCTCGGCTTGTGCACGACGGTGTTGCCGGCGGCCAGGGCCGGCGCGAGCTTCGCGACCGTCTGGTGCAGCGGGTAGTTCCACGGGGTGATCGCCGCGACGACGCCGACCGGGTCGCGCACGACGAGCGAATTGCCGATCCGCTCCTCGGGCTCGTCGGCGCCGAGCAGGTCGACCATCGAGGACAGCACCGCGATCGGCAGGCCGACCTGGACCTTGCGGGCGACGGCCAGGGGCGCGCCCATCTCCGCGGTGATCAGCGCCGCGAGCTCGTCGGCGTGGGCTGCCAGGAGGTCGCGCAGCGCGGCGAGGTGCGCGGCACGCTCGCCCCGCGACAGCGCCGACCACGGCCCGAGCGCGGCCCGGGCGGCGGCGACGGCCGGGCCCACGTCGGCGCTCTCGGGCACCGACCCGATGACCTCCTCGGTCGCCGGGTTGTAGACGTCGATACTCATCGTTGAGATCCCCTTATTGCGACGCGGCTCAGACGAACGCGTTCACGCCGGTGAGGGCGCGACCGATGATGAGCTTCTGGATCTGGCTCGTGCCCTCGTACACGGTAGTGACCCGCGCGTCGCGCAGGTACTTGCCCACCGGGTACTCGTCGATGTAGCCGTAACCGCCGAACACCTGCAGCGCCGCGTTCGCCGAGCGGACCGCGGCCTCGGAGGCGTAGAGCTTCGCGGTGGAGGATTCGGTGGCGAACGGCAGCCCCCGGTCGATCAGGTCCGCGACCCGCCAGGTCAGCAGGCGGGCGGCGTCGGCCTCGACGGAGATGTCGGCGATGAGCTGCTGCACCAGCTGGAACGAGGCGATCGGCCGGCCGAACTGCTCGCGCTGCTTCGCGTAGGCCACGGCCGCCTCCAGGCAGCCCTGGATGATGCCGACGCAGCCGGCGGCCAGGGACATGCGCCCCTTCGCCAGGGCCGACATCGCGATCTTGAACCCTTCGCCGAGGCCGCCGAGCAGCGCGTCGTCGCCGACGGTCACGCCCTCGAAGGTCAGCGCCGCGGTCGCCTGGCCGCGCAGGCCGAGCTTGCCGTGGATCTCCTCGATCCGCAGGCCGGGCGTCTCCATGGGCACCAGGAAGGCCGAGACGCCCTTCGGGCCGGGGCCGCCGGTGCGGGCGAAGACCAGGGCGACCTGCGCCCAGGTGCCGTTGGTGATGAACATCTTCGACCCGTCCAGCCGCCAGCCGCCCTCGACCCTGGTGGCGCGGGTCGCCAGGGCGCCCGCGTCGGAGCCGGTGTCGGGCTCGGTCAGCGCGAAGCAGCCGAGGGCGTCGCCGGCGCACAGCCGCGGCAGCCAGGCGGCCTTCTGCGCCGCGGTGCCGTAGCCGTTGATGCTCTTCGCGACGAGGCCGAGGGACACCGACACGATGCCGCGCACCGACGAGTCGCCCTTGCCGAGCTCCTCCAGGACCAGGCAGTAGGTGGTGTGGTCGCCGCCGCTGCCGCCGTGCTCCTCGGGGATCGTGATGCCGAAGATGCCCAGGTCGGCGAGCTTCTTGACGATGGCGAGGTCGACCTGCTCGGCACGGTCCCAGGCGGCGGCGTGCGGGGTGATCTCGCGGTCGACGAACTCGGCGGTGACCTGGCGGATCGCGCGCTGTTCGTCATTGAGCGTGAAGTCCATGGGTGCGGGTCCCTTAACTAACGCCGTTAGTTTCTAAGATCGTAGCCATGGTCCGCCCCAGAACGCCACTCCTCAGTCGTGACCGCATCGTCGAGGTGGCCACCGCGATCGTCGACGCCGACGGTCTCGACGCGCTGTCCACCCGGCGGCTGGCCCGCGAGCTGGGCGTTCAGGCGCCCTCGCTGTACAACCACTTCGCCACCAAGGAGCAGATCGTCGACGCGATCGGCGACAGCATCGTGGCGGGTGTCGACCTGTCCATGCTGGGGCGCGACCCGTGGCCGGAGGCGCTGCGGGCGTGGGCACGGGCGTACCGGGCGGCGTTTCGCGCCCATCCGAACGTGGTGCCGTTCCTGGCCCGCGGCCCGGCCCGCCGCCCCGCGTCGCTGCGCCTCGCCGACGCGGTCTACGGCGCCCTGGTCAACGCCGGCTGGCCGCCCGGCTACGCCACCCGCATCGGCGCGACCATGCGGTTCTTCGTCGCGGGCTCGGCCCTGGGCTCGTTCGCGCTCGGCTTCGTCGACGACCCCGACCTGTACGCGCGCGACTACCCGCACCTGCGCGACGCGCACCGCCTCGCCGGCCAGCATGCGCACGTCGACGACAGCGCGTTCGAGCTGGGCCTGGAGGCCCTGCTGACCGGCCTGGAGCGGAAGTTCGAGCAGCTGCAGCCGGAGAGCCAGCCAGAGAGCTAGGCGGCGGCTTCCTGCGGCATCACGAGCAGGATCTGGCCGCCGGGGCGGGTGCTCATGCGGACCGGCATGCTCAGCATCCGGCCGGCGCGGATCAGGACCGTGGCGGTCTCCAGGTCGGCGACCCGCAGCCCGGGGGAGCCGGAGCGGGACGGGCCCGACGCCAGCAGCACGCCGCGCCACGCCGACTCGGCGAGCTGGCGGGCGTGGCGGATCTGGCGGGCCGACCGCGGCAGCTCCGGGGTGCCGCACAGGTCCGCGTACCCCTGCTGCCACGCGCGGTCCAGGAAACCCCCGGCGAGCGGCGCGGTGAGGACGCGGAAGATCTCGTAACGGTGCCGGGTGCCCGCGGTGTAGCGGTGCACACTCGCCGAGTGGCCGGCCGCCCCCAACAGCTCGACCAGCCGGTCCGCGGCGACGGACCGGTTGAACTCGGCGAGCACCCCCGCTGGTGCGTGTGCGAAGGCGGCGCGGACCCGGGTGCCCCCCAGCGCCCGGGCCCGTCCTCCTCCACCGCACACCCCTGTGCATCGCACCAGCACGGCCGCCTCGAACGCGGCGACGGTCGAGGCCCGATAACGCTCGCCGGTTGAGGAGCGTTCGCCGGTTGGCACGATGTTCACCTGTTCACCGTGGCCGGTCGGACCGTGCCGGCGGAATCGCGGACGTCGTTCCTTGAGGGAAACTTGACGCTGCGAAATCAGCCCGAAGCAATGGCGGGGCGTCAGGCCGGCATCAGCACCTGGGTGCAACGGCTCGCGGCGAGGGTGGTGCCGTCGGTGTCGTACAGCTCGGCGGCGCAGAACACGACCTTCCTGGTCCGGCGCAGCACCGTGCCGACGGCCCGCAGCGTCCCCGGCCGGGTCGGCCGGAAGAACTCGACCCGCAGGTCCGCGGTCAGGAACAGCTCGTCCCGGTCGAGCGTGGTGAAGCAGGCGCCGCCCATCGCGGAGTCGAGGATCGCGGTGACCAGCCCGCCCTGGATCACCGGGCCGCCGGGCGTGGTGAAGCCGTATTCGACGGTCGCGTCCCATTCGACCGTCGAGCCGCCGGGTTCCCACTCCGTGCGCCGGAAGCCCAGCGTGCGCCACAGGTTGGGGCCCTGACCCCGGCTGTTGTTCCAGTCGCCGACGTCGGCGAAACGTTCACCGGCGGTGATCGGACGGTCGGTCATCGGTGTGGCTCCCTGAGACTCGGCATTGACACACGGCAGGTATCGGCATAGGCAGTGTAGAAACTTGGACTGGAGGTTCGTCGATGTCCAACCTCGCCCGTCTCACGGAGGCGTCGCTCGACCGGCACGGCGACTACCCCGCGCTGTGCTTCGAAGGGTCCTGGCACACGTCGGGGGAGGCGCATGACCGCGCGACCCGCGTCGCCGGAGGGCTCCGGGAGCTCGGGGTGCGCCCCGGCGACCGGGTGGCCGTCGTCATGGCCAACTGCCCCGAGGTGTCGCAGGTGTACCAGGCGGTGTGGCGGGCCGGTGCGGTCGTGACCCCGGTCGTCTTCCTGGTCACCGCCGACGAGCTCGGCCACGTCCTGCGCGACTCCGGCGCCGTCGTCGTGGTCACCTCGCCGGAGCTGCTGCCGAAGTTCGGCGAGCTGTGCCGGCAGCTCGGCGTGCCCACGGTCGTCGTCGGCACCGCGTCGTTCGACGCCCTCCTCGCCGCCGATCCGGCCCCGATCGTGGACCGCGGCCCCGACGAGCTCGCGGCGCTGCTGTACACCGGCGGCACCACCGGACGGAGCAAGGGCGTCGCGCTCACCCACGCCAACCTCGCCCACGCGGGGCGGGTCTCCCGGGAGGCGGCCCACACCCCGGGTCTCAACACCGGCATCACCGCCCTGCCGCTGTCGCACTCCTACGGGCTGATGGTCACGTCGGCGCGATGCAGGCCGCGGAGCCACCCGTCGCGGTGCTGCAACGCTGGTTCGAGCCGGCCGGCTGGCTGCGGCTCGCCGCCGAGCAGCGCGCGCAGACCGCGGCCGTGGTCCCGTCGATGATCGTCATGCTGCTCGGGCAGCCCCTGGCCGAGCACGACCTGAGCGAGCTGCGGTACGTCTTCTCCGGCGCCGCCCCGCTGCCGCCCGCCGCGGCCGAGGCGTTCGAGCGGCTGGTGCCGTCCGCGCGGGTGCTCGAAGGGTACGGCTGCACGGAGACCGGCGGGATCGTCAGCGGCAGCCCCCTCGACGCGCCCCGCCGCGGCACGGTCGGCAAGCCCCTCGAAGGCATCGAGGTCCGCCTCGGCGACGACGGCGAGATCTTCGTGCGCGGCCCGAACGTGATGCGCGGCTACTGGAGCCCGGTCGGGACGGCTGAGGGGGTCACTGGGGGGAGTACTGACAATACGGCCGAGGGGGTCACCGACGGATGGTTCGCCACCGGGGACATCGGCACGATCGACGGCGACGGGTACCTCAGCATCGTCGACCGCAAGAAGGACCTCATCATCCGGGGCGGGTTCAACGTATACCCGCGTGACGTCGAGGACGTGCTCACCGCCCACCCCGCGGTCGCGATGGCCGCCGTGGTCGGCCGGCCCGACGAACGCCTCGGCGAGGAGGTGATCGCCTTCGTGTCGCTGTCCGGCACCGACGGTACGCAGGGCACGCAGGGCACGGTCACCGCCGAGGAGCTGGACGCCTACGCCCGCGCGCACCTCGCCCCGACCCGGCGGCCGCGGGAGATCCGCATCATGGCGGAGATCCCGCTGACCTCCGTCGGCAAGCTGAACCGCAAGGCGCTTCGGGCACTGCTCTGACTGCGCCCCCCTCTATCGCGAGCGCACGATTACCATGAGCGCACGATGCGAGTGATGCTGGTCGAAGACGACGCCAGGGTGGCGGCCGCGCTGGCCACCGCCCTGCGCCGGCGCGGCCATGACGTCGCGCACTGCCCGACGGCGCAGACCGCCCTCGACACGTTCGCCGGTGAGCCGTTCGACCTGGTGCTGCTCGACCTCAACCTGCCCGACGGCGACGGCATCGAGGTGTGCCGCACGCTGCGCCGCAAGGACGAGACGGTCGCGATCATCGCCGTCACCGCCCGCGGTGAGGAGCGCGACCGGGTCATCGGGCTGCAGACCGGCGCCGACGACTACGTCGTGAAGCCCTATTCGATGGCCGAGCTCAACGCCCGTATCGAGGCGGTCCTGCGCCGCGCGTCGCGGGCGCCGCAGAGCGCCGTCGAGGTCCTCGCCGCCGGTCCGGTCCGCGTCGATGTCGGCGCCCGGCAGGTCACCGTCGCCGGCCGGGACGTGGCGCTCACCCGCAAGGAGTTCGAGATCCTCGCCGTGCTCGTGCGGACCCCGGGCGTCGTCGTCTCCTACGACCGGCTGATCCTCGCGGTGTGGCAGACCAGCTTCGTCGGCCGGCACACCCTCGACGTGCACGTCGGCTCGCTGCGCGCGAAGCTCGACGTGCCCGGCCTGGTGCAGACCGTCCGCGGCGTCGGATACCGCCTCGTCCCGGGGCTGTGAGCCGTGCGGATCCGCCTGGTCACCACGTACCTGTTGCTGCTGTTGCTGGTGCTCGCCGCCCTTGAGGTGCCGCTCGCGCTCGCCATCGCCGGCCGCGACACCCAGCGGCTCGTCGCCGACCGCCTCGCCGACGCGACCCGCTTCGCCGCGCTCGCCGAACCGGCCCTGCGGGCCCAGGAGACCACCGAGCTGGAAGCGGAGCTCACCCGCTACGACGAGGTGTACGGCGTCGTCGCCGTCGTCGTCAACCAGGACGCCTTCCGCGTCGTCGCCTCCCGCGAGCAGGTCGCCCTCACCGACCGGGCCGTGCAGCGGCAGGCCCGCCGCGCGCTCGAAGGCCGCGAGGCCAGCGACGACGGCACCGTCTGGCCGTGGCGCCTCGAACCGTTCGTGGTCGCGATCCCCGTCGTCCGCGGCGGGGAGGTCATCGGCGCCGTCATCACCATCTCACCGACCGGCCGGCGCGCCGCCGGCGTCCGCACCGCATGGAGCATCCTGGCCGGTGGCGGCCTCGTCGTGTTGTTCGCCGGGATCGTCGCCGCGTGGTCCCTGGCCCGCTGGACGCTGCGGCCCGTCGCCGAGCTCGACGCCGCCGCCCACGAGCTCGCCGCCGGTGACTACGCCGCCCGCGTCCCCGCCGCCGACGGCCCGCCGGAGCTGCGCCGGCTCGGCGCCGCGTTCAACGAGATGGCCGCGACCGTCGCGGACTCCCTGGAGCGGCAGCGCGCCTTCGTCTCCCACGCCAGCCACCAGCTGCGCAACCCGCTGACCGCGCTGCGGCTGCGGGTCGAGGACCTCGGCGTCGACCTCACCGACCCGCAGGCCGTCGAGGGGCACCGCCTCGCCCTCGAAGAGGCCGAACGCTTCGGCGACGTCCTGGACAGCCTGCTCGCCCTCGCCCGCGCCGAACGGGGCCGTTACGAGCTCGCCGACATCGACGCCGGCGAGGTCGCCTGGACGCGGGTCGTCGCGTGGCAGCCGGTCGCCGCGAAGAAGGACATCACGCTGCGCTACGTCCGCCCGCCGCGCCCGCTGCGGGCCCGCGCCGTGACGACCGCGCTCGACCAGGCGCTCGACGCGCTCATCGACAACGCCGTGAAGTTCTCCACCGACGGCAGCACCGTCACGATCCGGCCGGTCGCCGCCGACGACGGCGGGGTCGGCGGGGTCGCCGTGCACGTGACCGACACCGGTCCGGGGCTCACCGAGCAGCAGCGCGAGCTCGCCACCGAGCGGTTCTGGCGGGCGCCCGGCACGCAGAACGTCGACGGCAGCGGCCTCGGGCTGCCGATCGTCGCGGTCCTGGTGGAGGCGTCGTCCGGCCGCCTGGACCTGCTGCCGAACACCCCGAAGGGCCTGCACGCCCGGCTGTGGTTCCCCACGCCCTGAGCGGCGGCGAACGCAGGCTTGGAGGTCAGGCCTTCTGCGCGCGGTAGTAGCGGACCGCGCCCGGGTGCAGGGGCAGCGGCGGGGTGCTGATCGCGGAGCGGATGTTGAGCCGGGCCGCCGCCTGGTGCGCCTTCGCGAGCTCGTCGCGGCCCTCGAACAGCAGCCGCGTCACGCCGTAGGCCAGGGGCTCCGGCATCGACACCCGCACGACGAGATAGTTGGCGATGCCGATCGCGACGGTGGGGCTGATGCCCGCGTACGCCGACGCCGGCACGATCCGCTCCGCGTAGTAGTCGCCGAACTTCGCGCGCAGCTTCTGCACCAGCGTTTCGAGGCCGACGAGCTGGATGGCGAACGTTTGGGCCAGCTCCTGGATCAGCCCGACGGCCAGCCCGCCGGAGAAGAAGAACGCGTCGATCTCGTTCTTGCGCAGCGCCTCGACCGACTCGTTGAGGCTGAGCGGCTGCGCGATGATGGCGTCGCGGAGCCCGCCCTCGGCGACCTCGAGGATGTGATCGGCGGTGACGGCGGTGCCGGAGCCCTTCTGGCCGACGGACACCCGGCGGCCCCGCAGGTCCTGGACGGTGTTGATCCCGCCGCCGCGGGCGACGACGAGGTGCACGTAGTCGTCGTAGATGCGGGCGAGGGCGGCGAGCTGGCCCGGCGCGGCCTTGTCGCCGTCGCCGGCGATGTCGGCCTGGGTGAACCCGACGTCGGCGGCGCCGTTGAGCACGGAGTCGACGTTCTCCTTCGACGCGTTCGTGGGCAGGACGCTGGCGGTCACGTTCGGTAGGTACCGCTTCGCCAGCTCGGCGATCGCGGAGCCGTACGTGTAGTAGACGGCGCCCTTGCTGCCGGTCGCGATGCGCAGCGTCCCGGTCGCCTCGTCGTCGCCGGACTCGCACGCCGAGAGCAGGGGCACGCCGAGCCCCAGGCTGACACCCCAGCCGGCACCCCAGCCGAGCCCGCCGGCCATCAGCGTCCGCCGTTTCATGACAGGCAGGCCTCGAGGATCTGCAGGGTCTCGTCCGGGGTGCGGTGCCGCACCGTCGTCATCCCCAGGGCGCGCGCCGGTTTCAGGTTGCCCGGCAGGTCGTCGACGTAGACGCACTCCTGCGGCGGGACGCCGATCGCGGCGGCGCCGAGAACGTAGATCGCCGGGTCCGGCTTGCGCACGCCGACGTCACCGGAGATCACGATGCCGTCGAACAATTCGTCCAGCAGGATCCGGTCGTACCGCTGCGAACCCCACGAATTGGAGATCAGTCCCGTGCGGATCCCGCGGCCGCGGGCGGCCCGCACGAAGTCCAGCATCGCCACGTCGGCGGTGGTGCCGCCGAGCAGCCGCTCGATCAGGCCCTCCGGAGGCACCCCGAGCAGGGCCGCGAACCCCGCCTCGAACTCGGCGTCCGGCAGCGTCCCGTCCTCCAGGCCACCGAGCAGCGACCGGGCCGCCAGGTCATCGCGGAACAGGTCCCGGACCGTGCCGGGCGGCAGACCCTCGCGCGCGCAGAACGCGTCGAACGAGGCGAACACGTCAGTGGTCAGAACCCCGCCGTAGTCGACCAGCAGCCCGCGCAGCGTCACGAGGATCCCGTCCCCTCAGCCGTTTCCGCTGCCAACGACTGTACGACCTCGCGGGAGCCATCGCTCTTGGTGGAATTGCTCTTGGAGGAATCGCCCTTGGCGGATTTGAGCGCCCGCTGGCGGGTCGCCGACGTGCCCCGGGCGCGCAGGTCCTCGAGCAGGTCGACGGCGATCTCCCACTCGCCGCGGGCCTCCAGGGCGGGACGGATGTGCGCCATCAGCGCGTCGACCCGGGCGCCGGCCGTCACCGCGGAGCGGGTCGCCGGGTCGACGAGGTGGCCGCTGAGCCCGGACCGGGCGGCCCGCCACGTGGCGGCGCGCAGCAGCACCTGCGGCGCCTCCGGCAGGGGCCGGCCCGCGGCGTCCTGCTCGGCGGCGACGGTGACGAGCCCCCGGGACAGCGCGGCGAGCAGCACCGCGTCGTCGACCCGAGGGCAGGAGTCGGCGACCCGGACCTCGACGGTGGGATACCGCGCCGACGGCCGTGCGTCGAAGTAGACCATCCCGGCGTCGCTGATCACGCCGCTGTCCACGAGCGTCTGGACGACCCGCTGGTACTGCGCGTCGGAGTCCAGGTCCGGCGGCGGGCCGACGGTCGGCCAGCGGGACGTGACGACCGTGCGGTAGGAGGCGTACCCGGTGTCCTGGCCGGCGAAGAACGGCGAGCTGACGCTGAGGGCGAGCAGCGCCGGCAGCCACTCCCGGATCCGCCGGGTGATCCGCACCGCCAGGTCCTTGTCGGGCACGCCGACCTGCACCTGGCAGGCGGCGACCTGCTGCTCGTCGACGAGCAGCCGGTACTCCTGCGCCATGCGCTCGTAGCGCTCGTCCGGGTAGACCCGGCTGGGCCCGGACCCGGAGCCGGGGACCGAGCCGGCCGCGACGACCGCGAGCCCGAGCCGGCCGGCCGCCTCGACGAGGGACCGGCGCTTCTCGATGAGGTCGGCGCGCAGGCCGGTCAGGTCGGTGTGCACAGCGGTGGCCGTCTCGACCATCGACCGGTGCAGCTCCGGCTCCGCGTCCGCGCCGCGCAGGACCCGCCGGGCGGCGGGCTCCAGGTCACCGGTCTCGGCGTCGACGACGTGGAACTCCTCCTCGACGCCGATGGTTTCGCCGGCGCTCACTGTGTCGCCGGAGCTCACTGTGTCGCCGGGGCTCACCATCGGCTGTGGACCGAGGCGCGGATCAGCTCGTCGTACACCTCGCGGACCGCGTCGTGCGTGGCGGCGGGCAACGGCGCCGTGACGCCTTCGGCCGCGCCGACCGCGGCGTTGGCGCGGGCCTGCTCGCCGTTGCGGGCGCCGGGGATGACCACGGAGACGGCCGGGTGGTCGACGATCCAGCGCAGCGCGAACTGGGCCATCGTCAGCCCCTCGGGTTTCAGCGGCGCGAGCCGGCGGACCGCGGCGAGACCGGTGTCGTAGTCGACGCCGGAGAACGTCTCGCCCTGGTCGAACGCCTCACCGTGCCGGTTGTAGGTGCGGTGGTCGTCGGCGCCGAACGTGGTGCGCTCGTCGTAGCGGCCGGACAGCAGGCCACTGGCCAGGGGTACCCGGGCGATGATCCCGACGCCCATCTTCTCCGCCGCGGGCAGCACGTCGTCGAGGGGCTTGAGCCGCAGCATGTTGAAGATGATCTGCACGGTGGCGACGCCGGGCCGGGCGATGGCGGTCAGCGCCTCCGCGGCCGTCTCGACGCTGACCCCGTATGCCTTCATCCGGCCCTCGGCGACCATCTGGTCCAGGCCGTCGAACACCTCGTCGGTGGAGTACACCTCCGACGGCGGGCAGTGCAGCTGCACCAGGTCGATGGTGTCGACGCCGAGGTTCTCCCGGGACCGGTCGTTCCACGCGCGGAAGTTGTCGAGGTTGTACCGGTCCGCCTCCTGCGGCACCCGGCGGCCCATTTTCGTCGCGACCGTGACGCCGTGGCCCGAGGGCAGGCCGTTGACGAACCGGCCGACGAGGCGTTCGCTGCGGCCGTCGCCGTACACGTCGGCGGTGTCGATGAACGTCACGCCCGCTTCATGCGCTGCGGTCAGGGTCGCGAGGGCCTGGTCCTCGTCGACCTCGCCCCAGTCGGCGCCGAGCTGCCATGCGCCGAGTCCGACCACGCCGACCGGGGCACCGGTCCGTCCTAAGATCCGTTCCTGCATCCGCCCAGACTATGGCGTCACGCGAAGACCGGCACGTCCTCGCGCACGAGCCGCCAGTTCGGTGTGAAGAAGTCCGCCGGGTTGATCGAGCCCTTCGCCTGGGCCCAGTCGATGAGCAGCTGCCGGATCTCCTGCTGCGCGTTGTAGACCTGCGGCTTGACGATGCCGGGGAAGTTGCCGCCGCCGGAGCGCCGGTAGTTGTTCACCGCGACCACGAACTGCTCGGCGTCGCCGACGGGGGTGGTGGTCCCCGGGTGGACGAGCCGCGTGATCCGCTGGCCGACCGGCTTGCTGATGTCGATGTCGTAGTCGACGCCGGACAGCGTGTCGTAGTTGTAGTCCGGCACGGCCGGGTCGTTGATCGTCGCCGGGTCGACGGGCGCGCCGACCGGCAGCGTCACGAAGTACTTCGCCGAGTACTCCAGGTACGCGCGGACCTCGGCGCCGGTCAGGACGACGGCCTCGAGGGTGTTGTCGTAGATGTACAGCCCCGCGACGTCCTTGATCTTGACGTCGCCGGCCGGGAACACCGCGGTCCGCGAGAACGGCGCCGCGATCGACAGCACCGGCAGGGCCGTGCCGAGCGCCGCGATGACCGTGTCGGTCTGGACCTTGTTGATGTAGTCCAGGATCGGCGTGTCCTTGTAGCGGGACTCGGCCGCCGACAGCGTCTCCGTCGACGTGGCGACGACCTGGTTGACGTAGGTGACGGTCTTGGTGTGCTGCGCGCGCACGACGGCGAGGACCTTCGGGTCGGCGTCGACCGTGTTGGTGTTCAGCGTCGTGGCCGCCTTCGACGTGATCGTCCAGCGGTTGCGGTCGCGGCTGAGCTGGAAGTCCATGCGGGTCAGACGAGAACCCCACCTCGACGGCTCCGACAGCAGCACCTGCGCGCCGGTCGCGGCGTTGGTGACGAAGCGCTGCGGGATGTCGTTGTGCGCGTGGCCGAAGAGGATCGCGTCGATGCCGGGGACCTGCTCGGCGATGAGCGCCGACGGGTTCTCGTTCGGCAGCTCGGGGCCGTAGCTGGACTTGCCGCTGTCGCCGCCGTGCGCGGAGATGAGCACGATGTCGGCGCCGCGGCGGCGCATCTCCGGCACGTACTTCGCCGCGGTGGCGACCAGGTCGTCGAAGCGCAGCTTGCCCTCGACGTTGGCGCGGTCCCAGATGGCGACGCCGGGGTTGGTGAGCCCGAGGATGCCGACGCGGAAGTTCGGCGCGCCGTGCCCGAGGTCGACCTTCTTGATCACGTACGGCACGAACGCCGGCCGCCCGGTCTTCACGTTGACCGCGTTCGCCGCCAGGGCGGGGAAGCCCAGCTGCTTGATCCACAGGTCGAGCAGCGGCAGCCCGTAGTTGAACTCGTGGTTGCCGAGGGTGACCGCGTCGTAGTCGATGACGTTCATCGCCCGCGCCATCGGGTGCTTCTCGCCGGTCGTGGTGATCGGCTCCTGCTTCGCGTAGTACGTGGCCAGGGGCGTGCCCTGGATCGTGTCGCCGGCGTCGAGGACGAGGGTCGCCTTCCCGCGCCGCTCGGCCCGGATCTGGTTGACCAGCGTGGCGACCTTCGCGAGGCCGATGTCGTTGTGGGCGCTGTCGTCGTACTCGGCGTCCTTGTAGTAGTCCCAGTTGTAGACGTTGCCGTGGGTGTCCGACGTGCCGAGCAGCGTGAGGTCCCAGGTTTTGGGTTTCGCCGCGGGTGCCGCGCCGGCCTCGCCGCCGGCGACGAAGGGTGCCGCCGCCGCGGCCGCCGCGACGGCCAGGACGGTCCGCCGTGAGGTGCCTGAAGGGTTGTTCATGCCAGGCACCCTATGCAGTCGGGCGCGGCGCCGCTTGCCGGGGTCGATGTCCGCTCATCGATGGTCCCGGCCGGCCCCCATCAGTGCGTCGATGCCGCGCATGTACGTGTCGCGATCGATCTTCCCGACGAGCACCCGCTGCAGGATGTACCCCTGGATGAGCCCGAAGATCGCCGAGCCGATGGCGCCCGGGTCGGCGTCGGCGGGCACCTGGCCGTTCTCCTGCGCGCGCTGCGCGAGGGCGACCGCGTTGCCGCGGATCTTGCCGTAAATCTCGGCGATGAGCGCGGCGAACTGCGGGTCGTGCACCGCCTCGCCCCACACCTGCACGGCGATGCGGACCGTGCCGTCGTCGGTGAGGTTGACGTCGATCTGGCGCAGCAGGTCGTCGATCACCGCGAGCAGCGGCGGCGCGGGGTCCTGCGCGAGCAGGTGGTCCGCGGTCGCCTGCACGACGCTGATCTTCTCCCCGGCGATGGCCTTGATCAGTGCGGCCTTGCTGTCGAAGTAGCGGTAGAACGCCCCGACCGACAGGCCCGCCTCTTTGATGACATCCTGCATGGACGTCTGATGGAAGCCGTTGCGCAGGAAGCAGCGGGTGGCCGCCTCGATGATCTGCTCGCGGCGGGCGGCGAGATGGGCTTCCGAGACGCGGGGCATCCTTCGAGTATAAAGCGAATGTTCGCTTTCTAATCCGGCTGCCACGATCCCCGCCATGTCCGCCGCTGAGCGGTGTGGTGGTCGGCGCGCTGCTAGACGCGGGTCGCGTTGAAGATCATCGCGGTCATGACGACGCCGCCGGCGCCCGCGTTGGACAGCATCAGCCGGGGCGACAGGCGGGTCACCGGGTTGGTCTTGTCGACCGCGGTCGCCTTGCGGTTGCCGGTCGAGAACGCGGTCAGCTCGATCCCGCCGTCGGCGGTCGGCTTGCAGGTGACCTGCAGCGGGGTCGAGGCGGTCGTCGGCGGGCCGGCGTTCTTCGGCTTCGCCGACGCGGCCAGCTTCGTCGGCTGCCCGCCGACCAGCTTGTCGATCTCGATGACGCCGTCGGCGCCGACCTCGAACGTGTACCCGTTGCCCAGGTCCGCGCCGTCGAGGCAGGCCGCGCCGATCTTCGCGCCGCCGGCGGTCTTGCCGATCGCGGCGAACTCCAGGTCCATCGCGAAGCCGCCGCCCTGCACCGCGAGGCGCTGCTCCGGGCCCGGCGCGACGCAGCGGGTGTTGGGCTGCTCCGCGGTGACCCGCAGCGCGTCCGGAACCTCGACCTTGCAGCCGCTGGCGGCCGCCCACGGCACCTTCTGCTGCAGCGCGGCGACCGTCTTCGTGCCTTTCAGCGTCCACGGCCCGACCGCACCGACCGAGCACGCGATGACCGGCCGCGCCGTCCAGCCCGGCGGCAGCATCGGCTTTTCGAGCGGCAGGAACGACTGGCCGTACGGGACGCCGAGGTACGCGCCGTAGGACTGCTCGCAGACGGCTTTCGCGGCCGCGTCGACGGCGTCGCGGCCCGGGTCGTCGAGGAACGGCAGGTGCCCGACGTAGGTCACCTCGCCGATGTGCGCGGCGTTGCACGGCGTCACGTACCGCAGCTGCGACGAACCGCCGATCCAGTCGAAGCACTCGCCGGCCTTGAGCTCGAACTGGTCGCCGACGAAGGTGTCGGCGGCCGCCTGCGACGGGTCGGCCAGGGCCTTCGCGATCCGGTCGCCGTCGTCGTTGCCGGTGACCTGCAGCCCCTTGTCCAGCAGCGCCAGCAGCGACGGCGACAGGCCGTCGACGGGGACCGCCGTGTCGTGGACCGCCTGCCGGTGCGAGGGGGACAGGCCCGCCACGACGACGACCCGGCCCTGCTCGGTGCGCAGGTAGTACTCGAAGCCCAGCCAGTGCCCGGCGCCGACGCCGAGCAGCGGCACGGCGACCGCGACGGCGAGGACGGCGTAGCCGGCGACGGTGCCCCAGGCCCGGCCGACCGACGCGGCGATGACCGCGGCCGCGCCGATGAGGATCCCGCCGAGCAGTCCGATCGCGCCGCCGGCGGCGAACACGAGGCGCAGCGGCTCGGCGAGCAGCCAGCCGGCGAGCCCACCGGCGCGGGACGTGCCGCCGTCGAACAGGCTCGGGTTGCCGCGCACCAGATGCAGCAGCCCGAGCGTGGCCAGGGCGATGCCGGTGGTGCGGGTCAGCACCCGCTCGCGCAGGTACTGCAGCGTGGCGACGGCCAGGTCGCCCAGCTCGGCGCCGGTCCACAGCCGCCGGTCGACGAACGGCACCAGCGGCAGCTGCCACGGCCAGGTGGCCCGGGGCAGCCGCGGCAGCGGCCAGAGCAGCAGCAGCGGCAGGACGGGTAGGGCGTAGGCGGCGTAGCCGAACACGAACGTGAAGACGGCCGTCGCGACGCCGTGCACCGGCACCTGCGGCACCCACAGCAGGGCGACGAGCGCGGCGACGATCAGCGCGATGATCCCGATCCGCGGCCACGACGGGCGTGCGGGCCGGGGCGGACGGGGTTTCTCCAGCTGCACCGGCTCGTCCGGGGTCTGCGGCGGCAGGTGTACGGCCGGCGCGCCCCTCGGCGCGGAGCGGGTCCGGCGGTGGGTGCCGGACTCGGCGGCGGTGGCGCCCTGCCAGTCGGTCAGCGCGGCCCGGACCTGGTCGGTCGCGGCGATGCCGAGCAGCAGCCCCGCCACGAGGGTCAGCACGACCTGCCAGATCGGCGGCGCCGGGGCGATCCCCAGCAGTGTGGACAGCCCGAGAACGGCCGCGGTGGCGAGCGTCAGCAGCGCGACCGCGGGTAACGCCGCGCGAACGCGTTCACCGACCTCGGACATGGCTCTGGAGCATGGCACCCGCCGTACCCCATCGCAACTGGCCTAAGTCTGCCTTAAAACTTCATCTTCACATCTGGGTGTGGCCGGCGGCGCAGGCATCGATCACCGGCTTGAAGGCGTCACGCTCCGCGTCGGTGATCTTCAGTTCCGTGTACAGCGGCGGGCCGCCGTCGAGGCTGAGCCAGGCGGGGAACACGTACGGCTTCTTGATCTCCGCGAGGGCGTGCGGGGTGCAGCGTTCGCCGTCGACCACGATCGGGATGCTGACCTCGTTCTGGCCGGGTTGCAGCACCGCGTAGGGCTTCGGCGTCTGCTCGCGGGCCGGCAGCGGCAGCACCTCCAGCAGGATGCTGCCGACGAACTCCTGCAGCGTCACCGTGCCGGCGAACCCGACCCGTTTCAGCAGCACGGTGCCGTTGAGCCAGCCGCTGGGCAGGTGCGTCCACGGGCCGAACGTGAGGGTCACCTGCCGGTCCAGGTACGCCTGCTGGCAGTCGATGCCGAGCAGCTTGTCGAGCATCGGGTCCGGGTCGGGCAGCGGCAGCCGCAGGTCGTGCAGTTTGCCGTCCTCGGTGCGGACGCCGAACGCGACGTGCGAGGCGGCGCTGCGCGGCTTGAGCTCGTCACCCTGGCAGACGCCGGTGCCGTAGGAGACCGGCACGTCGACGCGCAGGCCGCCGACGGGCAGCGGGGCGTCGACCGTGACCGGCCCGACCCCCTTGAACGACGGCGCCTGCAGCTCGACCCGCTCGACGGTGACCTTCGCGGGCCCGTCGTTGTGCATGGAGATCTGCACCGTGTGCCGGACCTCGTCGACCCGGCCCTGGGTCAGCTCGACCCGCAGCTTGACCGGGCTCTCCTGCGCCTTCCCGGCGGGGCCGGAGCAGCCGGCGACCAGGGCGACAAGGGCGAGCAGGGCGACCACGGGGACGAGCGCCAACCGCTTCATAGCCGCCTATGTTGGCACGATCCAGTGCAACAGTGCACGGGCCGCCTCCAGGACGAGGTCACGGTCGTACGTGAGGGCATAGGTGAACCGCCGGTCGGCGTCGGGTCCGTCGTCGGCGAGGTCACGGGCGACCAGGGCGCCGGCGAAGTGCGGCCCGACGACCACCACGTTCCACTCGCCGCGCAGGGGGTCGTCGCCGGCGATCGCGGCGCCGCGCAGCCCCGGGACCCCGGCGACCGGGACGCTGGGCAGTTCGGTGCCCACGACACCGACGAAAGCGGCGGTCCGCGCGACGGCGGCGTACCGGCGGGCGGTGGCCGCGGTCAGGAACCGCGCCTCCTGGAAGCAGCTGAGCAGGACCGGGGGCTCGGCCGCGTCCAGGGCCTTCTCCTCCAGGTACCGGCTCAGCGGCATGAGCATCCGTTTCGTCGCCTCCGCGGTCGGCCGGCGGGCGGCGACGATCTCGTAGGGTGTCCTGGTCCCCGTGCCGGCCGGCGGGGCGACGAACGGCACCGGCAGGGTCGCGCTGCGCTCGGCGACGTCCGCCGGCAGCGGGCCCGGCCGGCCGAACAGCCAGCCCTGGCCGAGGGTCGCGCCCATGCCCAGGGCGGCGGCGACGTGCTCGCGGGTCTCGACCCCTTCGGCGAGGATCGCGGCGCCGGTACGTTCGGCGTAGGCGACGATCGCGTTGACCACCCGGGCGGCGTAGGCGCCGTCGGGCTGCTGGGTGAGGTGCCGGTCGACCTTGACCACGTCCGGGTGCACGAACGGCATGACCGCCAGGGACGCGGGTTCCGCGCCGACGTCGTCCAGGGCCACGCCCCAGCCGGAGCCGCGGCACGCCTCGGCGGCGGTGAGCAGGGTCGCGGGGTCGTCGGTGATGGCCCGTTCGGTCATCTCGACGACGACCCGCAGCCGCAGCTGCGCGTCGAGGATCTCCCGCGCGAGGTCCGGCGGGCACGGCACGCCCAGCGCCGCGGGTTCGGCGTTGACGAACAGGGTCAGGCCGAGCGGCAGGCCGGCGTCGATCGCGGCGCGGTACGCGGCGGCGCGGCAGATCCAGTCGAGCTCGGCGAGGCGGCCCGCCTGGCCAGCGGCGTCGAACAGCTCCAGCGGCGCCTCCCACGGGGTGCCGGCCGGGCCGCGGGTCAGGGCCTCGTAGCCGACGACCTCCGGCCGGTGGCGGCGCCACGAGTCGAGCCGCACGATCGGCTGGAACACGTGGTGACGGCTCGCGCATCGATGACGTCGTCGATGCCCCTGATGACGGTAGGGATGATGGTGCCGTCCATGTCCCTTGGTTCGACCCGGACGCGCGGGAACTGAGGGTTAATTGCCCGAAACTGAGAGTAATCGCCGGTTTGGCGGCGGGCGGGTCGGCTCCGGTAGGTTGGGCGCCGATGCGACGTGTACTGGTGGTGACGCTGCTCCTCGGTCTGACGGCGTGCGGTCTGACGGCCTGCACGACGGCCGACCCGTCCACATCCGCCTCCTCGAGCGCCTCCGGTGCCTCAGGCGCCGCGGGCCCCGGCGTGCGGACCGCCGGCTGCGGGGCGTCACCCACGGCCGACCCCGCGGCTGACCCGGTGGACGTCGCCGGGCAGATCGGCATCCGGGGCGAGGCCGACTTCGCCGCGGTGTTCGCCGGGGCCAGGGTCGGCGACGAGGGCGTCGAGGTCTACCGCAAGCCGTCGGCCGAGCTCGACAAGTGGGTCAGCGCGACGTTCGCGTCCTCGTGCGTGATCCTGCGCGACGCGCGGTTCTCCGCCGGCGAGCTGGCGAAGCGCTATGAGCAGGTCAACGACGACAACGTGTACTGGAGCGAGCAGGGCGTGCACGTCAACAGCGTGTCCTCGGACTTCGTGCGCGGGGTCGTGGTCGTGGGCACGTCCGAGGTCGACAAGGCCAAGCCGCTGTTCGCCGCCCGCTACGGCGACGGGCCGCCCGTGGAGCTCGTGAACGAGGCACCCGCGTAAATGGGCACGCTCTACATGGGCTCGGTCTAGATGGGTACCTGGCGGGAGATCATCGACGGGATCGGCGAGCACACCGAGTTCGGCAACGCCAGGCTGGTGCGCGACCCGCGCCGTAAGGGCGGCTGGACGCTGCTCTTCGAAGAGGTCCAGCAGTCCTACGTCGACGTGACCGACCCGACGTACCTCAGCTTCGAATACGCCAGGCGCATCGCCGCGGTCGTGGACACCATGGCCCCGGCCGGTGCGCCCCTGGAGGTGCTGCACCTCGGCGGCGGTGCCTTCACGATGCCGCGCTACCTGGCCGCGACCAGGCCCGGCTGCATGCAGGTGATCGTCGAGCGGGACCGGCAGCTGGCCGAGTTCGTGCAGCGGGTCGTGCCGTTCGACGACGCGACCGGCATCTCATTCGTGTTCGGCGACGCCCGGCAGGTCGTGTCCGACATTCCGGCTTCGTCCTACGATCTCGTCATCGGCGACGTGTACGACGCCGCGCAGATGCCGGAAAGCGTGTCGGACGTCACGTTCGCCGCCGAGGTGGCCCGGATCCTGCGCCCCGAGGGGATCTACGCGGTCAACGTCGCGGACCTCGCGCCGCTGGCCTTCTCCCGGGGCCAGGCGGCCACGCTGCGCACCGCCTTCGATGACCTGTGCCTGCTGGTGCGCCCGGAACTCCTGCGGGGCCGTCGCTTCGGCAACGTGGTTTTTGCGGCGGCGAAGGCTCCGGACCGGCTGCCTGTCGCGCGGCTGGCCGCGATCCTCGGCCGGGATCGGCAGCCCGCGCAGGTCGTCAGCGGTGCCGGACTGGACCTGCTGACCGCTGGAGCGGACCCTGTCGTGCTGCCGTGAAGGCCGCCATAACGGGTGAATCACGTGTGCCCCGGGTGGGATTCGAACCCACACTGTCGGAGGTTTGAGCTCCGTTCCTCTGCCGATTGGGATACCGGGACGAGTACGCCGCATCAGAGTACCCACTAGTCTGATCGCGGCGGTAACCGCCGTCAGCCGTATCAGGCTGTCCAGTCGAGTCGGATCGGGAGTTGCGCGTGGCCGAGGCACAGAGCCGCCGGGTGCTCATCGCGGAAGACGAGGCGCTCATCCGCCTCGACCTGCGGGAGATGCTCGTCGAGGAGGGCTACGACGTGGTCGGCGAGGCCGGCGACGGCGAGACCGCCGTCGGTCTCGCTGAGGAGCTCAAGCCCGACCTGGTCATCATGGACATCAAAATGCCGATCATGGATGGTCTGGCCGCCGCGGAGAAGATCGCCGGCGCCCGCCTCGCGCCGGTCGTCATCCTCACCGCGTTCAGCCAGCGTGACCTGGTCGAGCGGGCCCGCGCCGCGGGCGCCATGGCCTATCTGGTGAAGCCCTTCCAGAAGAGCGACCTGGTGCCGGCCGTGGAGATCGCGGTGTCGCGGTTCGCGGAGCTGGCGGTGCTCGAGGAGGAGGTCGCCACGCTGACCGACCGGCTCGAGACCCGCAAGGTCGTCGAGCGGGCCAAGGGGCAGCTGATGGCGACCTACTCGATGAACGAGCCGCAGGCGTTCAAATGGATTCAGCGCACCGCGATGGACCACCGAATGACCATGCGCGAAGTGGCCGATCGGATCATCGCGGAAACCGCCGGCGGTAACAGCACCGTAACCCCGGAGTCCTGACCTTTTACCTGCGCACGGCACGTCTGGGCACGTGAAGCCCAGGGTCGAATAACGGCTTGGTAACAGCGCGCAATTGGCTTGTAGGGCGGGCTATGATCCGCCAGTCCCGAGGGTCGGGACGGATTGCCGCCATAAGTTATTCGAGGAGCACCATTGCGTAGAGCCGTGATCATGCTCACGGCCTTCCTGGCCTGCCTGATGCTGTCCTTCGGTCTGGGCGCCACAAGCGCGTGGGCCGAAGGCGAAGCGCTGCAGGGGACGTTGACGAACAACGGCGCTCCGGTCGCCGGCGTCAAGATCAAAGCGTCTACCCAGGACGGCGCGCCCGCCGGTGAGAACACTTCCGACGAGCAGGGCAAGTGGAGTATTCCGGTAACCGGTCCGGGCACCTACAAGGTGGAACTCGATGTGGCGTCGCTGCCCTCCGGGGTCGGGCTCACCAACAACCGGCCCGTGCTGCCCACCGTCACCGTGGCGGAGGGGCAGCTCCGTAACGTGCTGTTCCCGCTCGGCCCGGCCGGCACCACCATCGGCGGCAACCAGCCCGGCACGAACGACAGCGGGGGAGGCTCGTCGTTCGACCGGTTCGCCGACCTGCTGTACTCCGGCCTGCACTTCTCGCTGATCATCGCGCTTGCGGCGCTCGGCATCTCCCTGATCTTCGGCACCACCGGTCTGACCAACTTCGCCCATGGCGAGATGGTCACCTTCGGCGGGCTCGTCACGTTCCTGTTCAACGTGACGATCGGCATGCCGCTGGTGCTGTCCGGGATCATCTCGGTGGCCATCGGCGCCGCCATGGGCTACTTCCAGGACCGCGCGTTCTGGGGCTGGCTGCGCAAGCGCCGCACCAACCTGGTGACCACGATGATCATCTCGATCGGCCTGTCGCTGCTGGTGCGGTACGTCTTCCTGTACTTCTTCGGCGGCGAGTCGCGCAACTTCGCCGACTACAACGCCCAGGCGGGCGTGCAGTACGGGCCGTTCCTGATCGCGCCGAAGAACCTGATCGCCGACGGCGTCGCCCTCGTCGTCCTCGCGGCGGTGTCCTTCGCGCTGGTCGGCACCCGGCTGGGCAAGGCGACCCGCGCGGTCGCCGACAACCCGGCTCTGGCCGCCGCGTCCGGCATCAACGTCGACCGCATCATCCGCCTCGTGTGGACGATCGGCGGCGGCCTCGCCGCGCTCAGCGGCGTGATCCTCGGTGCCTTCCAGGGCGTCGGCTATCAGATGGGCTTCCAGATCCTGCTGCTCATTTTCGCGGCGGTGACCCTCGGCGGCTTCGGCACGGCCTGGGGCGCGCTGCTCGGCAGCCTGGTCATCGGGTTGTTCATCCAGATCTCCACGCTGTGGATCCCGACCGAGTTGAAGACCGTGGGCGCCCTCGCGGTGCTGATCGTGATCCTGCTCTTCCGGCCGCAGGGCATCCTCGGTCGTCGGGCTCGGATCGGCTGAGGGGACGACGATGAACTGGCACAGTATTTTCAGCGTGTCGCTGGAATCGATCATCGGTTCCACGACTATTGCCTACGCCCTCGCGGCCATCGGGCTCAACGTCCACTTCGGCTACACTGGACTGCTCAACTTCGGCCAGTCCGCCTTCGTCGGCGTCGGCGCCTACGGCATCGCGATCACGGTCGCCACCTTCGACCTGCCGCTCTGGCTCGGTGTCCTGATCGGCCTGGTCGCGGCCGTGGTCCTTGCGCTGCTGCTCGGTATCCCGACGCTGCGCCTGCGCGCGGACTATCTGGCCATCGTCACGATCGCCGCGGCCGAGATCATCCGGCTCTTCTACCGCGCCACCGACCTGCGCAAGTGGACGGGAGCCTCGGACGGCCTGCAGAGCTTCTCCGGCGACTTCTACGCCCTCAATCCGTTCGGCGGGAGCAAAGGCCTCGACCTGGGGCTCATCACGTTCACCGACCGTGAGCTGTGGGTCCTGGTTGTCGGCTGGATCCTCGTGCTGCTCAGCTGCCTCGTGGTCTACCTGCTCATGAGCAGCCCCTGGGGCCGGGTGCTGAAGGCCATCCGCGAGGACGAGGACGCCGTGCGCAGCCTCGGCAAGAACGTGTTCTCCTACAAGATGCAGTCGCTGGTCATCGGCGGTGTCATCGGTGCCCTCGGCGGTTTCGTCTTCGCCCTCGACCGCGCCGCGGTCCAGCCGGACACGTACGGCACGGAGTTCACCTTCTTCGCGTACACCATCGTGATCCTCGGCGGCGCGGCCCGGGTCTTCGGCCCGGTCGTCGGCTCGATGATCTTCTGGGTCCTGCTGGTCTTCATCGACTCGACCCTGAGCGAGGCCTCCAACAACAAGGTCTTCCCGGAGTGGTTCATGACCACCTCGCAGGCCGGCTCCGTCCGGTACATCCTGGTCGGTCTGGGCCTCATCCTGCTGCTGATCTACCGGCCGCAGGGCATCTTCGGCGACAAGAGGGAGGTCATGCTCGATGGACGTTGAGAACAAGCCCGACCGGGCCGCCCGGACGCGAGCCGTGCAGGCCCTGGCCGGCCTGCCGTGCGAGCCCGGCGTCCCGAAGCCGGACCCGATCCTCGTCGCCGACAACGTGATCCGCCGCTTCGGCGGCCTCACCGCGGTCGACGTCAAGCACGTCGAGGTCCAGCGTGGCTCCATCACGGCGCTGATCGGCCCCAACGGCGCCGGCAAGACGACGTTCTTCAACCTGCTCACCGGCTTCGACGCGCCGGACGAGGGCAGCTGGACGTTCAACGGCAAGTCGCTGTCCGGGGTGGCCGCGCACAAGGTCGCGCGCTCCGGCATGGTGCGCACCTTCCAACTCACGAAGGCCCTGTCCAAGCTCAAGGTCATCGACAACATGCGGCTCGGCGCCACCGGGCAGCGCGGCGAGACCTTCTGGCGGGCGCTGCTGCCCGGCACCTGGAAACAGCAGGAAGCCGAGATCACCGCCCGCGCCGAGGACTTGCTGACCCGGTTCAAGCTCATCGCCAAGCGGGATGACTTCGCCGGCAGCCTCTCCGGCGGCCAGCGCAAGCTCCTCGAGATGGCCCGGGCCCTGATGGTCCAGCCGGAGATGGTGATGCTCGACGAGCCGATGGCCGGGGTCAACCCGGCGCTGACGCAGTCGCTGCTCGGCCACGTCAAGCAGCTGCGCGAGGACGGCATGACCGTGCTGTTCGTCGAGCACGACATGGACATGGTCCACGACATCAGCGACTGGATCATCGTCATGGGGCAGGGCGGCGTCATCGCCGAGGGCACCCCGGACAAGGTCATGGCCGACCCGCGCGTGATCGACGCCTACCTCGGCGCGCACCACGACGGCGCGGTCAAGACCGTCGGCGGCGAGGAGGTGGACGCGGGCGACCTCGAGGAGGGCGACGGCGTGACACTGATCGGGGCCGTCGACGAGCTGCAGCATGACGAGACCGACGACGGCAAGAGGGGGCCCGCATGACCGATCCCGATCCGATCGAGGACGACGTCCCGGTCAGCAACGAGATCGTCGACCGCGGCGACCACCTGGCGCACGCCGACGGGGCGGTCCTGCGGGCCGACGACGTCGTCGCGGGCTACCTGCCCGGCGTCAACATCCTCAACGGCGCTGACCTGTACGTGCACGACGGCGAGCTGGTGGGCATCATCGGCCCCAACGGCGCCGGCAAGTCGACCCTCCTGAAAGCCATGTTCGGCCTGGTCAACGTCCGCTCGGGTCAGGTGACCCTGCGCGGGGAGAACATCACCAACCTCAAGGCGCACGGACTGGTGGAGCGGGGCATCGGCTTCGTGCCCCAGAACAACAACGTGTTCGCGGCGCTGACCATCGAAGAGAACCTGCAGATGGGCACGTTCCTGAAGCCGAAGCGCTACAAGGAGCGCTTCGACTTCGTCACCCAGCTGTTCCCGACCCTGGCCGAGCGGCGCAAGCAGCGGGCCGGGCTCATGTCCGGCGGTGAGCGGCAGATGGTCGCCATGGCCCGGGCGCTCATGATGGAGCCGACCGTGCTGCTGCTGGACGAGCCCTCAGCGGGTCTCTCGCCGGCGTTGCAGGACGAGGTGTTCTTCCGGACCAAGCAGATCAACTCGACCGGCGTGACGGTCGTGATGGTCGAGCAGAACGCCCGCCGGTGCCTGCAGATCTGCGACCGGGGTTACGTGCTCGATCAGGGCCGTAACGCGTACACCGCCTCAGGACAGGATCTCATCAACGACCCCCGGGTCATCGAGTTGTATCTGGGCACCCTCGCCCGCGCCTGAACCAACGTTTTTGTCGGGTTGTGAGCCCGCTGAAATCCCGCGTTCCCCGTTCGGGGGGCGCGGGATTTCTCTTTGCCCGATCACGGGCGTGAAAAAAGGCCCCCACCGCCGTCGGCGGTGGGGGCCTTTTCGCTATTCAGATCAGATCTTGCCGGTCTGGTACTTCACGTCCGACGTGAGCTTGTTGTTCTCGTCGTAGGTGTAGACCCCGATGGTGGCCTCGGCCGGGTCACCGGCGTCGTTGAAGGAGATCGGGCCGCTCAGGCCGTCGTAGTCGATGTCCTTCTTGGCCTTGAGCAGGTCGGCGCAGGACTTGAAGTCCGTGCACTTCTCGCCGCCCTTGGACACGGTGCCCAGGTGCTTCGCGATCTCGCCCGGGTTGTCGCTGCCGGCCTCGATGGCCGCGAGGGCCGCGAGCATGGTGGCGTCGTAGGACTCGACGGCGTAGTTCCAGTCCTTGAGGTCCTTGTTGATCTCAAGGGCGCGCTTCTTGAAGTCGTCCTTGGTCGCGGCGCCGGGCTGGGTGCCCTTGAAGCCCTTCAGCGTGCCGGGAGCGAAGTCCTTCGAGTAGTCGGCGATGTTGCCGTCCACGAAGTACCACTTCTTGGTCTTGAGGCCGGCCTCGATCAGCTTGGGGACGATCTTCTTGGTCTCGTCGAAGCCGATGATCGCGATGGCGTCCGGGTTGGCCGCCTTGATCTTCGCCACGTCGGCCGAGAAGTCCGCAGCCTTGGGGTCGTAGGTCACCGACACGGCGACCTTGCCGCCGCCGCTCTCGATCTCCGCCTTGGCGTTCTCGGCGAGGCCGGTGCCGTAGGAGTCGTTGAGGACCAGCATGCCGGTGGTGGCGTTGCCGTCCTGGACGATCAGGTCGCCGAGGACGCGGCCCTGCAGCGTGTCCGGCGGCGCGGTCCGGAAGTAGAGGCCCTTGTCGTTGTAGGTGGTCAGCGCCGTCGAGGTGTTGGCCGGCGAGATCTGAACCACGCCCGCGCCGGTGATCTTGTCGATCACGGACAGCGAGACGGACGACGAGGCAGCACCGATGATGACGTCGGTCTTGTCGGTGAGCAGCTTGTTCACCGACTGGGTGGCGATGTCCGTGGAGGTGTCGCCCGAGTCCATGTGCTGGATCGTGACGGGCTTGCCCAGGACGCCACCGTTGGCGTTGATCTCCTTGATCGCGACGTCGACGCCGGCGAACTCCGGGGGGCCGAGGAAGGCCAGCGAACCGGTCTGCGGCAGGATCGTGCCGATCTTCAGCACGCCGTCACCGGGGGTAGCACCGCCGGTGGTCGCGCTCGTGCTCGGGCTATCTGCATCGTCACCGCATGCACTGAGTGCCAGGACGGCAGCGCTCAGCACGGCGACCGAGCGCCATGCGAGGTTGGGGCGGATCATCACCTGTCTCCTTTTTACAGCGCGGTAGGCGTGGTTGCGCCTAGATGCCAAGACGCTGATGAAGCCAGAACCTAATGAAACTCCTGGGCTGGCACTAGGGCTTCGGGGCAACACGCCTAGGAAGTTGCGCAGTCGTAATCTTCCTGTTCGCAACCGTCGCGGGAATCACTTTGTCGCGTCACAGTGCGGGGTCCTCTGCAGGATCCTCTGCGGGGTCCTGTGCCGGGAAGTGTCATACCCTCGGACTAGGCTCGACAGTGTGACGGGTTCAACAGACACCAGGCTCCTGCTGCTCGACGGGCACTCCCTCGCCTACCGGGCGTTCTTCGCCCTCCCGGTGGAGAACTTCTCCACCAAGACGGGGCAGGTGACCAACGCCGTCTTCGGCTTCACGTCGATGTTGATCAACATGTTGCGGGACGAGAAGCCCACGCACGTGGCGGTCGCCTTCGATGTGTCACGCCAGACCTTCCGCCTGGAGAAGTATGCGGAATACAAGGCCAACCGGTCCACGACCCGGCCGGAGTTCTCCGGCCAGCTCGACCTGATCAAGGAGGTCCTCAACGCGCTGCGGATCCCCTTCATCGAGAAGCCGGGCTATGAGGCCGACGACGTGATCGCCACGATCGCCCGCGAAGCCGTCGCGGAGGGCATCCCGACCTCGATCATCACCGGCGACCGCGACGCGTTCCAGCTGGTCACCGACCTGGTCACGGTGCTCTATCTCAAGCGCGGGGTCTCCGAGATGGACCGCATGACGCCCGCCAAGGTCGAGGAGCGCTATGGCATCCCGCCGTCGCTCTACCGGGCGAAGGCCGCCCTCGTCGGCGAGGACAGCGACAACCTCTCCGGCGTCCCCGGCGTCGGCGACAAGACCGCCGCGAAGTGGATCCTGCAGTTCGGCGACCTCGACGGGATCATCGCCCGGGTCGACGAGATCAAGGGCAAGGCCGGGGAGAGCGTGCGCGCCCACCTCGCCGAGGTCATGCGCAACTATGAGCTCAACGGCCTGGTCGACGACCTGGACCTGCCGGTCACCCCCGCCGAGCTGCACTGGCGCGGCTGGGACCGCGAGGCGGTCCACCAGGTCTTCGACGCCCTTGAGTTCCGGATCCTGCGTGACCGGCTCTACCAGTATCTCGACGCCGTCGAGCCGGAGGCCGAGAGCGGCTTCGACCTGGCCGGCAGCGTCCTGCGCGAGGGCGTCGGCGACTGGCTCACCGAGCACGCGCCGGCCGGCACCCGGGTCGGCGTCGCCGTCGCCGGCAAGTTCGGCCGCGGCGCCGGCGAGGTCACCGGCATCGGCCTTGCGGTCGCGGGCGGCCCGGCGGCCTGGTTCGACCCGACCGAGCTCGACGCCGCCGACGACGCCGCCGTGGGGGAGTGGCTCGGCGCCGCCGACCGGCTCAAGGTCCTGCACGACGTGAAGCCCGCCCGGCTGGCGTTCGGCGCCCGCGGCTGGGACCTGCAGGGCGTCGCCAGCGACACCGCCCTCGAGGCGTATCTGGCCCGCCCCGACCAGCGCTCCTATGAGCTCACCGACCTGGCCCTGCGCTATCTCAAGCGCGAGCTGCGGGTCGACACCCCGGACAACGGCCAGCTCGCGCTGGACGGGCTGGGCGGCAACACCGGGGAGGCGGAGGAGAACCTCATGCTCCGCGCCCGCGCCACCCTCGACCTCGCCGAGGCGATCGCCGAGGAGCTGCGCCGCGACGGTGACTCCTCCGCCCGGCTGCTCGCCGAGGTCGAGCTGCCACTGGTCACGGTCCTGGCCGAGATGGAGCGGGTCGGCATCGCCGCCGACTCCGACTATCTCAGCGAGCTGGAGTCGAAGTTTGCCGCCGACGTCAAGGCCGCCGCCCAGGGCGCCTATGAGGTGATCGGCCGCGAGTTCAACCTCGGCTCGCCCAAGCAGCTGCAGGAGATCCTGTTCAACGAGCTCGGCCTGCCGAAGACCAAGCGGATCAAGACCGGCTACACCACCGACGCCGAGGCGCTGACCAACCTGCACAAGCAGACCGAGCACCCGCTGCTCGCGCACCTGCTGCGGCACCGGGACGTGGCCAAGCTCAAGACCACCGTCGACGGCCTGCTGAAGTCGATCAGCGACGACGGCCGCATCCACACCACCTACTTCCAGACCGTCGCGGCCACCGGGCGGCTGTCCAGCACCGACCCCAACCTGCAGAACATCCCGATCCGCACCGAGGAGGGCCGGCAGATCCGCCGCGCCTTCATCGTCGGCGCGGGCTTCGAAACCCTCCTCACCGCCGACTACAGCCAGATCGAGATGCGGATCATGGCCCACCTGTCGAAGGACGAGGCGCTGATCCAGGCGTTCAACTCCGGCTTCGACTTCCACGCCGCCACCGCGTCCTCGGTCTTCTCGATCCCCGCCGAGGAGGTCGTCCCCGACCAGCGCCGCAAGATCAAGGCGATGAACTACGGCCTGGCCTATGGCCTGTCCTCCTATGGGCTCGCCGCGCAGCTCGGCATCACCCCCGCCGAGGCCACCGTCCTCATGGAGGAGTATTTCGCCACGTTCGGCGGGGTCCGCGACTACCTGCGCCAGATCGTCGTGCAGGCCCGCCGCGACGGCTACACCGAGACGGTCCTGGGTCGCCGCCGCTACCTGCCGGACCTCAACAGCGACAACCGGCAGCGCCGCGAGATGGCGGAGCGGATGGCCCTGAACGCGCCGATCCAGGGCTCCGCCGCCGACATCATCAAGGTCGCCATGCTGCACGTCGACACCGCGCTGCGCGCCGCCGGCCTGCGCTCCCGCATGCTGCTGCAGGTCCACGACGAGCTGGTCTTCGAGGTCGCCCCCGGCGAGCACGCGACCGTCGAGGCGCTGGTGCGCGAGCAGATGGGCGACGCCTACCCGCTCGACGTCCCCCTCGGCGTCTCGGTCGGTGCCGGCAGCGACTGGAACGCCGCCGACCACTGACCCGGGTCCCGCTGTTCCCCGCGACTTTCCCGCTGCGCGGTCAGGCCGGCTTGGTGGCGACGAAGATCGCCGTGCCGGGGAAGATCCTGCCGCGCAGCGGGCTCCACTGGCCCCACGTGCCCTTGTGGTCCTCGGGCCACTCCGGCTCGATCAGGTCCTCGAGGACGAAGCCGGCGGCGACGAGCTCACGGATGCGGTCACCGAGCGTGCGGTGCTGCTCCACGTAGGTCGGGACGTGCGCCTCGTCCTCCTCGACGTAGGCGCGGCGGTCGAAGTACGAGTGCACGGCGACCAGCCCGCCCTCACCCGGGTCGTCGAGGAACACCCAGCGCATCGGATGGGTGATCGAGAACGCCCAGCGGCCGCCGGGAC
The DNA here is from genome assembly GCF_040676755.1 of Dactylosporangium sp. NPDC049525. Lineage (NCBI taxonomy): Bacteria > Bacillati > Actinomycetota > Actinomycetes > Micromonosporales > Micromonosporaceae > Dactylosporangium > Dactylosporangium sp. NPDC049525. The sequence goes on along the minus strand of NZ_JBFAPO010000003.1, from coordinate 122,006 downwards.
GCAGGACGCGGAACACCTCACGCATGACCCGGCCCGAGTCGGCGACGAACGGCACGGCCCCGAAGGCGGTGCACACGATGTCGAATACGCCGTGGGCGAACGGCAGGGCGGTGGCGTCGGCCTGCAGCAACGGCACAGGTACACCCGATCGGGTGGATCCGGCGCTCGCGTGGCGCAGCATCCCGGCCGACAGGTCGCTGGCGACGACCCTCGCGCCCTGCGTCCGCAGCCAGCGGGAGCACGACGCGGCGCCGCAGCCGATCTCCAGGACGTCCTTGCCGGCCACGTCGCCGAGCAGGCGCGCGTCCGCCTCCCGCAGGCCCTCCGGGCACCAGACGAAGTCGACGTCACCGAGGAACGCGCCGTGTTCGGCCTGGTAGGCGTCGGCGTCGGCGTCCCACCAGCCCCGGCTCGCGCGGCGGCTCTCGGCGGGGTTCACTGCGCGTCGTGTGACGCTTGCGTCTGGTGACGTTTCCATGGACTGCAACGGTAGGCCCCACGAAAGTCGGCGGATCGGGTCTGGGGGAGGGTTGGACCATGTGGTATTGCGCAGGGTAGGCTGATCGGTGCACTCGTGGGTTGTGCGCCTCGGCATGGAGCAGGCTCACGGTCGTCCACACATCCTGAGCTTCCAATGCACTGATCCTGCACTGCGACAGGCGGGTTGTGCCGACGATGGTCCGCGGGAGCGCAGGTCCACCGAAGTCACCCACCGACCGGAGCAACAACCCACATGACGAGCAGCATCGAGGCCACCTCGAGCGCCAGCAGCAACAAGGTCGTCGACGAACTCGCGTCCGATGAGGCGTTCCTCGCCGCGATCGACGAGACCATCAAGTACTTCAACGACGGCGACATCGTCGAAGGCACCGTCGTCAAGGTCGACCGGGACGAGGTCCTGCTCGACATCGGCTACAAGACCGAGGGTGTCATCCCCTCGCGCGAGTTGTCGATCAAGCATGATGTCGACCCTGCTGAGGTCGTGTCGGTCGGTGACCACATCGAGGCCCTGGTCCTTCAGAAGGAGGACAAGGAAGGGCGCCTGATCCTCTCGAAGAAGCGCGCGCAGTACGAGCGGGCGTGGGGCACGATCGAGAAGATCAAGGAAGACGACGGCATCGTTCGCGGTTCCGTCATCGAGGTGGTCAAGGGTGGTCTCATCCTCGACATCGGACTCCGTGGCTTCCTGCCGGCGTCCCTGGTCGAGATGCGTCGGGTCCGCGACCTGCAGCCCTACGTGGGCCGCGAGCTCGAGGCGAAGATCATCGAGCTGGACAAGAACCGCAACAACGTGGTCCTGTCCCGCCGGGCCTACCTCGAGCAGACGCAGTCCGAGGTGCGCACCGAGTTCCTGCACAAGCTGCAGAAGGGCCAGGTCCGCAAGGGCGTCGTGTCCTCGATCGTCAACTTCGGCGCGTTCGTCGATCTCGGTGGCGTCGACGGCCTGGTGCACGTGTCCGAGCTGTCCTGGAAGCACATCGACCACCCCTCTGAGGTGGTTGAGGTCGGCCAGGAGGTCGAGGTCGAGGTGCTCGACGTCGACCTGGACCGTGAGCGCGTCTCCCTGTCGCTGAAGGCGACCCAGGAAGACCCGTGGCGCCAGTTCGCCCGCACCCACGCGATCCAGCAGATCGTCCCGGGCAAGGTCACGAAGCTCGTCCCGTTCGGCGCGTTCGTCCGCGTCGACGACGGCATCGAGGGCCTGGTGCACATCTCCGAGCTGGCCGAGCGCCACGTGGAGATCCCCGAGCAGGTCGTGCAGGTCGGCTCCGACGTCATGGTCAAGGTCATCGACATCGACCTCGAGCGCCGCCGGATCTCGCTCTCGCTCAAGCAGGCCAACGAGGGCTTCGTCGAGGGCGAGGAGCACTTCGACCCGACCCTCTACGGCATGTCTGCCACCTACGACGAGCAGGGCAACTACATCTACCCGGAGGGCTTCGACCCGGAGACCGCCGAGTGGATGTCGGGCTTCGAGAAGCAGCGTGAGGCGTGGGAGCAGCAGTACGCTGAGGCCCGCCAGCGCTGGGAGGCGCACACCAAGCAGGTGCAGACGGCCCGCCAGGCCGACGCCGCCGAGCCCGCCGCCGCAGCCGCGGCAGGTGGCTCGACGAGCACCGGCCCGGTGACCTCGTCGACCCCGACCGCGGCCCGCGCCCCGGAGGAGCCGGCAGGCACCCTCGCGACGGACGAGGCCCTGGCCGCCCTGCGCGAGAAGCTGGCCGGCGGCAAGAGCTGACGGCTCGCACAACATAAGAAAGGCCCCGCAGCCGGTTCCGGCTGCGGGGCCTTTCTCTCGTTCGCGGCTACTTGACGCCGGCCACGTCCATGGCGCGGAGCTCCTTCTTCAGTTCGGAGACCTCGTCACGGAGGCGGGCGGCGAGCTCGAACTGCAGCTCGCGGGCCGCGCCGAGCATCTGGTCGTTGAGGTCCTGGATCAGGGTTGCGAGCTCGGCCCTGGCCATGCCCGCGCGGGCGGGGGTGGCGGCGCCGGCGGAGCCCTTGGTGCCGCCGCCCTTCTGGCGGGCCCGGGTGTTCTCGGGGGACTTGCCGCGGCTCATCTGGCGGCCGCCGCCGACGGTGATGGCGCCGCCCGGCCCGTGCCCGCCGACGGCGCCGGCGGTGTCCTCGGCCTCGCGGTAGATGTCGTCGAGGATGTCGCCGAGCTTCTTGCGCAGCGGCTGCGGGTCGATGCCGCGGGCGGTGTTGTACGCGATCTGCTTGTCACGCCGCCGGTTGGTCTCGGAGATCGCCAGCGCCATCGACGGGGTCATCTTGTCGGCATACATGTGGACCTGGCCGGAGACGTTTCGCGCGGCGCGGCCGATGGTCTGGATGAGGCTGGTGCCGGAGCGCAGGAATCCCTCCTTGTCGGCGTCGAGGATCGCCACGAGACTCACCTCGGGCAGGTCGAGGCCCTCACGGAGCAGGTTGATGCCGACGAGGACGTCGAACTCGCCGCGGCGCAGCTCGCGCAGCAGCTCGACCCGGCGCAGGGTGTCGACCTCGGAGTGCAGGTAGCGCACGCGGATGCCGTGCTCCAGCAGATAGTCGGTGAGGTCCTCGGCCATCTTCTTGGTCAGGGTCGTGACCAGGATCCGCTCGTCGAGGTCGACCCGCTGGTTGATCTCGTGCATGAGATCGTCGATCTGACCCTTGGTCGGCTTGAGGACGACCTGCGGGTCGACGAGGCCGGTCGGGCGGATGACCTGCTCGACGAACTCGCCCTGGGTGCGGCCGAGCTCCCATGGGCCCGGGGTCGCCGACAGGTAGACGGTCTGGCCGACCCGCTCCTCGAACTCGTCGAAGCGCAGCGGCCGGTTGTCCTGCGCGCTCGGCAGCCGGAACCCGTGCTCGACCAGCGTCCGCTTCCGGGAGGCGTCGCCCTCATACATGCCGCCGATCTGCGGGACCGTGGCGTGCGACTCGTCGATGACGGTGAGGAAGTCGTCGGGGAAGTAGTCGAGCAGGCAGTGCGGCGGGCTGCCGGCCTCGCGGCCGTCGATGTGCCGGGAGTAGTTCTCGATGCCGTTGCAGAAGCCGACCTGGCGCATCATCTCGATGTCATAGGTGGTGCGCATGCGCAGCCGCTGCGCCTCCAGGAGCTTGCCCTCGCGGTCGAGCTCGGCGAGCCGCTCCTCCAGCTCGACCTCGATCTGCGAGATCGCCCGCTCCATGCGCTCCGGGCCGCCGCCGTAGTGCGTCGCCGGGAAGATCATCAGCTGGTCGACCTGGCGGATCTCGTCGCCGGTCAACGGGTGCAGATAGGACAAGCGCTCGATCTCGTCGCCGAAGAACTCGATGCGGATCGCGAGCTCCTCATAGGCCGGGATGATCTCGAGCGTGTCGCCGCGGACCCGGAACGTGCCACGGTTGAACGCGAGATCGTTGCGCGTGTACTGGATGTCGACCAGCCGGCGCAGCAGCTTGTCCCGCTCGAGCTCCTCGCCGACGGTCACCTTCGCGGCCCGGTCCAGATACTCCTCCGGCGTGCCCAGACCGTAGATCGCGGACACGGTCGCGACCACGATGACGTCGCGACGGGTCAGCAGGCTCATCGTCGCGGAGTGCCGCAGCCGCTCGACCTCCTCGTTGACCGACGAGTCCTTCTCGATATAGGTGTCGGTCTGGGGGATGTAGGCCTCGGGCTGGTAGTAGTCGTAGTAGCTGACGAAGTATTCGACCGCGTTGTTGGGCATGAGGCTGCGGAACTCCGTGGCCAGCTGCGCCGCCAGGGTCTTGTTGTGGGCGAGCACGAGCGTCGGGCGCTGGAGCCGCTCGATGAGCCACGCGGTCGTCGCGCTCTTGCCGGTGCCGGTCGCGCCGAGCAGCACCGAGTGCCGGTCGCCGGCCCGCACGCGCCGCGCCAACTGCTCGATGGCGGTGGGCTGGTCACCGGACGGGACGTATTCGCTGACCACCTCGAAGCGGTTGTCCAAGCGGGGGATGTCGAGCGCCATGACCCAACCGTACGCGGAGGGTATGACAACTTTCGGGTTCCTCGCACTGGGTGGTTGATCGTATTCAACATGACGATTGTGTGGGGAAGATCACCGGGCTACCGTAGACCCGTAGGCCGCTCGCGGCGGCCGATCCGGAGAGCAGGCCGACCACCACACGGTCGGTCCTCCCGGCGCCAGGTTGCTGCCCCGGCCCGTCACGGCCGGCGAGCGCACCGTGGTGGGATCGCGCGTCACGCGCGTCCGGCCGCCGCGAGCGCCCCTTTGTCCGCAACGTCAGGACGAAGCAGTGCCGGCGATCGCCGGCCAGGCCGCCGTGACCGCCTCGTCGAGGTCCTCCGGCGAGCCGTCGTTGACGATGGCGACGTCCGCGACCTCCCGCCGCTGCTCGTCGGTGGCCTGCGCGGCGATCCTCGCCCTTGCCTCCTGCGGCGTCATCCCGCGCAGCCGCACCAGGCGGTCCAGCCGCGTCGGGAGGGAGGCGAAGACGACGACCACCGTCTCGTACAGGCGGGACATCTGCTTCTCGACGATCAGCGGCACGTCGTTGACCACCACGGCATCGTCGGGCGCGGCCGCGATCAGCTCGGCGGTGCGCGCCCGGACCAGGGGGTGCACGATGCCCTCGAGGGTGGCGCGGGCGGCGTCGTCGCCGAAAACCCTCTCCGCCATCGCGGCACGGTCGAGCGCGCCGTCGGCGGTGAGCACGCCGTCGCCGAACGCCTCGACGACCGCGGCGAGGCCCGGCGTGCCCGGCTCGACGACCTCGCGGGCCAGCCGGTCCGCGTCGATGATCACGGCGCCGAGCGCGGCCAGCCGGGCCGCCACGGCACTCTTGCCGGCCCCGATGCCGCCGGTCAGTCCCACCATCCTCATCGCGCCATCACACCATTGCGGCGCCGGCGAGCCGACGTGGGCCCGGACAGGTGACCTCCCGGCGTGTAAGCGCGGAAAGCGGCAATTATGGAGATACCGTCCGTCTCGGGGAAGACTCCTCGTGGGCGAACATAACGGGGCGAACATGACACAGGGGCGACACTGCATCGGCCGGCCGGGCCTCGGGCGCCGTGACATCACCATGATCCTGGCGGCCGCCGAGGTCACCGAGCGCCGCCCACGGCACCGCCGCGGACGGTCGGTGCGCCGGTCGACGACCGAGGCCGCCGGCATCTTCGCCGCCGCCGCGGTGCTCGCGATGCTCGCCGTCAGCGGCTGGTACACGGCGTCGGGCGCCACCGCGGTCGTGCAGATGCTGGCCCGTTGACCAGGCAGGCACCCAAAGGCTGAGCCATCAGCCGTGGCGCGAGGCGCGGGCTGTCAGCGATACTCTGCCGGGCGAGTGCACGAGTGCCGTGCGCAAGTGCACGAACTGCACCGACGCCAGACCAGAAGGACACGCTGCATGGAGCCGGGACACCCCCCACGGCAGGATCCACCGACGGAGCCGGGCCACGACCAGGTCAACGGGTCGCCACCGCGGCCCGGCAGCCGGCGTGGCTGGATGTCGGACTCGCCGCTCGACGGCGGCTCCGGCTGGCCGACGTCGGCGTATGCGATCGTCCCCCGCCAATCGACCCCGCAGTCGCAGCCCCAGAACACCACGGCCCAGAACACCACGGCCCAGAACACCACGGCCCAGGGTTCGGGGCAGGGCGGGGCACATCAGGTACCGCAGCAATCCGGACAACAGGTCAGGCATGAGACGACCGAGCACGCCGACGTCGAACCGCCCCGGGACCCACGGCACCGTCGCCGGCGGATCGCCGTGCTGGTCATCGGCCTGATCGTGCTCATCGTCGCGGCCGTCGGCGGCGTCCTGGCCACCCGCAACTCCGGCGACGGCACCGAGGAGCCGGTCGGGGAGAACCGCGCCGTGACCGGACCGGCGGCGACCACCGCCGGCGGGACCACCGTCACCACCGCCGCCGCCACCGGCGTGGGCGGCAGCGTGACCCCGAGCCTCGACGCCAGCGGATCGCCGGTGCCGGGCGGCAGCGGCACCCCCGACCCGAGCACCGTGGTGACCAGCGCGGTCCCGCAGGGCGCGGTCACCGACGTGCTGCGGGCCGGCACCGTCCGCATGACGGTCCTGGCCGGGCAGCCGGACGAGACCTTCGACTTCGACAGCGGCGCCAAGCAGGCGGCCGGCGCCGACGCGGCCGCGGGCGCGCTCGGCCTGACCGCGGTGGGCGGTGCGGCCTTCGCCCCTGTCCTGCAGGCGCCGACGCTCGCCGCCTGCTCCGCGGTCCCGGCCGCGCAGTGGACCGACCGGGTCCTGCTCACCGCGCTGCTGCCCACCGCGAAGGTCTGCGTCCGCACCGGCGAGCAGCGCTTCGGCTGGTTCAGCCCGCGGTCCGGCGACGCCGTGATCAGCGGCCAGCTCTACACCACGTATCTCGATTTCACGGTGTGGAAGAAGACCGGCGACTGACCGCTCAGGCCGGCACGTCGGCGAAGTGCTCGACCGTCGGCGCGCCGTCGAAGAACGGGCCGAGCAGCGCGCGCCACTGCGTGAACCGGTCGGTGGCGCGGAAGTTGTCCAGGTGCGCGTCGACCGAGTCCCACTCGACCAGCAGCACGAACCGGGTCGGTGACTCGACGCCGCGCGTCATGCGCACCGACCGGCAGCCGGGGGTGGTCGCGAGCAGGGTGTGTCCCTTGCGGTACGCGGCGGAGAACTCTTCCTCGCGACTGGCGAGCACGTCGATGAGCGCAACTTCCAAGACCATCCGGAAAGGGTAGAGGACATCGTGCTCGACTGGCTCACCTCCGCTGCCTTCCATGCTTTCGGTGCCCCGACCACCTGGGCGGAGCTGCTGGGTTTCCTGACCGGTCTGGTCACGGTCTGGCTGGTCGTGCGGCAGCACATCGCGAACTGGCCCGTCGGCATCGCGAACGTGCTGCTGCTCATGGTCGTGTTCTGGCACGTCGGCCTCTACGGCGACGCCTGGCTTCAGGTGGTCTATGTGGTGCTCGGCGCCTACGGCTGGTGGCGGTGGCGTCCGGGTGCCTCGACGGTAGTGCGACGCACGAGCCGCGTCGAGTGGGGTGCACTCGCCGTCGCCGGAATGTTGCTCACCGTGATTCTTTGGTGGTACCTCGACCGGTTCACCACCTCCACCGTGCCGCTGCCGGACGCCGCGACGACCGCCGTCTCGCTGCTCGCGACCTACGGCCAGACCCGCCGCCTGGTGGAGAGCTGGTGGCTGTGGATCGCCGTCGACGTCGTGTACGTGCCGCTCTACGGATACAAGGACCTGTGGCTCACCGCGGTGCTGTACCTCGCCTTCCTCGCCCTCTGCGTCCTGGGCCTGCGCGCCTGGCGGGAGGCGCTGGCCCCGAGCCCGCATCCGGTGCCGGCGTGACGCACGGCCTCGTCGTCGGCAAGTTCTATCCGCCGCACGCCGGACACCACCACCTCATCGACACCGCGGCCCGCGCCTGCGACCGGGTCACCGTCGTCGTCGCGCCGTCCAGTGCGGAGTCCATCCCCCTCGAGACCCGCCTCGCCTGGCTGCGTGAGGTGCACTCGGCCAGCCCGCACGTGCGTTTCGCCGGCGTCTACTGCGACCTGCCCATCGACTACAACGACCCCGACCTCTGGCAGGCGCATTACGAGGTCTTCCGCGGGGCCGTCGGCCCGTCGCAGGTGGACGTGGTCTTTTCCTCCGAGGTGTACGGGGATGAGCTCGCCCGCCGTTTCGACGCCCGGCATGTGGCGGTCGACCCTGGCCGGGTCGGTGTGCCGGTCTCGGGCACGGCGGTGCGCGCGGATCCCGTGGCGAACTGGGCGTTCCTGGCGCCGCCGGTACGCGCCTGGCTGGCCCGCCGGGTGGTCGTCGTCGGCGCCGAGTCGACCGGCACCACCACCCTGGCGCGCGCCCTCGCGGCCCAGTTCCGGCTGCGCGGCGGAGCATTCGCCGGCACGCGGTGGGTGCCCGAGTACGGCCGGACCTTGACGGAACTGAAGATGGCCGCCGGGCCGGGCGGCAGTGTCAAGGTCGAGGACCTCGTCTGGGACCGTGGGGACTTCCTGACCGTCGTGCGGGAGCAGAACGCCGCCGAGGACGCCGCGGCGCGGGCCGGTGGGCCGCTGCTGATCTGCGACACCGACGCGTTCGCCACGGCGATCTGGGAGGAGCGGTACCTCGGCTCCACCTCGCCGCAGGTCCGTGCCGCCGCCCGCGAGCCGGCCCTGTACCTGCTGACCTCCGACGACGGCGTGCCGTTCGAGGACGACGGGATGCGCGACGGCGAACATCTGCGCGGATGGATGACCGGGCGGTTCCGGACCGAGCTCGCGGCCGGCCGGGTGCCGTGGATCGAGCTGACCGGGACGTACCGGACGAGACTGCGCACCGCGCTCGCGGCCTGCGACGATCTGCTGGTGCGGGGCTGGCGGTTCGCCGCGCCGCAACTGCCGCGCTGACCGCTGGCCCGGGCGCCCGTTTCGGGGGCTGGTTCAGTGCCCGGGCGGGCCCCCGGAATTGTCGGTGGGTCCTGTTAAGGTCCGGCGCATGAGGCACATCACGACGTTTGCCGGGCTTCCGGTGATCGAGTTCGAGCCCGGCATCGTCGACAAGCTGGACGTCGAGGGGACCCCGCGCAGCGCCGTCGCCTGGCGGATCTCGGCGGACTACGAGGACACCGAGGAGGCGTTCCGGGTCCTCCTCGACCGGTGCCTAGACGTCGTCGGCGGCGAGTCCGTCCAGGCGCTCGTCATCGGCGAGTGGGGCGAGGCGTATGACACGCCACCGCCGCTGCACCTGCTCGTCGCCGCCCGCGCGCGGCTGCCGCACCTGCGGGCGCTGTTCCTCGGTGAGATGACCGGCGAGGAATGCGAGATCTCCTGGATCAACCACACCGACGTGGCGCCGCTGCTCGCCGCGTTCCCGGGGCTGGAGATCCTGCGCATCCGCGGCGCCGAAGGGCTGCAGCTGTCCCCGGTGCGGCACATGCGCCTGCGTGAACTGGCGGTGGAGAGCGGTGGGCTGCCCGCCGGCGTGGTGCGCGGCATCACCGACTCGCACCTGCCGGCCCTGACCGATCTGGAGCTGTGGCTCGGCGTCAGCCAGTATGGCGGCGACGTCACCGTGGAGGACCTGGCGCCGGTGTTCAGCGGCACGGGCCTGCCCCAGCTGCGCCGGCTCGCGCTGCGCAACGCGGAGATCGCCGACCAGGTCGCGGCCGCGCTCGCCGGCGCGCCGGTCGTGCCGCGCCTGGAAGCACTCGACCTGTCGCTGGGCATCCTGTCCGACCGGGGCGCCGAGGCGCTGCTGCTCGGCCAGCCGCTGACCCACCTGCGCCGGCTCGACCTGTCCCACCACTTCATCTCGGCCGAGCTGGCCGACCGGCTCCGGGCCGAACTGCCCGGCGTCGACGTCGACCTGTCCGACCAGCAGGAGGAGGACGACGGCGAGCGCTACACGGCAGTGTCGGAATGACCGCCGTCACCGTCGTCGGCGTTCCCGGCCATCGGCGCGTCCGGCTGTTCCGGGACGCGGCCGTCGCCGCGGGCCTGCCCGAGCCGACCGTGGTGAGCTGGCGCGACGTGTGCGCCGGCGACTTCGCCCTGGGCGGCGACCGCATTCCGGGCAGCGACCGCATTCTGGATGGCGCAGCGTGGACGGGCGATGGGCCGGTCTGGGTGCGGTTGGAGTCGCCGGGTGAGGACGCGGAGACCGACCGGCTGCTGCGGGGCGCGCCCACGCGCGCCGCGCACGGTGAGATCGTCGGGCTCGCCGCCTGGCACCGCGGTCTCGTTGCCGCGGCCCGCCGGGTCGAGGCCCGTGGGGTGCCGCTGCTGACCGCGGTGGACGAGCTCGACGTCATGTTCGACAAACGTCGCTGCCACGCGCTGTTGCGGTCCCGGGGCGTGGCCGTGCCCGAGGCGTTCACCGCGGGCAGCTACCAGGAGATCCGGGACAGAAGCCGGCAGCAGGGCGGGCAGCAGGACGGCAAACAGGGCTGGCGGCGGGTGTTCGTCAAGCCGCCGCACGGGTCGTCGGCGTCGGGGGTCGTCGCGCTCGCGTTCGGTGGGGCGCGGGGGGAGGACCGGGCGGGTGGGGTCCGCCGGGTCAGCGCCTACACGTCCGCGGTGCTCGACGGCGACCGGCTGTACAACGAGCTGCGGGTCCGCCACTACACCGACGAGCGGACCGTCGCCGCGATCATCGACCGGCTCGCCGCCGACAGCCTGCCCGCCGCCGGCGGTCTGCACGTTGAGCGCTGGCTGCCGAAGGCGTCCCATGACGGGCTCGTGTTCGACCTGCGGGTGCTCGTCGTCGCCGGCCGCGTCAGCCACGTCGTCGTGCGCACCGGCCGGTCACCGATGACCAACCTGCACCTCGGCAACGCCCGCGGCGACCTGCCCGGCGTCCGGGCCGCCGTCGGTGAGGAGCGCTGGGCCGCCGCGATGCGCACCTGCGAGGCGGCCGCCGCCTGCTTCCCCGGCAGCCTGCACGTCGGCGTGGACCTGATGTTCGGCCGGGACTACGGCACCCACGCGGTCGCCGAGGTCAACGCCTTCGGCGACCTGCTGCCAGGGCTGCTCGTCAACGGTCGCGACACCTACGCGGCGGAGCTCGACGCGCTGCTGTCGGGCCGGTTCACGGCACCACCGGCGGCCACCCGCCCCGGCGTGCTGGCCGGTGCCCCGTGAAGGCGCTCGTCGGCAGCCACGACCTGCTCTTCGTCACCCTCGACACGCTGCGCCACGACGTCGCCGCCGGGCAGCTCGCGGCCGGACGCACCCCCAACCTTGCGAGGGTGCTCCCCGGTGGGGTGTGGCAGCGGCGGCATACGCCGGCGTCGTTCACGTATGCGGCGCACCACGCGTTCTTCGGCGGGTTCCTGCCGACGCCGGTGACGCCGGGTCCGCACCAGCGGCCGTTCGCGGCCAGGTTCCCGGGCAGCACCACCGTCGGGGAGGACACCTGGGAGTTCGACGCCGCCAACGTCGTCACCGGGCTGCGCGCGGCCGGCTATCACACGGTCTGCATCGGCGGGGTCGGCTTCTTCGCGATGACGTCGGCGCAGGGCGCGGTGCTGCCCGGCCTGTTCGACGAGGCGCACTGGACCCCCGAGTTCGGCGTGACCAACCCGGCCTGCTTCGAGGCGCAACTCGACCGGCTCAAGACCGTGATCCACGAAGGCAAGCACGACAAGCACAGCGACGGGCCGCTGTTCACGTTCGTCAACGTCGCCGCCATGCACCAGCCCAACCGGCACTACCTGCCCGGCGCGGCGCAGGACACGGTCGCGTCACACGGTGCGGCCCTGGCGTATGTCGACCGGCACCTGCCGGCGCTGTTCGGCCTCGTCACGTCCCGCGGCCGGCCCTGCCACGTGATCATGTGCAGCGACCACGGCACCGCCTACGGCGAGGACGGGCACACCGGGCACCGCCTCGCGCACGAGGTCGTGTGGACCGTGCCGTATGCCGAGTTCACCCTCGAACCAGGGGAGTGGTGATGCTCGGCTCTCCCTACCAGGGTTACCTGTATGCGTATCCGCACAAGACCGCGTACCGGCCGCTGCGCCCCCGGCCGCGGCTCGCCGACGTGTGGGCGGGCGAGCCGACGGACGCGCTGTTCCTCTACGTCCACGTGCCGTTCTGTGAGATGCGGTGCGGGTTCTGCAACCTCTTCACCCGCGCCAATCCGCCCGCCGAGCAGGTCACCGCCTACCTCGACCAGCTGCGGCGGCAGGCGGACCGGGTCGCCGCCGCGGTGCCCGCCGCGACCTACGCCCGGGCCGCGATCGGCGGCGGGACCCCGACGTATCTGACCGCGGCCGAGCTGACCCGGCTCTTCGACACCGTCGAGCGAGCCACCGGCGCGGACCTGCGGGCCGTGCCGACGTCGGTGGAGACGTCACCGGCGACCGCGACCGCCGACCGGCTCGCGGTGCTGCTCGACCGCGGCACGAGCAGGGTCAGCATCGGGGTGCAGAGCTTCCTGGACGCCGAGGCGCACGCCGCCGGCCGGCCGCAGCACCGCGCCGAGGTCGACCGGGCCCTCGACACGATCCGAGCCGCCGGCCCGGTCGAGCTCAACATCGACCTCATCTACGGCATCCCCGGCCAGACCGTCGACACCTGGACGGGTTCGCTGCACACCGCCCTGACCTGGCGGCCCGAGGAGCTGTACCTGTACCCGCTCTACGTCCGCCCGATGACCGGCCTCGGCCGGCGGGCACCCGGCACCCCCGACCCCGAGTGGGACGCGCAGCGCCTCGCCCTCTACCGGCACGCCGTCGACCTGCTCGCCGCCGCCGGCTATGAGCAGCAGTCGATGCGCGCATTCCGCCGCCGGGACGCGCCGCCGACCGGCGCCGCCACTGCCGACCCCGCCGGCGGTGCCACTGCCGGCGGTGCCACCGCCGTTCCCGGCTACTGCTGCCAGGACGACGGGATGGTCGGGCTGGGGTGCGGGGCCAGGTCGTACACGTCGAGGCTGCACTACTCGTTCGACTATGCGGTGAGCGTCCGGCAGGTGCGGGGCATCCTCGACGACTATCTGGCCCGGCCGGCGGAGGACTTCGACGTCGCCGAGGTCGGGTTCGCCCTCGACGGCACCGAGCAGCGCCGCCGCTGGCTGCTCAAGTCGCTGCTGCGGGCGCCCGGGATCGCGCCCGGCGACTACCTGGCGCGCTTCGGCACCGGCGTCGACGACGACTTCCCGGCGCTGCGCCTGCTCCGCGAGACCGGCCACCTCGACGGGCACCGGCTCACGGCGGAGGGGCTCGCGCACTCCGACGCGATCGGGCCGTGGCTCATCTCCGACGGCGTCCGCGCCGCCATGGCCGGGCACGTGCCGCGGTGAGGATCCTCTACCGCGGCCCGCTGGCCAGCTGCAACTACGACTGCGCGTACTGCCCGTTCGCGAAGCGGCGCGACCCGCCCGACCTGTTGCGCGCCGACCGGGCCGCGCTCGAACGGTTCGTCGGCTGGGTCGCGGCACACGAGCCACCCGGCGGCGAGCCGGTCGAGGTGCTGTTCACGCCGTGGGGTGAGGGGCTGACCCGGTCCTGGTACCGGGCGGCGCTCATCCGCCTCTCGCACCTGCCGCACGTCGGGCGCGCCGCGATCCAGACGAACCTCGCCGGCCGGCTCGACTGGGTCACCGAGGCGGACCCGGACACCCTGGCGCTGTGGTGCACGTTCCACCCGGGGCAGGTCGGCCTGGAGCGGTTCCTGCGGCAGTCGGCGACCCTGCACCGGCACGGGATCCGGCATTCGGTCGGCGTCGTCGGCCTGCCCGAGCACCTCGCCGCCGCCGTCGCGCTGCGCTCGGCATTGCCCCGCGACGTGTACCTGTGGGTCAACGCCGCCGACGGCCACACGTACACGCCGGCGGAGGAGGAGGCGTGGACGGCGATCGACCCGCTGTTCGGCTACAGCGTCCGGCCGCACCGGTCGCTGGGGCGGGCCTGCCGGACCGGCGACGAGGTGATCTCCGTCCTCGGCGACGGCACGGTCCGCCGCTGCCACTTCGTGCCCGAGCCGCTCGGCAACCTGTACGACGGGACCTGGCGGCCGACCACGCGACCGTGCCCGAAGGAGGAGTGCGACTGCCACATCGGCTACGTGCACCTGCGGACACTGCCGCTGTATGACGTGTTCGCCGGCGGCGTGCTGGAACGCGTCCCGCACGAGCTGCCGCTGTGGTCCGTGCCGGCAGCCGCGCTCAAGGAGACGCCGGCCGCGCTGCGGGAGACGGCAACGGGGGCCGCGTAGCGGCCCCCGTTGATCAGCAGATGTTGATCAGCAGATCAGGCGTGCGAACGCTTCCGGGCGGAGCGCTCGCGGTCCTTCTGGTCGAGCATGACCTTGCGGATGCGGACTGCGGTCGGGGTGACCTCGACGCACTCGTCCTCGCGGCAGAACTCGAGCGCCTGCTCCAGGGTGAGCTTGCGCGGCGGGATCAGCTTCTCCGTCTCGTCGGAGGCGGAGGAGCGCATGTTGGTGAGCTTCTTCTCCTTGGTGATGTTGACGTCCATGTCGTCGGCGCGCGAGTTCTCGCCGACGATCATGCCCTCGTACACCTCGGTGGTGGGCTCGATGAACATCGAACCGCGCTCCTGCAGGTTCATCATCGCGAACGGGGTCGCGACGCCGGCCCGGTCGGCGACCAGGGAGCCGGTGGCGCGCATGCGCAGCTCGCCGAACCACGGCTCGTACTTCTCGAAGACGTGGTGCAGGATGCCGGTGCCGCGGGTGTCGGTGAGGAACTCGGTCCGGAACCCGATGAGGCCGCGGGCCGGGACCAGCCACTCCATCCGGATCCAGCCGGTGCCGTGGTTGACCATCTGCTCCATGCGGCCCTTGCGGGTGGCGAGGAGCTGGGTGATCGCGCCGAGATACTCCTCGGGCGAGTCGATGGTGAGCCGCTCGACCGGCTCGTGCACCTTGCCGTCGACCTCGCGGGTGACGACCTGCGGCTTGCCGACGGTCAGCTCGTAGCCCTCGCGGCGCATCTGCTCCACGAGGATGGCCAGGGCCAGCTCACCACGGCCCTGGACCTCCCAGGTGTCGGGGCGCTCGGTGGCCAGGATCCGCAGCGACACGTTGCCGACCATCTCGCGGTCGAGCCGGTCCTTGACCAGGCGCGCGGTGACCTTCGTGCCCTTGACCTTGCCCGCGAGGGGCGACTGGTTGGTGCCGATGGTCATCGAGATCGCGGGCTCGTCCACGGTGATGAGTGGCAGCGCGATCGGGTTCTCCGCGTCGGCGAGGGTCTCGCCGATCATGATGTCGGGGATGCCGGCGAGGGCGATGATGTCGCCCTGCCCGGCCTCCTCGGCGGGCTTGCGCTCCAGGCCCTGGGTCATCAGCAGCTCGGAGATCCGCACGTTCTGCACGGTGCCGTCGATGCGGATCCAGGCGACGGTCTGACCCTTGCGGATGCGGCCCTCGCGGACGCGGCACAGGGCGAGCCGGCCGAGGAACGGCGACGCGTCGAGGTTGGTGACGTGCGCCTGCAGCGGCGCGCCCTCGGTGTAGGACGGGGCCGGGATCGTGCCCAGCAGCGTCTGGAACAGCGGCTGCAGGCTGTCGCTGTCGGTGGGGACGGTGCCGTCCTCCGGCTGGCTCAGCGAGGCGACGCCGTCGCGGGCGCAGGCGTAGACGATCGGGAACTCGATCTGGTGCTCGTCGGCGTCGAGGTCGAGGAAGAGCTCATACGTCTCGTCGATGACCTCCTTGATCCGGGCGTCGGGCCGGTCCACCTTGTTGATCACCAGGATGATCGGCAGGCGGGCCTTCAGCGCCTTGCGCAGCACGAACCGGGTCTGCGGCAGCGGGCCCTCGCTGGCGTCGACGAGCAGGATCACGCCGTCGACCATGGTCAGGCCGCGCTCCACCTCGCCGCCGAAGTCGGCGTGGCCGGGGGTGTCAATGATGTTGATCGTGGTCGGGTCGCCACCGTCGGCGGGGACGTAGCGCACGGCGGTGTTCTTGGCGAGAATGGTGATGCCCTTCTCGCGCTCCAGGTCCCCTGAGTCCATGACCCGGTCGATCTGCTCCGCGCGCGCGTGGAACGCTCCGCTCTGGCGCAGCATCGCGTCGACAAGGGTGGTCTTGCCGTGGTCGACGTGGGCGACGATGGCGACGTTGCGGAGGTCTGCGCGGGTCTGCATGACCTCCATTGTTCCAGGCGCACTCAGGTTGCCGTCACGCACTGTGCGCGATGTGACGTTCCGCGCCCCGCCCATCGAAATCGGCGCCCCCGGCGTCTTAGGGGACAGCGGGCATCAGCCGTCCGCGATAGCGTGCCAGAACGGGGAGGCATCGATGAGCTACGGCAGCTTCTATGACGACGACAACACCGCTGAGCAGCCCTGGGACGACGACCGGGCGGACCGGCCGCGCAGGCGCCGCGCGGGGTTGATCTTCCTGGTCGGCGCGCTGGTCGTGGTCGGCCTGATCGCGGTCGGCGGGCTCACGGTCCTGCTCAAGGGGCACGACACGGTGCCGACGGCGGTCGAGTCACGCCCGTCCAGGAGCGCGGCGGAGCCGAGCGTCGAGCCGACGGAGGTGGTCCTGGAGACCACGTCGGCGCCGCCGAGCCCGACCCCGTCCGCCACGCCGTCGAAGACCCCCGCGGCGAAGAAGTCGATCGCGCCGCCGAAGCAGACGGCGCTGCCACCGCCGCCGCCCAAGGTCAGCACGAAGCCCGGCTGTCAGCCCGAGTACAAGGGCACGCAGCTGCCGAAGTCGACGGTCCGGGAGTATCTCGACGCGGCATCGGTGAAGCAGTTCTGGGGCAGCGCCACCCCCGCCGAGGTGCAGGCGATCCGGGTGCCGAAGCGCCTCCTGTACGGCGTCGCGGAGCAGGAGAGCGGCTGGCAGTCCAACATCTACGCCTGCGACGGCGGGGTCGGCGTCATGCAGATCATGCCCGACACCGAGACCTGGATGAACCAGCGCTTCGGCACGTCCTGGAAGATCGGGACCCCGCAGGACAACGTGATGCTCGGCGGGCAGTATCTCGCCTGGGCGATCCGCTACTTCGGCGAGCAGCTCGGCACCTTCGACGTCATGGGCGAGGACACGACGCTGCTCAACGCGGTGATCTCCGCGTACAACAACGGCGCGGGCGCGGTCGACCTCACCAAGGGTAACGCCGGGATCACCAACTGGACCTACGTGAACAACGTCAGGGCGCTCATGACCAGGTGCTGCGCCAACTACTGAGTGCCGGCCACTAAGGCTCCAGAGCGGGAGACAGAGCGGGAGACACGCCAGGGGCTAACGTAGGGCGGCATGAGGCTCGACCCGGTAGGCCGACTGCTGAAGCTGCCGCCCGCGCTGACCGGGCGGGTCCGCACCACCAAGGGCATCCCGGTCCGTATGCGGGACGGTGTGATCCTGCGCGCCGACCACTACGGGCCGGCCCTGGACGCCGAGCTGCCCACGGTGCTGGTCCGCACGCCGTACGGCAGGGGCGCGCCGACCAGCCTGCTGTGCCGGGCCGTCGCGCAGCGCGGCTTCAACGTGCTCATCCAGTCCTGCCGCGGGACCGGCGACTCCGGGGGCACCTTCGAGCCGCTGCTGCAGGAGCGCGAGGACGGCCTCGACACGCTCGACTGGTTGCGCCTGCAGCCGTGGTACGACGGCCGCCTCCTCACCTACGGCCCCAGTTATGTGGGTTTCGTGCAGTGGGCCCTCGCCGCCGAGGCAGGCGACGAGCTCAAGGCGATGGCCACGATCGTCACCGCGTCGGACTTCGGCCCGCCGACGTACGCCGGCGGTGCCTTCTCCCTCGACACCGTCCTCACCTGGTCGGCGATCCTCGACGCCCAGCGCGGCCCGCGGCTGGAGAACGCCGTCGAGCTGCTGCGCGGCCAGCCGAGGCTGCAGCGCGGGCTGGCCCGGGTACCTCTGGCGGAGGCCGACCGGATCACCACCGGCGCGGAAATCGAGTTCTTCCAGCGGTGGCTCGCCGAGGCCGACCCGACCTCCGCCTACTGGACCCAGCGCGGCCACACCCACAGCCTGCCGAAGATCACCGCTCCCGTGCTCATGATCGGCGGCTGGTATGACATCTTCCTGCCGTGGCAGCTGGTCGACTACGCGGCGCTGCGGGCAGCGGGCCTCCAGCCGCACCTGACCGTCGGCCCGTGGCACCACGGCAGCGCCGGGCTGTTCCAGCACTCCGCGGCCGAGGCCGTCGCCTGGTTCCGCGCCCACACCGGCGGGCCGGAACGCATCCGTGAACGTCCCGTCCGGGTCCATGTCGGCGGCACCGCGGGCTGGCGAGAGCTGCCCGAGTGGCCTCCCGTCACGAGCCAGACGCAGCCCTGGTACCTGCGGCGGAACGCCACCCTCAGCACGACACCGGCACCCGGCGGTGAACGCCTCGACGGCTTCACGTATGACCCGAAACACCCGACGCCGGCGCTGGGCGGGCCGCGGCTCATCGGCAAGATCTCCGGCCGGCGCGACAACCGCCCCCTGGAGGCGCGCCCCGACGTGCTGACGTTCACGTCGGAGCCGCTCACCGAGCCCCTCGAGGTGGTTGGCCCGATCTCCGCCGAGATCACCGTCCACGCGACCTGCGTGCGGCCGAACGGGTCGACACCCCCGACCCGTGATCTGGTGCCGTACTTCGACGTGTTCGTCCGGCTGTGCGAGGTCGACGAGCAGGACCGGTCATGGAACATCTGCGACGGCCTGGCCCGCGCGGCGGCGACCGAAACGGGCCCGGCGACCGGCACGGACCCGGCGAGCGAGCCGGCCGCGGCGGGGCAGACCGTGCGGGTGGAGCTGTGGCCGACCGCGTACCGGTTCGCGGCGGGGCGACGCATCCGGGTGCAGGTCAGCGGGGGAGCGCATCCGCGCTTCTCCCGGAACCCGGGCACGGGCGCGCCGCTCGGCCATGAACTGGAGCTGCGCGCCGTCCGGCAGGAGATCCTGACGCCGTCGTCGATCAGCCTGCCGGTACTGCGACCAGAACCGGAGCCAGAATCAGAGCTGGCGCAAGAATCGGAGCCGGTGGCTCAGTCCTCGAACGTGGACGGGCCGACGTCGGTGTAGGTGCCGGCTTCGGCGTCCCACTCGAACTGCCGCCCCTCGGAGCCGGCGCTGACGATCTTGCCGAACGCCGGGTAGCGCTCGACGAGCCACTCCAGATCGGGCATCAGCAGCTCACCCGCGTCGGCGAGCTGTTCGTCGGTCTCGTCGCCGACCAGCAGGTTCCACCCGCTGGCCTTGCGGCCGTCGGGCGCGGCCGGCAGGGTGGCGTCCTCGGGGTCGTGGTACACGTACCCGGGGAGCAGCGACTCGTCCTCCACCAACCGCCGCGACGCGAACGCGATCAAGTAGCTCATGCGCTCAAGTATCCCCACGCCCGACCGTGACCTCGGCGGTGGGGAGCCCCCGCGCCGCCGCCAGCCATTGCGCCTCGGCGTCGATCGCGGCCCGGACCGGGGCCCGCAGCGGCGCCCAGGGCGACACCGTCACCGCGAGTCGCTTCCCGGCGATCCTGGCCCGCCACGTCCCGGCGAGGTCCCCGTCGAGCAGCAGCGCGCCGGGGTTGCCGAGCACCCGCCACACCTCCTTCTCCCGCGTCTTGTCGGGGGTCAGCACCGACCGGTCCCGGGCCTGCAGGAACGGATCCGACGACGGCAGCAGCCGCACGCCGCGCACCGGCTCCGCCTCGATGAGCCCGGTGAGCGACTCCTGCGGTATCCACGCCTTCCGCCCGTCGACGGTGACCTCGGCGAGCCCGCCGGGCCAGGCCGGTCTGAGCGCGGTCACCGTCGTGCCGAGGTACTTCGCCACGTCGGCGGGCGTGGCCGGGCCGAGCAGCCGCAGATACGCGTGGATGAGCCCGGACGGGTCGCCGGGCCCGTCGGGGACCGCCGGCGCGCCGTCGATCGGCAGCAGCACGGTCGTCGTCGCGGCCTCGTCGAGCTGGACCCCGCCGGCGAGGCCGGCCTGCTGGAACACCGAGCCCGAGATGTGCCGGGCCTTGCACGGCCCGCAGTAGTAGGTCAGCGCCTCCGGGACCCGGTCGCTGACGCCGCGGCTCGCGTCGCCCTTCGACGTCGGCCCGGCGACGACGGCCGCGAACGCCTCGGCGGTCGCCCGGAACGCGGCGATCCCCAGCTTGCCGCCGTCGGGGATCTGCTTGCTGCCGAACCGCGCCTCCGCGTCGGCGTCGCTGATCGGCCACAGCGCCGTGACGAGCCCCGGCAGATCCTCGGGCCGGTGCAGGTGCCGCGCACCCCGGGCCGACCAGACCAGGCTGAGCGGTGCGTCGTCGGCGCTGAACCTGCTCGTCCGCGCGGCCAGGGCCTGCCGCGCCGTCCCGGCCGGAACGTTGGGCACCCCGAGGTCGAAGACCGCCAGGTCGCCGGGGTCGGCGTCGACCCGCTCGTGCAGCTGGTTGGTGACGGCCCGGTACGCGAGCACCTTCGCCCGTCCGACAGTCGGCATCGACCCATTCTCACGCCGCCGGCGGCGCCCCGCATCCCGCACCGAAGAGCCCGCAGAGCTCCCAGAGCCCGCGCCGCCGGAGTTGCTTGCGCGACCGGGCCGCGCGGCGGGACGATCGAACCATGACCAGTGAGGCGAGCCGGGCCGGGGACGGCTCGGGCGAGATCCGATTCTCCGATCCCGACCTGGCGTTCCTGCGCCACGCCAGGTTCGGCGAGCTGCCCGCCAGGGTCCGCCCCGCCGAACTGGTCGAGCTGGTCGAGACCGACCCCCGCCGCGACTGGCCCGACACGGGGCCCAGCCGGGAGCAGGCCGAGACCCACTGGGGCGGCGGCTGACCACAGCCGGCCCGCTGCGGAGACCCGCGGTCAGGGCTGCGGGTCAGGTCTGCACGAGCGGCTGATACTCCTCCTCGGTGAGGCCGAACGTCCATGCGACGCCCGCGCGGGCGGTGCGGGTCGTCGGGGGGACGCGCAGCCAGTAGACCCGGCTGGTGCCGTCGGGCTCGGGGGTGCTGTTGACGACCTCGACCATCGTCAGCGGCTCGTCGTCGTTGAAGCTCAGCTGCCACAGCACGCCGCACGCGTCGGCGCCGAGGCGCCGGGCGCCGGCCTCACGCAGATAGCGCTCATAGCCGAAGTGCTCCAGCATGACGCGGCGCAGCTCGGCGTTGCGCTCGGCGGCGATCTGCGCGTGCGTCAGGTGGGCGAGCCGATGGACGAGCTCCGACGGGATCGGCATGCCCCGCCACGCGTGCAACGCGAACCCGTCGCTGTAGTGCAGGGCCGGCGTCTCCGCGGCGTGCAACCGGCCGACGTTGTCCCGGTGCAGCTCGTCGGGGCGGTCGGTGAGGACGGCGACGTTGGCATACGGCCACCACCAGCCGGCGGACCGGGCCACCCCGGCCAGCCCGGCGAGACGCTGCGCCGCGCCGAGCACCGCCGCGGGCGCCTCTCCGCGGACGCCCCGGGAGCCCTGGCCCCCTTGGAAGCTCTGGGCGTGGTCGGCCCGGGAGGCGGCGGCGTCGAACGCGGCCAGCCAGCCCGCGTCGTGCTGACCGCCGACGGCGTCGAGGAGCACGGCGCGCACGTGGGTGGGCAGCTCGTTGCGCAGGTGCGTGCGCAGCGGGACGGCGACGCGGTCATTCACCATCCGCCACACGTCGGCGCCGCAGGCCGCCCAAAGTCGGGCCCAGCCATCGGGGCCGAGCGACTCGTGGACCTCGGCGCGGGCCGCCGCCCATGGAGCGGTGCGCACCGCCGCGCGCACCGACACGCCGGCGGTGCCCGGGACCGGCGGGCAGCCCTGCGCCCGCAGCTCCTCGGCGACGATCGTGTCCGCGGAGGCGGGGACCACGCCGGTGGAGACGCCCAGGCGCGCGGTGGGCAGGGTGAGACCGGCCCGGGCGGCGCGACGGGCGGCGGTGGTCATGGGCCGGGCACGTTCGGGAGCAAGGCCGTGGCTGTGCGGCGAGCCGGGAGCGAAGCCAGAAGCTGAGCCGGGAGCTGCGCCGGGGAGGTCGCGGCGGCCGGTGAGCAGGGCCGCCGCCCTGGCACCCGCCGCCGGTGAGGCGAACCACACCACGTGGGCGGGCTCGGGCAGTCCGGCGGAGCGATATGCGAGGCGGACCGCGTCCGCGGCGGCGGCACGGTCGGCGGGCGCCGTGGACAGCCCGGCCGCCAGCCACTTCGCCGCGTTGGCGCCGAGCGCCGCGGCGCTGGTCTCGTCGGTGAGCGGGGTCGTGGTCATCAGTCGGCCACCGGACGCCACGAGCCCGGCACGTATTCGCGCTGGCGGACGATCCGATACGACCCGGCCGGGATCGCGATCGTGCCGTGCTCCTCGTGCACGACCCTTGCCCGGGACACGACCTTGACGAAGAGCCGGTCGATGTCGTCGCGGTCGGCGAGCAGCAGCGTGTCGGGGCCGACGATCACGTGGGCGTGGCCGGTGGCCTCGCCGCGGGCGAGAATCATGCGGCCGGAGCGGTCGCGGGGGGCGGGCACCGCGGTCACGGGCACCTCACCCGCGGCGATGGGCACCAGCAGGACGTCACCTTGTCGATACACGGCCGGACCTCCCAGCGGGAAACGACGAACCAACAAATGTTCGAACCAGCAGATCGCACGATATCCGGGGGGTACGACATTTTTTTCCGCGCGCCCCCGGGTCCCGAATTCAGGGCCCGTCCGGTCAAGCCCAATAGCTACGTCTGTGCGAGGAACGCGTAACTAGACAAGCGCGGAGAAACCGGGCCGAAGGCATCGAACAGGGTCGCGGAAAGCTGGAAAAGACGCGACCATGAAGATCTCGCGGCGCAAGGGGGTGCATCATGCAGTCGACGCTCGCGGTCCTGTGCCCGTTCACGCCGCTTTTATCACCGCACGTCGATCTCGTCCAGCGCTGGTCGCTGCACTGGGCCACCAGACACGGCCTGCTCGACCGGCCGGGCGCCCGGGCCGCGTTCGCCCGGGCCAGGTTCGCCAACCTGATGGCCCGCACCTACCCGGACGCCGATCCCGCCGAGCTCCAGCTCGCCACCGCGTGGCTGATCAGCGTCTTCGCCCTCGACGACCACCTTGAGCGCGCCGGCGACCCGGCCGCGACCAGGCACCTCGTCGACGAGGTCCTCGACCTGCTCACACACCACGACCGCGGCACGCACGAACCCGACACGCACGAATCCGACACGCACGAACCCGACATGCACGAACCCGACATGCACGAGCCGCCGAAGGGTCACCTGCGCGCGCTCGCCGAGGTGTGGCGCCGGACCAGGCCGCGGGTCAGCCCCGCCTGGCGGGCGCGGTTCATCGGCCACGTCGGCGACTATCTCGAGGCCACCGTCTGGGAGGCCGGCAACCGGGCCGCGAACCGCCCGCCGCCGCTCGCCGAATACCGCACGATGCGGTTCCGCACCGCCGCGATCGACATGTTCTTCGACCTCATCGAGCCGGTGCACGGCGTCGAACTGCCCGCGCCGGTCTTCGCCGACCACGACTTCGCCGCGATGCGCCGCTCCGCCGGGATGATCACCGCGATCTTCAACGACCTCGTGTCGTGGCCGAAGGAGGAGGCCGCCGGCGACCACCACAACATCGTGCTCGCCCTGCGGCACGAGCGGCGGCTGCCGGTGGAGGCCGCGGTCCTCGCCGCCGTCGCCGAGCACGACGCCCTCGTCGAGGACTTCGTGGCGGCCCGGGAGCGGTTCACGGCCGGGCCGCTCGCCGCGGACCCGGCGGTCGCCGCGGTCGCCGGTGACTTCGTGCACTGGATCCGCGGCAACGTCGACTGGTCGATGGAGTCCGGGCGCTACACGCCGTCGGACGACACCCGCGAGGACCAGCCGGCCGGCGGCACCGGGCCGATCGCGATTCCCGCGCAGCGCCACCCGGTCGAATAATCCGGTGCGTGCCGGCGCCGACCGCTGGTACCGTCGGCGCAGTTTCTTCTTGGAGGATGCCATGCCTGCCCGGGACCCAGTCCCGGGTCGCCGGTGACCACGGACCGACCGGGTCCGCTGGTGTGCCGTGGTGTGCCCGGGCGACGACCTTCCCCGATCGCGCACACCCAAGAGGAGATCCTCAGTTGTCACCGCACGTCCCATCCGCTGTTCCCGCAACCTGGTACGCGGACTTCTTCACCGAACTGCCCAACGAGTTCTGGCGCCGTGCCGCGGCGCCGCAGCTGACCGCCGCCGACGTCGGCTTCGTGCAGGACCGGCTCGGGCTGGCACCCGGGTCGCGGCTGCTCGACGTGCCCTGCGGCAGCGGCCGGCACAGCATCGCCCTCGCCGCCCTGGGACACCGGGTCACCGGCGTCGACATCTCCCCGGAGGCCGTCGGGCACGCCCGGCGGGCCGCGGCCGGGCAGGGCCTCGACGTCGAGTTCCTGGTCGCCGACATGCGGGACATCCCGCGGACCGGCGACTTCGACGCCGTGCTCTGCCTCGGCAACAGCTTCGGCTACCTGGAGCCCGCCGACCTGGTCGTGTTCGTCGCGGCGACCGCCGCGGCGCTGCGGCCCGGCGGCGGCCTCGTCGTCGACTTCAGCGCGACGGCGGAGACCGTCCTGCCCGGCTTCACGGGGCAGGACCGGGTGATGCGCACCGGCGACATCACCGTCGAGGCGGCCACCGAGTACGACGTCGCCGCCAGCCGGCTGCTCAGCCGGTACACCTTCATCCGCGGGGAGGAACGGCTCACCGCGACGGCCGTGCACCACGTCTACACCAGCGGGCACCTCGGCGCCCTGCTGCGCGATGGCGGGTTCACGGACGTGACGCTGTCCGGCGGGCCGGACGGTGCGCCGTACACGGTGGGCAGCGACCGCCTGCTCATCACCGCGCGCCGGGTCTAGCCGGCACACGCACGCCGGCCGGTCAGCGCGAACGCTGGCCGGCCGGCCTTTTCCGGTGCGGTGGAGGGTGAGGCTAGATGGCGTGCCGGGAGTCGTCGGGGTCCGGCATGCGGTTCACGTCGCTGCTCTGGGTCATGTCGGGCGCCGCCTGGATCGCGTCGGAGCCGGCGGGCGTGCCGCCGGGTGCGATCCACGAGCCCGGCTTCGGCGGGGTCCCAGCGGTGCCGGTCGCAGCAGTGCCGGCCCCAGCGGTGCCGGCCCCAGCGGTGCCGGCGGCCGCGCCCGGCCGGTCGACGTCGCCGCGCCACGCGCCGGACTCGGTGCCCCGGTGCTCGATGAACTCACGGAACTTCGCCATGTCGGACTTGATCAGCCGGTCCACGATGCCGGCCTTGTCGGCGACGTTCTCGACGAACCCCTCGGGGTCGATGTCGAGCTGTGCGGTCACCCGGCTGTGCGTGTCGTCGAGCCGGTGGAAGGTGACCACCCCGGCGTGCTTCGGGCCCTCCGTCGACGTCCACGCGACCCGCTCGTCCGGGTGCTGCTCGGTGATGCGCGCGTCGAACTCACGGCGTACCCCACCGAACTCGACCACCCAGTGCAACCTGGTGTCATCGAGCTGGCGGATCTCCCGCACGCTGTTCATGAACGCCGGGAACTCCTCGAACTGGGTCCACTGGTTGTACGCGGTCCGGACGGGCACGGCCACGTCCACGGTCTCCACAACCTGACTCATGTGCGATCACTCCTCTCGGTGCTCACCTTTGGCTACCCCCACGGGGTGAGGGCAAACCCGCACAAGTTGTCCGACCGGCCGAACCATCGGGCTGGCTGAATGGGCGTCCGTGCAGCATTTCGCCTACGGCGCCATCACGCCCGCGCTCGCCCTCACCCTGTCGTTCCTCGGCTGCCTGCTCGGCGTGTTCATCGCCGCCCGGTCCCGGGCCTCCAACGGCGGCAGCAGGGCCCGCTGGCTGACCTTGTCGGCGGTCGCGATCGGGGGAGCGGGCACCTGGGTGCCGCATTTCATGGCGCTGCTCGGCACCGACGTGCCGAACTCGGTGGTGCGCTACGACGTGCCGATCACCGCGCTCGGATTCGGTATCGCGGTGGTGGTGTACTGCCTGGGCCTGTACATCGTCGGCTTCGGCCGGCCGTCGTTGTGGAAGGTCCTGCCGGCCGGGATCGTCGCCGGTCTCGGCCTGGGCGCGGTCTACAGCACCGCGCCCCTGGCCATGCGGGTGGCCGGGACCGTCGGCTACGACCCCGCGACGGCGGTCGCGGCGCTCGCCGCGTCGGTCGTGGGGGCGACGGTGACACTGTGGTGCGTGTCGACGGTCCGCGGCACCAAGGCCCTCGTCGTCGCCGCGGCGATCATGGCCGTGGCGGCGTGCAGCACCCATTACACGGTGATGGCGGCGGTACGCCTCGACCCCACCCCGGCCGCCGGAGAGCTGCGGGGCGCGAGCCCGCTGGAGCTGCTCACCCCGGTCTGCGTGCTCGCGTGCCTGCTGCTGAGCGTCCTGGCCTACACCACCGTCGGGTTCTCGGTGCGGCAGAACACCGCGTCGGAGGAGGAGCTGCTGCGCCGGGCCCGCGACATGTACTCGGTCGCGACGTTACATCGCGCCGCCGCCGCCAGGCACGAAGTGAGGGACCGCGGCGGCGCCGCGGTCCCTCACTGATCTGCGGTTCGTTACTTCAGTGCGGCTGCCGGGTCGGCGGCCACCTGGGAGAGACGCTCGGGGGTCACCGCGCCGACCAGGACCCGGCCGTCGTCGGTGATGAGGACGCTGAACAACTTGCTGTTGAACGTCCGGCCGCCGTTGCCCAGCGGGAGCTGGTTGATGGCGTCCTGCGCCTTCTTGGCCTCCGCGTCGCCGGGTGCGGCCTGTGCCGGGGTGCCCGTCCGAAGGACGAAGACCGAGGTCCAGCCGGTACCGATGACGGCGCTCTTGGGCTTTTCACCGGAAGTCGACTCGTCGACCTTCGGCTTCCCCTCGGCGCCGGCTGCGGCCGGGTCCGCCTCTTCGACCTTGGTGCCGGCCGGCGGGTTGAACACGAACTGACCGTCGTCGGGCCGGGCGAAGCTCACCTGCGTGAACGCCACCTCGAACGCCGGGTTGGACTGCCCCTTCGCCAGAACCTGCACGCGCAGCGGCAGCTTCTCCTGGGCGTCGATCGCCAGGCGGACCTGGCCGATGAGCGACGCCGTGTCCCGCGGGCGCAGGACGAGCTCGTAGGCGTCCCGTCCGGCGATCTTCGCCGAGTTGCCGATGGAGACCTGCGTGGTCGGGTCGATCGCCTTGAGGGCGAGGTCGGCCGCTTCCTGCGGGCTCTTCGGCACGTCGCTCGGGATCGCGGCCGGGCCCTTCGACGGGTTCTCGGCGTCGCCGGAGCCCTTGAAGTGCTGCGCCTTGCCGGACTTGCTGTTCCAGGTCCAGGTGTCGAGGCCGTTGTGGATGATGTCGCTCTGCCCCTGCGTGCCCAGCAGCGACACGCGGGCCTTGTCCGGGCCCGAGTACCACACACGCAGGGTGTGCTTGCCCGACACGAGCGACGTGAGCTCCGAGCTCTGGTCGCCCAGCAGGGACGGCAGGGCCGGCAGGCCCAGGTCCGCGCGCTCCACGACGGTGCCGGACAGTCCGTCCAGCTGTGCGGTCTGCAGGTCGACCAGCAGCTGCGCGGCGGTGCGCGGCGGCAGGTTCGGCTCGGCGGCGACGGCGAGGGTTTTTGCGGCCACGCCCGCACCTACCACAGCGACCGCGGCAAGCGCGGGCACCGCCCACCGTAGGACAGGTCGTGACGTGAACTTCGACATTGGGTACACCTCCTGCCGACCATGGTGCTCGGGGTCGGCTGTGACATCGCTGAGACCGCCTGTGCGTTCCCACAGCACAGCGTGCCACGCTGGTGCTCGTGCGGCTGCTGGTGGTTGAGGATGAGATTCGTATGGCGGGAGCGCTGCAGCGCGGCCTGCAGGCGGAGGGTTTCGCCGTGGACGTCGCCGGGGACGGGCCCACGGGCCTGGAGCTGGCCAGACACGGCGGCTACGACGCGGTGATCCTGGACATCATGCTGCCCGGCCTGTCCGGGTATCGGGTGGTCTCGGCGCTGCGCGCCGAGAAGAACTGGGTGCCGGTGCTGATGCTGTCCGCGAAGGACGGCGAGTACGACCAGGCCGACGGCCTCGACTGCGGCGCCGACGACTACCTGACCAAGCCGTTCTCCTATGTGGTGCTGGTCGCCCGGCTCCGTGCGCTGCTGCGCCGCGGCGCGCCGGAGCGGCCGAGCGTGCTGACGGTCGGCGAGCTGACCCTGGACCCGGCGCGGCGGCGGGTGACCAGCGGCGGCGAGGAGATCGTGCTGACGGCGCGGGAGTACGCGCTGCTGGAGTACCTGATGCGCCGCCCGGGACAGGTCGTGTCCAAGACGGAGCTGCTCGACCACGTGTGGGACGCGAGCATCGACACCGCGCCGAACGCCGTCGAGGTGTACGTCGGCTACCTGCGGCGCAAGCTTGGCCGCGACGCCCTCGAGACGGTCCGCGGCGCCGGATACCGGCTGAGGACAGCATGATCTGGTGGTCGCGGCTGTCGCTGCGCGGGCGGCTGGTGCTCCTGGGCACCAGCGGGCTCATCGTCGGGCTGGCGATCGCCGGCGTGGCGATGGCGACCGCGATGACGTACAGCTTCCGGGGCACCCTGGACCGCTCGGCCGACGCGACCGTCCTGGAGATCGCCGCCCTGCTGGAGGAGGGCTCGACGCTGCCGTCGCCGCTGCCGGCACCCGCGGGCCAGGTCGTGCAGGTGCTCGACGCCCAGCACCGGGTCGTCGCCGGCGACCGCAACGCGGACCTGCTCGTGCCGCTGCTGCAACCCTCGGAGGTCGCCGCGGCCCAGCGCGAGCGGATCACCGTGCCCGGCGACCGGGCGCTGCAGCGGGACCCGTTGCGGGTCACCGCGCGGCAGGTCGGTGACGGCCGGGTCGTCGTGGTCGCGGTGCCGCTCGGCGACTACAACCGCAGCCTCGAGCTGCTGAAGACATCGTTGTGGGTGACGTACCCGGCCCTGGTGACCATCCTGGTCGCGATCGCCTGGAAGGTGGTCGGGCAGGCCCTGGCGCCCGTGGACCGGCTCAGCGCGTCCGCGGAGCGGATCACCGGCGCGGCGACCGACGAGCGGCTGCCGGTGCCGCCGTCCAGCGACGAGATCCAGCGCCTCGCGGTGACGCTCAACCACATGCTGGACCGCCTCGCCACGACCCGGGCTAGGCAGCGTTCGTTCATCGCGGACGCCGCGCACGAGCTGCGCAGCCCCCTGGCCAGCATGCGCATCCAGGTCGAGGTGGCGCAGAAGCTGGGCGACTGGGACGCCGTCGGCGACGACCTGCTGACCGACCTGGACCGGCTGTCGCGGCTGGTCGACGACCTGCTGCTGCTGGCGAGGGCGGACGAGCGCGACGGGCGCCGGGTGGCGCGGGAGCCGGTGGAGATGCAGAGCCTGCTGACGAACCTGGCGAAGCGGTACGCCACCGTCACCGTCGATGCGTCCGGGCAGTCGCTGTGGGTCGAGGGTGAGCAGGACGCGCTGCTCAGGGTCGTGTTGAACCTCGTCGACAACGGGGTGCGGCACGCCCGCACGGGGGTCGTGCTGCGCGCGGAGGCCGAGGGCCAGGAGGTCCTGGTCAGTGTCACCGACGACGGGGAGGGCATCCCCGGCCCGCTGCGGGAGCGGGTCTTCGACCGTTTCACCCGCCTCGACGACGGCCGGGCCCGCGACGCCGGCGGCACCGGGCTGGGGCTGGCGATCGTGCGGGAGCTGGTCCGCCGGCACGGCGGCACGGTGCGGCTGCTCGACGCGCGCCCGGGGGTGCGGGCCGAGGTGCGGCTGCCCCGCTTTGTTGACAGTGTCATGTGACAGTGTCATAGTTGTCGTGTGACCGCGACAGGATGGACGCTCGACGAGCTGACGGCACGGGTTGCCGCCGCGCTTGAAGGCACCGCCTATGCGGGCGCACCCAACGGTCGGGTGCGCGACGTTCCCGACGCCCGTGCCATCAGGTGGTATGCGACGATCGGGCTCGTCGACCGCCCGACCATGCGGGGCCGCACCGCGCTCTACGGTCCGCGACACCTTGCGCAGCTGGTGGCGATCAAACGCCGGCAGTCGGAGGGCAGGCGGATCGCCGACATCCAGATCGAGCTTGCCGAGGCACCCGACGCGCTCCTGTGGGAGATCGCCGACCTGCCGAAGCATGAGCAACCCAGGACACGGTTCTGGACCGAACCGCCCGCACCGCACACACCGCCACCGGCGCCACCCCCCGCACTGCTCAGCGGGGTGCCGCTGAGCGGCGACGTGACACTGCTGCTGCCCGGCACGCCGGGACCCGACGACGTGGCCGCGATCCAGGCGGCCGCCCAGCCGCTGCTGGACCTGCTGGCCGCCCGTGGGCTGACGCGCGAGCCCGCCCGTGATCCGAGCCCTGAGCGAGGGAGTGTGCAATGAGAGTCGCCACCATGAGCGAGGCGGAGGCCCTGCGGGTCGCCGCGCCGAAGGACGACGCCGGTCTCGGCGCGCTGCGCACCGAGCGCGGCAACCTGCCGCTCGACCGGATCGACGTCCACACGGCCATCACCGGCCTGGTCGCACGGATCGACCTCACCCAGGAGTTCGTCAACGTCCACGACGAGGCCCTTGAGGCCACTTATGTCTTCCCCCTGCCCGACCGGGCCGCGGTGACCCGCATGGCGATGACCGCCGACGGGCGGGTCGTCGAGGCGGAGCTGCAGGAGCGCGGCGCCGCTCGCGAGACGTATGACCGGGCGGTCGCCGCCGGCCAGCGCGCCTCGATCGCCGAGGAGGAGCGGCCCGACGTGTTCACCATGCGGGTCGGCAACATCCTGCCCGGTGAGCGGGTCAGCGTGGCACTGTCGCTGGCCGGGCCGCTGTCGTTTGAGGACGGCGAGGCCACGTTCCGGTTCCCCCTGGTCGTCGCCCCCCGATACATCCCGGGTGGCGCGCTCGACGGTGACAGTGTCGGCGTCGGTCACGCCCTCGACACCGACGCCGTGCCCGACGCGTCCCGGATCACGCCCCCGGTGCTGCTGCCCGGGTTCCCCAACCCGCTGCGGCTGAGCATTGACGTCGACATCGACCCCGCGGGGCTGCCGCTCGGCGAGGTCCGCTCCAGCCTGCACACGGTGCAGCAGACGGAGCGCACCGTGTCGGTGCTGCCGGGGGAGCGGGCCAACCGGGACTTCGTCCTGCGGCTCGCCTACGGGCCCGGCGAGGCCGGGCTGGCCCTCGTCCCCGACACGACCGGCGAGGAGGGCACCTACCGGTTGACCGTGCTGCCGCCGGCGTCGCAGGCGCCGCCGAAGCCCAAGGACGTGGTGCTGCTGCTGGACCGCTCCGGCAGCATGGGCGGCTGGAAGATGGTCGCCGCCCGCCGGGCCGCCGCCCGCATCGTCGACACGCTCACCGTCGCCGACCGGTTCGCCGTCCTCGCGTTCGACGACCGGGTGGAGATGCCGGCCTCGCTGCCGTCCGGCCTGGTCGACGGCACCGACCGGCACCGCTTCCGGGCCGTGGAGCACCTGTCGCGGGTCGACGCCCGCGGCGGCACCGAGCTGCTCCAGCCGCTGCTCGACGGGCTGAAGCTGCTCGACGCCGCCACCACGACCGGCGAGCCCGCGACCGCCGGTGGCGCCGCGGGCGGCCGGGACCGCGTCCTCGTCCTGGTCACCGACGGGCAGGTCGGCAACGAGGACCAGATCCTGCGGACCGTCGCCGGGGCGCTGCGCGGGGTGCGGGTGCACACCGTCGGCATCGACCAGGCCGTCAACGCCGGGTTCCTCGGCCGGCTCGCGATCGCCGGCGGGGGCCGCTGCGAGCTGGTCGAGAGCGAGGACCGCCTCGACGAGGCGATGGACCGCATCCACCGGCGCATCGGCGCGCCAGTCGTCGGCGGCGTCACCGTCACCCCCGAGGGGCTCGACCTGATCGACGGCACGCAGGCACCGGCCCGGCTGCCCGACGTGTTCCCCGGCGTGCCGTTCGTGGTCACCGGGCGGTATCGCGGCGCGGCCGAGGGCGCGCTGACCGTCGCCGGCACCATGCGCGACGGCACGCCCTGGTCGACCGCGGTCACCGCGACCCGGCACGACAACCCGGCGCTGACCGCGATCTGGGCCCGGGCGTTGCTGCGCGACCTTGAGGACGCCTACGTCTCGGGACTGGCCGGCGGCGAGGAGCTCGAGCGGCGGATCACCGAGGTGTCGCTGCGCTTCCAGGTGCTGTGCCGCTTCACCGCGTATGTCGCGGTCGACAAGCGCGTCGTCACGGAGGGCGGCCAGCCGCGCCAGGTGGTCCAGCCCGTCGAGACACCGGCCGGCTGGGAGCTGCCGACCGCGGTGCCACCGCCGCCGCTGCACCCGACGGCGATGCCGATGGCCATGCCTGCGAGCGCGCCCTATCGGAGCCGGAGCGCGGCGATGCCCGCCCCGGGCGGGCCGCCGCCGATGATGCCGCCGATGCCGGCGATGACGCCGCCCCCGCCGCCGATGTCCGGCGCGCCGGCGCAGGACACCACGGAGACGCAGCGCAAGGCCGGCGGCTTCCGCGGCGGTTCCGGCGGCGGTGGCTTCCGTCCCGGGAGCGGCGCGGTCGGGCGGGCGCTGCGCGGCCGGGGATCCGTCCGGCCACAGGTGCCCCCGACGGCGCAGCCGTCGGTCGAGGCGGAGCGGCAGCGGTCCGACGCCGCGGAGCTGCGGGAGCTCGCGGCGGGCGAGGCCCAGCGGCTGCGGGACGCCGCGGGCCGGCCCGAGTTCGAGCGGCGCGAGCTGCTCGAGGACCTCGGGTCGCGGCTGGCGGTGCTGGGCATCGGCGTCCTGCGGGTCCTCGCGGAGCGGCTCACCCCGGCGGCGATCGCGGCCCGGCCCCTGGAGGAGCTGTGGCGGGAGGTCCTGGCGGAGCTGGACAAGGTGGCCGGCGCCGGACCCGAGCCGGCCGCGACCCGGGGCGCGTTCTGGAAGCGCTGAGCGGCACAGGCTGAGATCGTCCGGCCGATGGACTTCAAACGGGGGAGTGCATCGGCCGGCGTCTCTTTCTGTACGGTACTGCGGTGATCTTCCAGCGCATCGCCCGTGCCGTCACCGAGCTTCTCGCCCCAGCGGTGCTGGTGTCGGTGCTCCTCGTGCTGCTTGCCGTGCACGGCGCGCCGAGCGTGGGGCGGGGGCTGCTGCTCGGGGTCGTCGCCGCGCTGTTCGAGAGCGTGCTGCCGTTCTTGTACATCCTGCGCGGGGTCCGCCGCGGCGACCTGACCGACCACCACGTCGGCGACCACCGGCAGCGGCGCGGCCCGCTGCTCGTCGGGCTCGCCTCCGTCACCGTCGGGTTCGCGGTGCTGCTCGGCCTGGACGCGCAGCGGGAGCTGCTGGCGGCCGTCGTCGCCGGCGGGGTCGGGCTCGTCGTCGCCGCCGTCGTCAACCACTGGTGGAAGATGTCGATCCACACCGCGGTCGCGGCCGGCGCGCTGGTCATCCTGGTGCTGGTCTACGGCTGGCCCCTGGCGGCCACCGCACCGCTCGTCGCCGCCGTCGGATGGTCCAGGGTGGCGTTGAAGGACCATACCGTGGCGCAGGTCGTCGTCGGCGCGCTCGTCGGCGCGGCCGTGGCGGGCGGGGTGTTCTCGGCCCTGCGGTAGCGCGACGGATAGAGTTCGCAGGGAATCAGACCTCTTCACGCTTGGGAGCAGACCGTGTCCACAGTGCGCTCGAATACCCTCGTGGTCACGGCCGGCACGACCGCCGCCGCCGCGGTCGCCGAGGCCGGGCTGCCGACCAGCGGACCCAAGGCCATCGTCGTGGTCCGCGAGGCAGACGGCAGCGGGACCGGCCGGCTGCGTGACCTCGACTGGACGCCGGCGCAGGACACCGAGGTCGAGGCCGTCGACCTGTCCTCACCCGACGGGCTCAACGTGCTGCGGCACTCGACCGCGCACGTGCTCGCCCAGGCCGTGCAGGACCTGTTCCCGGAGGCGAAGCTCGGCATCGGCCCGCCGATCGACAACGGCTTCTACTACGACTTCCAGGTCGACAAGCCGTTCCACCCGGACGACCTGGCCAAGCTCGAGAAGCGCATGCAGGAGATCATCAAGTCGGGCCAGCGGTTCCGCCGCCGGCGGTTTGACTCGATCGAGCAGGCCAAGGAAGAGCTGAAGGACGAGCCGTTCAAGCTGGAGCTCGTCGACGTGAAGTCCGACAGCGGCCAGTCGTTGGACACGAGCGAGGTCATGGAGGTCGGCGGCGGCGAGCTGACGATCTACGACAACCTCGACGCCCAGTCCGACAAGGTCTGCTGGTCCGACCTGTGCCGCGGCCCACACCTGCCGACGACCCGCATGATCCAGGCGTTCAAGCTCACCCGCATCGCCGCCGCCTACTGGCGCGGCTCGGAGAAGAACCCGCAGCTCCAGCGGGTCTACGGCACCGCCTGGCCGACCCGCGACGCCCTCAAGGAATACCAGAAGCTCCTGGAAGAGGCGGCCCGGCGCGACCACCGCAAGCTCGGCGCCGACCTGGACCTGTTCAGCTTCCCCGACGAGATCGGCTCCGGCCTCGCCGTCTTCCACCCCAAGGGCGGCATCATCCGCCGGGAGATGGAGGCGTACTCGCGCCAGCGGCACGAGGAGTCCGGCTACGAGTTCGTCAACACGCCCCACATCAGCAAGGCCAACCTGTTCCAGACGTCGGGTCACCTGCCGTACTACGCCGACACCATGTTCCCGCCGATGGAGATGGAGGGCGCGGAGTACTACCTGAAGGCGATGAACTGCCCGATGCACAACCTGATCTTCCGGGCCCGCGGCCGCTCCTACCGGGAGCTGCCGCTGCGCATGTTCGAGTTCGGCACCGTGTACCGCTACGAGAAGTCCGGCGTCGTGCACGGCCTCACCCGGGTGCGGGGGCTCACGCAGGACGACTCGCACATCTACTGCACCAAGGAGCAGATGCCGGGCGAGCTGCGGGACCTGCTGCAGTTCGTGCTCAACCTGCTGCGTGACTACGGCCTCGACGACTTCTACCTGGAGCTGTCCACCCGCGACGATTCGCCGAAGTTCATCGGCGACGTGGCGGACTGGGAGGAGGCGACCGAGGCGCTGCGCAACGCGGCCCTCGACTCCGGCCTGGAGCTGGTGCCGGACCCGGGTGGCGCGGCGTTCTACGGCCCGAAGATCTCCGTGCAGGCCCGCGACGCGATCGGCCGGACCTGGCAGATGTCCACCATCCAGGTCGACTTCAACCAGCCGAAGCGCTTCGCCCTGGAGTACCAGGCGTCCGACGGCACCCGGCAGCAGCCGGTGATGATCCACCGGGCGCTGTTCGGCTCGATCGAACGGTTCTTCGGCGTCCTCACCGAGCACTACGCGGGCGCGTTCCCGGCGTGGCTGGCCCCGGTGCAGGTCGTCGGCATCCCGGTCCGCGGCGACCACGCCGACTACCTCGCCGACTTCGCCGCCCGGCTGCGCAAGGAAGGCATCCGCGTCGAGGTCGATTACTCCGACGAGCGGATGCAGAAGAAGATCCGCACCGCGCAGCAGCAGAAGATCCCGTTCATGGCGATCGCCGGCGACGACGACGTCAGCGGGGGCACGGTCTCCTTCCGGTACCGCGACGGCTCGCAGCGCAACGGCGTCGCGCTCGACGAGGCCGTGGCGCACGTGGTGGAGGTCGTCCGGTCCCGCACGAACGTGGGACCGTCGGCAGCGGAGTCGGCGGAGTCAGCGGAGTCAGCGGAGTCAGCGGAGTCGGCAGCGGAGGCGACCGCATGATCGGTTCGCTGCGACGCGGGGAGGTGACGTGACCGGGACCCCGGATGATCTCGAACGGTTGTGGACGCCGCACCGGATGGCCTACATCAAGGAGGACCGGGCCGGCGACCACGACGAGCCGACCGGGTGCCCGTTCTGCCGGGCGCCCGGCCTGCCCGACGACGAGAGCCTTGTCGTCGCCCGCGGTGACCTCGTGTTCGCGGTGCTCAACCTGTACCCGTACAACCCGGGGCACCTGATGGTCTGCCCGTATCGGCACGTCGCCGACTACACGGACCTCACCGGCGCGGAGACGGTGGAGCTGGCGACGTTCACGCAGACCGCGATGCGCGTGATCCGCCGGGCCAGCGGCGCGCACGGCTTCAACCTGGGCATGAACCAGGGCTCGGTCGCCGGCGCCGGCATCGCCGCCCACCTGCACCAGCACATCGTGCCGAGGTGGGGCGGCGACACCAACTTCATGCCCGTCGTCGGCCGGACCAAGGTCCTGCCGCAGCTGCTCGGCGACACGCGGAAGCTGCTCGCCTCCGTCTGGGAGTGAGCTGATCAGGCAGTGAGCTGATCAGGACGTGCGCTGATCAGGACAGGTGCGCCACGGCCTCGAGCCCGGGGTCGTAGGCGCGCTTGACCTTCGCCTTGCCGGCTGCGGCCGGGCCGGCGCCTTGGCCGGCTGCCCCGCCGCCCGCCCAGCCAGCGGCGGCCGCGGTGAGCTCGTCGCCGGCGGACGACGCGCCGTCGACGTAGTAGTGCAGCGTTCGCTGGCCGCCGGTGGTCTCGTGCGCGACCAGCTCGCCGTTGCCGTGCAGCGCCGTCTCCAGCGGGCCGTCCTCGAACGCGCTCAGCGCGTCGGCGACCTCGTCGGAGGGCAGCCCCTCGGCGCCGTCGCGGTACGGCAGCACCACCGCCACGTGCGTGTCGAACCGCGGCCAGCGGGCCGACCGCAACGGCCGCTGCGCGATCCCGGTCACCGGGCGGCCGCGCAGCTCGGCGGAGAAGACCACCCACTGCGGCTCGCGGTGCTCCTCGCGCAGCGCGTCGACGGCGGCGGCCAGGTCGAGGGGGTCGCGGGCGCCGTCGGGCTCCTCGGCGCTGAAGTCGACCGCGCCGACCCACAGCTCGACGCCCTCCTCACCGAGCAGCCAGTCGAGGGCGAGGAACGTGATCTGGCCGCGGACCGGCTCCGGCAGCTTGCGGAACAGCGGGTGGTGACCGATGACGTCGATCGCGGCGGAGTCCTCGTCGCGGCTGAACGCGAACCGCAGCAGCGCCAGGTCCAGCTTCGCGCCGGCGATCTCGATGGTGGCGCTGAGCGTCTCGTGGTCGGGCTGGCGGGCGGTGTGGAACTCCCACTCCGGGTCGGCGGCCGGCGCGAGCGCACCCCAGCGGGCCACGGTCGCGCGCAGCGCGGGGTTGCCGCCGGGTGAGACGACCAGCGCGTGCCGCGCGCCGGCGCCCTTGCTGAACTCCCAGGTCAGGTCCTTGTGGATGGCCGCGACCCGCTTGCTGATCTGCGGGGTGAGCGGCTCGAACGCACCGGTGGCGATGGCCTCGGTGACGGCGGGGCGGATCGTCGGCCACCAGGCCCAGAACTCGACGACCGGATCCTGCTTCCTGCCCCGCGAGAAAATCATGCCGCGCAGTGTAGGCCGACCTGGGTCTGGCTGGACCGGGAGATCCAGCCAGACCCGTGAGGCGTCACCGCGACGCGGCGTGCTCCTTCTTCACCGCGTCGGCCAGGTGCGACGGCATCGGGTCGTGCCGGGCGAAGACGCGGCTGAACGTGCCCGAGCCCGACGTCATCGCCCGCAGCTCGACCGCGTAGCGGACCAGCTCGGTCGCGGGGACCTCGGCGCGCACCAGGGTCCGCTCGTGCCCGGCGGGGTCCGGCTCGTTGCCCAGGACCCGGCCGCGGCGGCCGGACAGGTCGCTCATGACCGCGCCGACGAACTCGTCGGGGACGCGGATGGTGACCTCGTCGATCGGCTCCAGGAGCGTCGTCTGGCCCTGCTCGGCGGCCTCGCGCAGGGCGAGGGCGCCCGCGGTCTGGAACGCCGCGTCGGAGGAGTCGACCGAGTGGGCCTTGCCGTCGACCAGGGTGACCCGCACGTCGACGACGGGGTAGCCGGCGACCATGCCACGCTCCATCTGGTGCCGCACCCCCTTCTCCACCGACGGGATGTAGTTGTGCGGGACGACCCCGCCGACGATCTTGTCGACGAACTCGAAGCCGGTGCCGCGCGGCAGCGGCTCGACCTTGATGTCGCAGACCGCGTACTGGCCGTGGCCGCCGGACTGTTTGACGTGCCGGCCGTGGCCCTGGCTGGGTGCGGCGAACGTCTCGCGCAGCGCGACCCGGACCGGCTCGGTGTCCAGGTCCACGCCGCCGGAGCGCAGCCGGTCCAGCACGACGTCGGCGTGCGCCTCGCCCATGCACCACAGCACCAGCTGGTGGGTCTCGGCGTTGCGCTCCAGGCGCAGCGTCGGGTCGCCGGCGACGAGGCGGCCGAGGTTCTTGGCCAGGGCGTCCTCGTCGGAGCGGGTCTTGGCGACGATCGCGACCGGCAGCAGCGGCTCCGGCATCACCCAGGGCGCCATGAGCATCGGGTCGTCCTTGCCGGAGATCGTGTCGCCGGTCTCGGCCGTCGTCGACTTGGTGATCGCGACGAGGTCGCCGGCCACCGCGTACGGCACCTCCCGCAGGGTCGCGCCGAGCGGCGAGAACAGGTGCGCGAACCGCTCGTCGGCGTCGTGGTCGGGGTGGCCGCGCTCGGCCATGCCGTGCCCGGAGATGTGCACCGGGTGGTCGGGGCGCAGCGTGCCGGAGAAGACCCGCACGAGGGAGACCCGGCCGACGTACGGGTCGATCGTGGTCTTGACCACCTCGGCGATGAGCGGACCGGCCGGGTCGCACCGCAGCGGGGCGTGCGGGTTGCCGGCGACGTCGGTGACGGGCGGCACGACGTGCTCCAGCGGCGAGGGGAACGCGTCGGTCAGGACTTCCAGCAGGGAGTCGATGCCGAGGCCCGTCTGTGCGCAGACGGGCACGACCGGGTAGAACGTGCCGCGGGCGACGGCCTTCTCCAGGTCCTCGATGATCACCGCGGTCTCGATGACCTCACCGCTGACGTAGCGCTCCATGAGCGTCTCGTCCTCGCTCTCGGCGATGATGCCCTCAAGGAGGCTGTTGTGCGACTCCTCGATCGCCGGCAGGTGCTGCGGCTCGGGGTCGCGCACCACCGGCGGGTAGCCCGCGGAGTAGTCGAAGACCCGGTGCGTGATCAGCCCGATCAGCCCTTCGACCGCCGCGCCGTCGTCGCCGAGCATCGGCAGGTACAGCGGCAGCACGTTGTCGCCGAAGACGTCCTGGCAGTGATCGAGGGTGTCCTGGAAGTCGGCGCGCGGGTGATCCAGGCGGGTGACGGCGACCGCGCGGGGCATCCCGACGGCGGCGCACTCCTCCCACAGCGCCGCGGTGGCGGCGTCGACGCCGTCCACCGACGACACGACGAACAGTGCCGCGTCCGCGGCCCGCAGGCCGGCGCGCAGCTCCCCGACGAAGTCGGCGTAGCCGGGGGTGTCGAGCAGATTCACCTTCGTGCCGTCATGCATCAGCGGGGCGCAGGACAGCGTCACCGACCGCTGCTGCCGCTGTGCCGCCGGGTCGTGGTCGGTCACCGTGGTGCCCTCGGCCACCGCGCCTGCCCGCCCGATCGTGCCGGTCGCCGCGAGCAGCGCCTCCACGAGGGTCGTCTTCCCGGCGCCGGAGTGTCCGACGACGACCACGTTGCGTACCCTGCCGGGGTCATCAACCGCCGGCACCGGGCCGGCGACACCCTTCTCCTGGACCTTCTGCGCCATCACGCGCCTCCCGTCCTGCCCTCTGTGAGCAGTCTCACAGTCACGACCTGTTCACCGATCCCACACCCGAACCATCACCGACACAAGCCCGCCGACTCCCACAGGCGTCATACGGTTTACTCAAGCACCGTGAGCAGGCCCACGCGCAGGTATCCGGCAAGCTCTGCCGCCGTTATCGTGGGAGCGCCATGGCGAAGATCCTCAGCGTAGTCAGCAAGGCCGGACTGGCCCGCATCGTCAACCCCGTCGCAGCCGCGTTGCTGCGCGCCCGGGTGACGCCCAACGCGGTGACCGTCGCCGGCACGGTCGGCGTGCTCATCGGCAGCGTCGGCTTCGCCACGCGCGGCCACATGGTCATCGCGCTCGTTATCGTCACCGTGAGCTGCCTCACCGACATGCTCGACGGGGCCATGGCCCGACAGCTCGGCGTCAGCAACAAGTTCGGCGCCCTGCTCGACTCCGCCATGGACCGCGTCTCCGACGGCGCCATCTTCGGCTCCGTCGCGTTCTGGTTCGCCTCGCAGGGCCAGCTACGCGAGTGCGCGGCCGCGCTGCTGTGCCTGCTGACCGGGCAGGTCGTGTCCTACGTGAAGGCCCGCGCGGAGGGCCTCGGGATGACCGCCAACGTCGGCCTGGCCGAGCGGACCGAGCGGCTCATCCTCGTCGGCATCGGCGGCCTGCTGTTCGGCTTCGGCGTCCCGCACGGCATGG
Source organism: Dactylosporangium sp. NPDC049525 (assembly GCF_040676755.1). NCBI lineage: Bacteria > Bacillati > Actinomycetota > Actinomycetes > Micromonosporales > Micromonosporaceae > Dactylosporangium > Dactylosporangium sp. NPDC049525. The sequence goes on along the minus strand of NZ_JBFAPO010000003.1, from coordinate 81,839 downwards.
AGGCGGCCCTGTGGCTGCTGGTGCTGTTGTCGGTGATCACCATCTGGCAGCGGATGTCGCACGTGTACCGGCAAGCCCGCGACATCGCGGCTGCGGCCACTCCGGGTGACGCGGCGTCCGCCGGCGATCGGGTCGCTCCGTGAACCTTGCGGAACTCGGCTACGCTGCCGCCTTCTCGCTCATCCCGAAGCTTCCCCGTTCCGCCGTCTGGCCGTTCTTCGCGGCTGCCGCGGCGCGTGGCGCCCGCCGGTACCGTGGCGGCAACGGGGGCAAGGGCACCGTGACGCTCGCGTCCAACCTGCGACGGGTCGTCGGCGAGGGGCCGTCGGAGGCCGAGCTCGCCGACCTCGTCGGCCGCGGGCTGCGCTCCTACGCGCGCTACTACCTGGAGGCGTTCCGGCTGCCGGGCCGCCCCAAGGCCGAGCACCTGACCGGGTTCCGGCTGGAGCGCGGCGAGCTGCTCGGCCAGCACGTCGCCGACAAGGTCGGCGCGGTCATCGCGCTGCCGCACGCGGGTAACTGGGACGCGGCCGGCGCCTGGGTCGCGGCCAACGGCTGGCCGATCGTGACGGTCGCCGAGCGGCTGAAGCCGGAGAGTGTATATCGCCGGTTCCTGCATTTCCGTCGCTCGCTGGGTATGGAGATCCTTCCGACGACCGGCGGCGACCGGCCCGCGTTCGACGTCCTGGAGGAGCGGCTGCGGGCCGGATACGTGGTGCCGCTGCTCGCCGACCGGGATCTGACCGTCCGGGGCGTGGAGGTCGACTTCTTCGGCGGCCGGACCAAGATGCCGGCCGGTCCGGCGCTGCTCGCCCTGCGCACCGGCGCCCCGCTGTATGCGGTGTCGATGTGGTTCGACCCGGATGCGGCCGCCGGGCGCCTCGAGGGGCCGATCCCGCTGCCGGCGCCGGAGGAGGGGGCGCTCGACGTGCGGGTCCGGCTGCTCACCCAGCGCATCGCGGACGTCCTTGCCGAGGGGATCGCCCGCAACCCGCAGGACTGGCACATGCTGCAGAGACTCTGGATCGACACCCCCGTCACCAGCAGCACCTCGGTTTGAGGAGGGCCCTGTTGCGCATCGGGATCGTCTGCCCGTACTCGTTCGACGTGCCCGGCGGCGTGCAGAACCACGTCCGCGACCTGGCCGAGACACTCATCGCGCTCGGCCACCATGTCAGTGTCCTGGCGCCCGGCGACGAGGAGAGCGGCGAACAGCCCTATGTCGTGCCGGCCGGGCGGGCCGTGCCGGTGCCGTACAACGGTTCCGTCGCCCGGGTGTCGTTCGGCCTCATCTCCGCGACCCGGGTCCGGCGGTGGATGGCGGCCGGCCGGTTCGACGTGCTGCACGTCCACGAGCCGCTCATCCCCAGCCTGTCGATGCTGGCGGTGCTGTCCGCGCGCGGGCCGGTGGTCGCGACGTTCCACACCGCGATGACCCGGTCCCGTGCCCTGGCCGCCGCGCAGGGGCTGCTGCAGCTGGTCCTGGAGAAGATCACCGGGCGGATCGCGGTGAGCGAGCTGGCCCGCAAGGTCCAGGTGGAGCACCTGGGCGGCAGCGCCTGGGAGATCCCGAACGGGGTGCAGGTGTCGCGGTACCGCTCGGCCGTGCCGCTGCCCGGGTGGCCGGGAACCGGCGGGACGCTCGGGTTCCTGGGACGGTTCACGGAGCCGCGGAAGGGGTTCCCGTTCCTGCTGCGGGCGTTCGCCTCGCTCGCCGCCACGCGGCCGGGGCTGCGGCTGCTGGTCGCCGGGCCGGGTGACGTCGACGAGGTGATGTCCGATTTTCCGGACATTTTGCCCTTCCGGGATCGGATCGTGTTCCTCGGGAAGGTGTCGGAGGAGGACAAGGCGCGGATGCTGCGCAGCGTCGACCTGTACGTCGCGCCCAACACCGGCGGCGAGTCCTTCGGCATGATCCTCACCGAGGCGATGTCGGCCGGCACGACCGTCGTGGCCAGCGACCTCGACGCGTTCCGGCGGGTCCTGGACGGCGGGCGGGCCGGCGCGCTCTTCCCCGTCGGCGACAGCGCCGCCCTGGCCAGGACGGTCGCCGGCCTGCTCGACGACCCCGCCCGCCGGGCCGCCCTCGCGGCCCGGGCGACCGCGGTGGTCTCCGCGTACGACTGGCCCGTCGTCGCCGAGCGTGTCCTGGAGGTCTACGCCACGGTGATCGAGGTCGCGGGCGCCGTCGTGGAGCAGCCCGTCCCGTAAGCTGCGTGCCGTGTGGTGGGTGATCACGGTGGTGGCGGTGGTGGTGCTCGTGGCCACGTACCTCACCTGGCTCGCGGCCCGCGTCGACCGGCTGCACGCGCGGGCGGTCGCGGCCTACGCCACGCTCGACGCCCACCTGCTGCGCCGCGCGGTCGCCGCGGTGGCCCTCGCCGAGGCGGCGCAGCTGCCCACCCTCATGTACGCGGCCCGCATCGCCGTGGACGCCCGGCCCGAGGACCGCGAGGTCGCCGAGAACGACCTGACCCGGCACCTGCGCGAGGCCGTGGCCGGCCCGAACGAGGCCCTGGACGGGTTGGTGCAGGTGAGCCGGCGGGTCGCGCTGGCCCGGCAGGTGCACAACGACGTGGTCCGCGACGCCCTCGCGGTCCGGCGGCGGCTGCTGGTCCGGCTGTTCCGGCTGTCCCGCAAGCACCCCCGTCCGGCGTACTTCGACGTCGACGACCCGTCGCTGCCGTAGCTCGAGCGGTCGTAGCTTGGCGGTCGTAGCTTGGCGGTACCGGAGCTGCTTGTGCTTTTTGGGCTTTCCTGGCTTTTTGGGTTTGTGGGCCGCGAGGTTCCCATTGGACGTCGGAAGTGGTCACCCCCTCGGCGTAAACTCAAGGTGAATCCCGCTCATCCCTGTTAGGAGTGCTTCGTCGTGTCCGAGTCGCCCACCACCAGCACGTCAGTCACCGGCACCGCGCGCGTCAAGCGGGGCATGGCAGAGATGCTCAAGGGCGGCGTCATCATGGACGTCGTCACTGCCGAGCAGGCGAAGATCGCCGAGGACGCCGGCGCCGTCGCCGTCATGGCCCTGGAGCGCGTGCCCGCCGACATCCGCGCGCAGGGCGGTGTCTCCCGGATGAGCGACCCCGACATGATCGACGGCATCATCGCCGCCGTCTCCATCCCCGTCATGGCGAAGGCCCGCATCGGCCACTTCGTCGAGGCCCAGGTCCTGCAGGCGCTCGGCGTCGACTACGTCGACGAGTCCGAGGTCCTCACCCCGGCCGACTACAGCAACCACATCGACAAGTGGGCGTTCACCGTGCCGTTCGTCTGCGGCGCCACCAACCTCGGCGAGGCCCTGCGCCGCATCACCGAGGGCGCCGCCATGATCCGCTCCAAGGGTGAGGCCGGCACCGGCGACGTCTCCAACGCCACCACCCACATGCGCAAGATCCGCGGCGAGATCCGCCGGCTGACCTCCCTGCCGGAGGACGAGCTGTTCGTCGCCGCCAAGGAGCTCCAGGCGCCGTTCGACCTGGTCAAAGAGGTTGCCGAGACGGGCAAGCTGCCGGTCGTGCTCTTCACGGCGGGTGGCATCGCCACGCCCGCCGACGCCGCGATGATGATGCAGCTCGGCGCCGAGGGCGTCTTCGTCGGCTCCGGCATCTTCAAGTCCGGCAACCCCGAGCAGCGCGCCGCCGCCATCGTCAAGGCCGTCACCTTCCACGACGACCCCGACGTCATCGCCAAGGTCTCCCGCGGCCTGGGCGAGGCCATGGTCGGCATCAACGTCGAGGACATCCCGCAGCCGCACCGTCTCGCCGAGCGCGGCTGGTGACCGGCAACATGATCATCGGTGTGCTCGCCCTGCAGGGTGATACCCGCGAACACCTGCACGCCCTCGCCGAGCTGGACGTCATCGCGCGTCCGGTGCGCCGCCCCGACGAGCTCGACTCCGTCGACGCCCTCGTCATCCCCGGCGGCGAGTCGACGGCGATGAGCAAGCTGGCGATCGAGTTCGGCATGACCGAGCCAGTACGCAAGCGGATCGCCGGCGGCATGCCCACCTACGGCTCCTGCGCCGGCATGATCATGCTGGCGACCACGATCCTGGACGGCCGTGCCGACCAGGTGCCCTTCGGCGGGATCGACATGACCGTCCGGCGCAACGCGTTCGGCCGGCAGGTCGACTCGTTCGAAGGCACCGTGGACATTTCCGACATTGACGGCGGCCCGTTCTCCGCGGTCTTCATCCGCGCGCCATGGGTCGAAGCGGTCGGACCCGACGTGCGGGTGCTGGGGCGTGTGAACGCCGGACCGGCCGCCGGTAGGATTGTCGCGGTTCGGCAGCAGCACCTGCTTGCGACCGCTTTCCATCCCGAGCTCACCGGCGACCTCCGAGTCCATCGGTATTTCGTGGAGATGGCGCGTGAGGCGGGTCAGACGACGGAGGGTTAGGCCATGTCGGGGCACTCAAAATGGGCGACGACCAAGCACAAGAAGGCGGTCATCGACGCCAAGCGCGGCAAGCTCTTCGCCCGCCTGATCAAGAACGTCGAGGTCGCCGCCCGCACGGGTGGCGGCGACGTGGCCGGCAACCCGACGCTCTTCGACGCCATCCAGAAGGCGAAGAAGAACTCGGTGCCCAACGACAACATCAACAACGCGGTGAAGCGCGGCTCCGGCCTCATCGGCGGCGGCGCCGACTGGCAGACCGCCATGTATGAGGGCTACGGCCCCAGCGGCGTCGCGATCCTCATCGAGTGCCTCACCGACAACCGCAACCGCGCGGCGACCGAGGTCCGGGTCGCGCTCACCCGCAACGGCGGCAACCTCGCCGACGCCGGCAGCGTCTCCTACATGTTCACCCGCAAGGGTGTCATCATCGTGCCCAAGGCCGGTGCGCTGACCGAGGACGACCTGCTGCTCGCCGTCCTGGACGCCGGCGCCGAAGAGGTCAACGACCTCGGCGAGGCCTTCGAGATCATCAGTGAGGCCACCGACCTCGTCGCCGTCCGCACCGCCCTGCAGGACGCCGGCATCGACTACGAGTCGGCCGACTCCTCGTTCGTCCCCAGCGTGACGGTCCCCTTGGACGAAGAGGGCGCCCGCAAGGTCTTCAAGCTGATCGACGCCCTGGACGACTGCGACGACGTGCAGAACGTCTTCGCCAACTTCGACGTCTCCGACGAGGTCATGGCCCTGGTCGAGGCCTGACCAGCGCTCCGGCCGGTCGCGGCGCCCCACCCGCTCGCGGGCCGGGGCGCCGCAATCGTTCGATGCCGAACAAGATTTTCGCTTATGAGCATATGCTGTCATGATGAGGAGGTGACAATGACAATGGCTGAGAACGCAGTGGACGGTGGTTCCCTCGCGGGACTCGATCGCGGCCTCCTCGCCGAGGCGCAGCGCCACCTGGAGGGCGCCTCCGAGGTTGAGACGCTCAACGCCGCGCTGGAGCAGTTCGTCGAGGAATGGCGCGAACGGCGCGGACGGGCGTTCGATCGCCTGCAGGCGCTGGCCGACGAGGGCGGGTTCGACTTCGCCGCCATCGATGAGGCTGATCGATGAAGTATCTCGTCGACACCAGCGCGCTCGTCCGGCTCTGGCGCAGGCAGGCAGACCCCGCATGGCGGGAGTTCGCGAGGCGAGGGCTCATCACGGTCTGTGAACCAGTGCTCGCTGAGACGCTTGTCTCGGCCGGCGCCAAGCAATACGAAGCTACCGAGGAGGAGTTCCGCGACACCTACCTCGTGGCGACGATCCCGGCCGGCATCTGGGACCTGACCGCTGTCATTCGCCGTGAGCTGGCACCACGAAGCGTCCATCACGGGCTGTCCGTCACTGATCTGATCGTGGCCGCGACGGCGATCAAGCTGAAGTTGGAAGTGCTGCACGAGGACGCCGACTTCGAGACGATGGCGCGGTTCGTGCCCGAGCTGCGGCAGCGCCGGGTCAGCGCCGGGCCGTAACGATCGCTCGCATCGTGTGCCTCCCATTCGGCCGTGAGGAGTTCCCGGATGTCCGAGTCGCTCGCCGCGCTGGTGCGGTCCTTCCTCGACGAGCCGCTGCGGCTCGACGCCGGCGACCCTGTGACCGAGCGGCACACCAACACCGTGGGGTTCGGCATCCGGGACGAGCCGGTGGACCCGCTCGCGGTCGCCGCGGCGCTGGAGGAGGTCGGCCGGCAGTTGCGGGTCAGGTTCGGCGACGCACCTGGTCCGGTCACCTTCTACGCCTGGTATGACGAGCAGGCCGGCCAGCTCCGCTGCACGATGCGGTCCGTTGCCCCCGCCGCGTTGTCGTTCGGCGCCCCGCACCTGGTCGTCGAGCGGGCGGAGCCGGTGGTCGCCCTGGTCGCCGCCGACGAGCACCCCGGCGTCGTACCGTGGGAGGACCTCACTGAGACTTCCCCACGCGTCGCGGCCGATCCCGACCCGCAGCCGGCGCCGTTCCCGGTCTTCGCGGTCACGATCGCCCTCTGAAATCCGCTCATCGCTGCGGCGCTCGGCTGGTTCAGGTGCTCCCCGGGCGGATCAGGCCTGACTCGTAGGCGTAGACGACGGCCTGGACGCGGTCGCGGAGGGCGAGTTTCATCAGCACGCGGGCGACGTGGGTCTTGACCGTGGCCTCGCCGACGGTGAGGGTGGCCGCGATCTCGCCGTTGGACAGGCCGCGGGCCATGAGGCGCAGGACGTCGGTTTCGCGCGGGGTGAGGTCGGCGAGTTCCGGGGGTGGCTGTGGGCCGGGGGTGCCGGCGTAGGAGGCGATGACCCGGGTCGTGACCGCGGGGTCGAGCAGGGCCTCGCCGCCAGCAACCACGCGGATCGCGGTGATCAGGTGTTCGGGGGAGGAGACCTTCAGCAGGAAGCCGCTGGCGCCGGCGCGGAGCGCCTCGTACAGGTTGTCGTCGGTGTCGAACGTGGTGAGCACGATGACGCGGGGCGGGTGCGGTGCGGCGAGGAGGGCGCGGGTCGCGGCCAGGCCGTCCTGGCGGGGCATCGCGATGTCCATGAGCACCACGTCGGGGCGTAGCCGGCGGGTGAGGGCGACCGCGTCGACGCCGTCGCCGGCCTCGCCGACGACCTGCATGTCGGGCTCGGTCTCGATCACCATGCGCAGGCCGGCGCGGACCATGCGCTGGTCGTCCGCGATCACCACACTGATCCTCGAGGCGCCAGGGACGCCAGAGGCGCCATGGACGCCAGAAGCGCCAGAAGCGCCAGAGACGGTCATGACGCCACCAGGAGTGGGAGGCGGGCGTGGACGGCGAAGCCGCCGCCGGGGCGTGGGCCGGCGGACAGGTCGCCGCCGAACAGGGTGGCGCGCTCGCGCATGCCGATCAGGCCCTGGCCGCCGCCGTTCGACGCCACGGTGGCCCGGCCGCCGGAGTCGACGACCGACAGGTGGACGCCGTCGCCGGCGTAGCGCAGTTCGACGGTGACGTGGGCGGGGCCGGCGTGTTTGAGGACGTTGGTCAGGGCTTCCTGGACGATGCGGTACGCCGACAGGTCCGCGGCCGGCAGCAGCGTGACCGGGGTGCCCTCGCGCCGGAGGGTGACCGTGAGTCCTGCCTCGCCGACCTGGGTGAGCAGCTCGTCGAGGCGGTCCAGGCCGACCGGGGCGGCGGTGGTGCCGGTGCCGGCGGTGTCGCCGCGCAGCAAGCCCAGGGTCCGGCGCAGCTCGCCGACGGCGTCGCGGCCGGAGGACTCGATGCTGCGCAGCAGGTCCCCGTCGACGGTCAGGCCGGCGTCGAGGCGGCGGCGGACCACGCCCGCCTGGATCACCATGACGGTGACGCTGTGCGCGACCATGTCGTGCAGCTCGCGGGCGATGCGGACCCGTTCCTCCATGACCGCCTCGCGGACCCGCTGCTCGCGGATCGCGGCGCGGGCCGCGGCGGCGTCGCTGCTCTGGCGGTGCTGGACGGCGAAGGCCGCGCCGAGCAGCCACGGGGCGACGGGGAAGAAGAACGCGGCCATCGGGTCGACCGGGTCGACCTGCCAGAAGACGGCGCCGGTCGCGAAGGTGAGGAGCAGGCCGGTGATTCCGCGGGTCCGGGCCTTCCAGCCGGCGGCGCCGAGGACCGGCACGTGCCGGCCGACCGTATACGTGGCGACGATCATCGCGGCGAGCTGCCAGAGGCGGTAGTCGACGACCTGGTCCGGATACCAGTACTTGAGGCCGGCGACGCAGTTGGCCAGCAGCACGGTCAGCGGGGCGAGCCGGCGCAGGGCCACGAGCGGGGCGAACGCGGCGAGCACGAACGGCCACCAGCTGCCCGGCTGGGGCGCCACGACTTCCTCGGTCAGGGCGAACGCCACCAGCGCGCCCGCCAACGCGAGATCTGTCCGGCTCATCTGCACCTGATGACGGTACGGGCCGGGCGGCGGCGGGTTCGCCAGTCCTGCGGATGACGCGGCGTCCCCCGCGCGGCGGAGACGGGTTCCGTCGCGGTGCGGGCGACCCGCGGGCCGGCGCGTCCTTACGGTGCTGGTCCAACTTCGGTTCGACTCGCTCAGGGGTACCATATGCGGCTTTTCATGCTTCGGTTCTTGCTCTTCCTGGCGCCGGCGGTGCTTGCCGTCGCCACGGCGGTCGACCCCGCCCTCGGCGAAGACCAGGGCGTCGGCGTCTACCGGGCGCACCCGGACGCGATCCAGTGGCACTCGGTGCTGCTGCACTGGTCGTGGGTGCTGTTCGCGCCGGCGTTCCTGGGGCTGCTGGCGCCGATCCGGCGGCGGGGCGCGGTCCTGGCCCGGATCACGTGGTGCGCGATCGTGTTCGGGCTGGTCACGTTCTCCGCGTTGATGGCGTACGACCTGGCGCTGCTCGCGATGGAGCAGACGCTGCCCGACGCTGATGTGACCCGCGTCGACGAGGCGTTCCAGTCGATGCAGTGGGCGGTGTGGGGCTGGCAGACGCCGGGTCTCGCCGGCTGGGCGCTCGCCTTGATCCTGACCCCGGTCACGGCCGCGTACGCGAAGGTCATCTCGTGGTGGACGGCGGGCGCGGCGCTGCTCGGCACCGTGCTGTACCTGCTGTTCGCGATCTCGCCGCTGCCGGTGAACCTCGCCGGGCCGGTCGTGATGCTGGTCGCGTACGCGTTCGCGGGCCGGGAGGTCGGCAGGCACCAGGCACCGACGGCATCGACGGCACCGGCCGAGCCGGACCGGTTCGGTGCGTTCAAGGACGCGGCCGGGCGGGCCGGCCTGGTCGCGGCGCCGGTCGTGTTCGGCGCGGGCCTGCTCACCGTGCCGGGCCTGTCCCCGGACATCGCGGTCGCGGTGCAGCACCCGGGCCTGGCGCAGGCGAGCGCGTTCCTGCTGCACCTGGCGTGGCTGCTGTTCGTGCCGGGGATGCTGCTGCTGATGCGCCGCGGCGGCCGGTTCACGGCCGTGGCGGCCGCGGTCACCGCGTTCGCGCTGATGCATTTCAGCGGGCTGATGGTCGGCGACTACAGCGACCTGGCGGTGCACCGGACGGTGCCGGCGGAGCTCGCGACGAAGGTCAACGACGCGTTCGGCGGGTACGCGCTGTTCACGTTCGGCTGGGCGGTCCCGGCGATGGCACTGAGCCTGCTCGGGCTGATCGCGGTGCCGATCGGCGCGGCGGTCGATGGCCTCGTGCGCTGGTGGGTGCCGGTGCTGACCGGGCTCGGGATGGTGGCGTTCCTCGCCGTCGGCGTCGGCCCGCTGTCGGTGCTCAGCCCGCTGCTCCTCCTGGCCGGCTTCGGCCTCCTGGCCAAGGCCCTGCCGGCGCGCCGGCAGGACCCGGCCGGGGTCGCGGTCGAGGAGCCGGTGGCGGCCTGAGGCGGCGGCCACCAGCGCAGACAAGAAACGCGGACGAGCAATCAGTCCAGGGCGACGCGCAGGTGGCGTGGGCCGCGCAGGACGGCGCTCGGGCGGTATTCGGGCGGGTCCTCCAGGAGGCGGGCCCGCTCGAGCACGGGCGCCAGGGCCCGCAGCGCCACCTGCGCCTCCAGGCGGGCCATGGGTGCACCGAAGCAGTAGTGGATGCCGTCGCCGAAGCCGAGATGCTGCACCGGGCGGCGGTCCGGGTCGAAGCGGTCCGGGTCGCTGATGTGGCCCGGGTCGCGGTTCCCGGCAGCGAGCACCAGGGTGATCGCGGCACCCCGCGGGATGGTGGTGTCGCCGATGGGGATGTCGTCGAGCGCGGTGCGCCACGGCAGGAACTGCACCGGCGGGTCCCAGCGCAGGACCTCCTCGACGAGCGGCACCGCGAACGCCGGGTCGGCCAGGAGCCGGTCCAGCCAGCGCGGCTGGCGCAGCAGCACCAGCGAGGCGTTGGCGATGAGGTTGACGGTCGTCTCGTGCCCGGCGACGAGCAGCAGCAGCGCGGTGCTGACCAGCTCGTCGCGGGTGAGCCGGCCCTCGGGGCCGTCGTCGGTGGCCAGGGACCGCAGCAGGCCCGGCTCCGGGTCGGCGTCGACGAGATCGCCGAGGTAGTCCGCGAGCTCGCGGAACGCCCCCGACTGCCGGGGGTTCCCGGGTGTGGCGAGGGCAGTGTCGATCCACGCCTTGAAGCGGGGCTCGTCCGCCAGGGGTACGCCCAGCAGCTCGCAGATCACCAGGACCGGCAGCGGGTAGGCGAACTGGTCGACGAGGTCCACGGTCGAGGGCGGGAAGTCCGCGACGAGCCGGTCGACGATGCCCTCGAAGGACTCCTGGAGGTCCGCGACGAGCGTCGGGCGGTGCGGCGGGCCGAACTGCCGGGTGGCGAGCCGGCGCAGCCGGTCGTGCTCGGGCGGGTCGGTCCGCAGGAAGCTCGGCACCAGGCCGATCGGGTCGGCTTCGGGGTCGTAGGCGGAGCTGATCCGCGGGTCGTGCAGCAGCGCCGAGATCTCCCGGAACGTGGTCACCAGCCACGAGCCGTCGGGTTCGCGGCCGACCGGGGTACGGCGCAGCGACGTGTACAGCGGATACGGGTCGTGCCGGTTCACGGGGTCGAGGACCGCACCGAACACGGAGCCGACGGACGTCGTCATCGGGTCCCCCTCACGAAAGCCGCGGACCGGGAGCTGGGATCGTGGCCGGTGACGACGACGGTCGCGTCGCGGGCCAGGAACTTCGGGTCGGGCACGTCGGCGGCCACCGGCACCATCGACTCCGGCTGGTCGACGGTGGTGAAGCGCGGCGGGAACGGCGCGGCCTGCTCGATCAGCTGCTCGTAGAACGGCAGCCACTTGCCGTGGTTGAAGGTGACCGCGCCGGTCAGGCGGCCCTTGTACCCGTACGCGGCGGCGAAGCGGCGTTCCTGCACCGAGCCCTGGGTGACGACGACCTCGTCGGCGAAGGTGGGCACGCCGACGGCCTTGATGTTGGTGCCGAACTGCAGCGACCAGAACGACGGCATGTGCAGGTGCGGCCAGCGGTCCGACTCGTCGCTGATCATGTTGTGCGCGGCGACCTCGGCCTGGGAGACGGCGTTCGCCCAGTGTTCCAGGGCCAGGAACTGGTAGCCGAACATCGCGTTCGGTGCCCGGGCCACGTCGCCGGCGACGAACACGTCGTCGAGGACGAGCCCGTTGACGTCGAAGGCGCGGCAGCCGGCGTCGCACGCGACTCCCCACTCCCCGACGGCGAGGCCCGAGTCGTGGAGCCATTCGACGTTGCGGAGCCCGCCGAGCGCGGCCACCACGACGGCGACGTCGGCCGTGGTGCCGTCGGAGAAGCGCGCCCGGCGGACCCGCCCGTCCGGGTCGCCCTCGATGGCCTCGACGGTGACGCCGCAGCGCAGGTCGACGCCGTGCTCGCGCTGCAGGTCGGCGGCGACGGCGCCGACGACCCCGCCGAGCGCGCCGGCCAGGGGGGTCGCGGCGGCCTCGGCGACGATGACGTCCAGGCCCATCGACCGGCACGTCGAGGCGACCTCGGACCCGGCGAACCCGGCGCCGATGACCAGCACCCGCGGCGACGCACCGTCCGCCGGGAGCGGCAAGCCGGCCTTCGGGAGCGGGGCCGGCGGGAGCGGGGTGTCGGCCGGCGGCGCGTCGGTGAGGTGGGCGGCGGCGCCGTACGGGGCGAGCGCGGCCAGCCGCTGGTGCAGGTGCATGGCGTCGTCGCGGGTGCGCAGCACGAACATGCCGTCCAGCGCGGCCTCGACCGGGTCGGGCCACGGCCTGGCGCGCACGCCGGTGGTGATGAGCAGCCGGTCGAACGGCACCGACGTGCCGTCGTCGAGCCGGACCCGCCGCCCGGCGAGGTCCAGGCCGATCGCGGTGACGCCGAGCCGCCAGTGCGCGTCCAGGTCGGCGCGGTGCGGCAGCGCGGTCCCGTGCGGCGCCACCCGGCCGCTGAGGGCCTGCTTCGACAGGGGCGGCCGGTCGTACGGCTCGCAGTCCTCGCAGTCGACGAGCGTCAGCGACCCGGTGAACCCCTCTTCGCGCAGCGCCTCGGCGGCGCGCAGCCCGGCCAGGGACGCGCCGATGATGACGACGCGGGAGGGCCGGTCCTCGACGTTGACCGGCGGCATGTCGTGCACCGACAGCCGGTCGATCTGGATCGCCTGCACGGGGCAGGCGGCCGCCGCCCGGTCGATGCGGTCGCGCTGGTCGTCGGCGGGGGAAGGGTCGTACATGAGGGCCTCGTCGCCCTGCATCTGGAACGAGGACGGCGCCAGGAAGGCGCATTGGGCGTAGCCCTGACACTTGGTGAGATCAACTACCACGCGCATGAGCCAACGGTCACCCTCTGCCGCGGGGCTCGCCTCACCCGGTGAGGACGGCGGCCGAGCTGGGCAGGATCGCGCGGACGACGGTGCCGGCGCCCGGCGCGCTCATCACGTCGAGGGTGCCGTTGACGAGCTCGGCCCTCTCCCGCATGGAGCGCAGCCCGAGCCGCCCCGCCCCGGCGCTCGCGCCGGGCTGGAACCCGACGCCGTCGTCGACGACTTCGAGGACCACCCGGGTGTCGTCGCCGGCGAGCCGCACGGTGACCTGCGAGGCGCCGGCATGCCGGGCGGCGTTGCCGAGCGCCTCCAGGGCGATGCGGTACAGGGCCTCCTCCACCTGAGGGCTGACCGCGGGTTCCGCGTCCAGTTGCAGGCCCCATCCGGGCGGGACGGCGCCGGTGCCGGGCGCGAAGTGCAGCGCGTCGACGATGCGCCGCAGCGCCTCGGCGAGGCCCGCGCCGACCAAGGTCTCCGGGCGCAGCCGGACGATGATGCCGCGCAGGTCGCTGAGGCCGGCGCTGGCGGTCTCCTGGATCCAGGCGAGGGACGCCCGGGCGTTGGCCGGGTCACCGTGCATGAGCTCGGCGGCGGTGCCGGCGCCGAGGCTGATGCCGTACAGGGTCTGCACCACCGAGTCGTGCAGCTCCCGGGCGAGGCGTTCCCGTTCCCGGATGGCCTGGTGTTCGCCGGTGCCGAGGGCGAGCGCGGCCACCGCGGCGAACATCTCCACCCGGTGCGCCGGCGTGGGACGGCGCCGGCCTGCCGCGATGAGCACACCGGGGCTGCGCAGCACGCCGGCGGGGCCGGGCAGCGGCACGCCGCACAGCACACCCCTGCGGGCCGGGCGGGCGGTGCGTACCGCCTCCGCGACGACGGCATCCACGTCGTGCCGGGCGACGTCCGTGGGGAACGCCGACTGCGACACCGTCCGGACGGCGCCCGCGGCGTCCACGATCAGCACGGCCGTCGCCGGCAGGGCGCGCCGGGCCCGGTCGCACACCGCGTCGAGGACCTCGGCCGCCGGCGCACCGCCGCGCAGCATGGCGTGCAGCGCCGCGAGGTGTCTCAACTGGGTGCCGCCGCATGGACCGGCACGAGCCCGACCCGCATCGCGTACAGGGCGGCCTGCGTGCGGCTCTCCGCATTGAGCTTCTGCAGGATGTTGCTCACGTGCGTCTTCACCGTCTGCGGCGCGATGTGCAGCTCCCGGGCGATCTGCCCGTTGGCCCGGCCCCGCGCCAGCAGGACGAGGACCTCCTCCTCCCGCTTCGTGAGCTGCGGCGGGGTGGTCGGCACGTGCACGTCGCGGACCAGCCTGGCGGCGACCGCCGGCGACAGCTGCACCTGACCGGCCGCGGCGGCCCGCACCGCCCGGTGCAGCTCGTCGGAGGAGGTGTCCTTGAGCAGGTACCCGACCGCGCCGGCGTGCAGGGCGTCGGCGATGAGCTGGGGCTCGAGGTAGCCGCTGAGGGCGACGACCTCGACCCCGGGCAGCTCGCGGCGGATCACCGTGGTTGCCGATATACCGTCGAGGACCGGCATGAGCAGGTCCATGAGGACGAGGTCGGGGCGCAGCTCGTGGGCGAGGCGCACGGCTTCCCGCCCGTCGCCGGCGAGGCCGACGGTCTCCAGGTCGCCGCTGAGGGACAGGAAGCCGCGCAGGCCCTCACGGACCATGGCGTGGTCGTCGGCGATCAAGATCTTGATACTCATCGCCGCGCGCTATACCCCGGTGCGGCGTCGAATCACCACGTCCCGGGTGCCGTTCGGAGTACGCCAAATGGGGGAGGACGAAGGTCGCCGCCACCGACCGCCCATGGCGTGATGTAAGGCGCGGCCGGGGCGGGCACCGTTGCACCGTGACGCCCAACTTGCGCCGGCTGGGCCGGTTTTCGCTGGTGGGAGCCGGCGGTGTGGTGGTCAACAACGGTGCGTTGCTCGTGCTGCACGGGGGTTTCGGACTGGCGCTGCTGCCCGCCACCGTCGCCTCGGTCGAGCTTGCGCTGGTCACCAACTACATCCTGCACGAACTGTGGACGTTCCGGCGGCGCCGGCTGTCGCTGCAACGGTTCGCCTACTTCAGCTTGGCCGGTCTTGCCGCTTTGCCGGTCAACGTCGTCGCCGTCCAGCTGCTGGTCGCCCTCGGCATGCACTACCTGCCCGCGAACCTGATCGGCATCGTCGCAGGGTTCGCCGTCAACTTCGCCGTCAGCTCGAAGTGGATTTGGAGTGAACGCACCGATGGAACAGCTGGTGTTGACCATCCTCACCCTGATCTCGCTGGTGCTGACAGTGCAGGCGGCGCACGCGTTGTACCTCATGATCTACACGTGGGACCGGCCGGAGGCCGGAGACAGGGCGCGGGTGCCCGATCGACGTGCTACGCCGACACTCTCCTTCACCGCCATCCTCCCGGCACGGCACGAGGAGGAGGTCATCCAGCACACCATCGCCCGCGCCGCGTCCGCTGACTACCCACCACACCTGGTGCAGATCCTCGTGGTCTGCTCCGCCGACGACGTCGGCACGATCGAACAGGCACAGGCGCAGGTGAACCGGCTGCGCGCGATGGGACGCACGAACGTCGAGGTGGTCGTGTTCGACGACGGCCCGATCAACAAGCCGCACGGCCTCAACACGGCGCTGCGCTACGCCACGAACGACGTCGTGGCGATCTTCGACGCGGAGGACGAGGTCCAGCCGCAGCTGTTCGACATCGTCAACACGATCATGTCGGAGGAGGACGTCGGCTGCGTGCAGGCGGGGGTGCAGCTGATGAACTTCGACTCCAACTGGTACTCGACGTTCAACGTCCTGGAGTACTTCTTCTGGTTCCGCAGCCGGTTGCACTACCACGCGAAGAACGGCGCGATCCCGCTCGGCGGCAACACCGTCTTCTTCAAGCGGACCCTGATCGAACGGCTCGGCGGCTGGGACGAGTCGAACCTGACCGAGGACGCCGACATCGGCCTGCGGCTCTCCAGCATGGGCGAGAAGGTCCGGGTCGTGTACGACGACCGCTACGTCACGAAGGAGGAAACGCCACCGACGCTGCAGAGCTTCATCAAGCAGCGGACCCGGTGGTGTCAAGGCTTCATGCAGACCCTCGGCAAGGGCACCTGGAAGCTCATGCCGACCCGCCGGCAGCGGTTCCTCGCCTGGTACACCCTGGCGTTCCCGCACGTGCAGGCGATGCTCGGGATCTACCTGCCGGTGGCGCTGCTGTCCGCGTTCGTGCTGACGGTGCCGGTGCCGGTGGCGATGCTGTCATGGCTGCCGGTGCTCATGCTCGGCGCGCACTTCGTGATGAGCGTCGTCGGCCTGTACGAGTTCACCGGCGCGCACGGGCTGAAGGCCACCCCCGCCACGGTCGTGAAGATGGCGATCGGCTGGTTCCCGTACCAGATGGTGCTGTCCTACGCGGCGGCGCGGGCGCTGTGGCGGCAGCTCAAGGGTGAACGCAACTGGGAAAAGACCGCACACGTCGGTGCACACCGCACCGCGGCGGAGACGGCGGAGTTGACCAATGTCGGCTGACCTGCTCGACCGGCCCGGAACGCCGGCGGCTACCCCGAAGAAGACGGTCGCGCCGCAGACCCGCGGCTGGCCGCTCATCATCGTCAGCCTGGTCATCGGCCTGGCGACGCACGGCTGGAACATGTTCCGCTACCCGCTGTACCTCACCGACGAGGGCATCTACATGGAGCAGGCGTGGTCCGTGCTCCGTGAGGCGAAACTGTCGCCGTACACGTACTTCTACGACCACGCGCCGTTCGGCTGGCTCACGATCGCGGGCTGGGTCGCGATCCTGCCCGGCGGCTTCAACGCCTTCGGCAACGCCATCAACACCGGGCGCGTGCTGATGCTGATCGTGCACCTGGTCTCGGTGTTCCTGCTGTACGAGATCGTCCGGCGCTTCACCGGCAGCAAGGCCGGCGCGTTCCTCGCGGTGTTCGTGTTCAACGTGTCCCCGCTCGGCGTGTACTACCAGCGCCAGGTCCTGCTCGACAACCTGATGATGCTGTGGATCCTGCTGGGCCTGTTCCTGCTGTCCCGCAAGGACGGCCGGATCGTCACCGTGATGGGCGCCGGGCTGTGCTTCGGCCTGGCGCTGGTGACGAAGGAGAACGCGCTGTTCATCCTGCCCGGCTGCGCGTACCTGCTGCACCGCGCGATCAAACAGCAGCCGAACCGGCGCTTCGGGGTGTCGTTCTGGTGGTTCGCCGCCCTCGCCCCGGTCGTCGGCTACCTGCTCTTCGCGCAGATCAAGAACGAGCTGTTCCCGCAGGGCTTCAACTTCAACCTCGCCGCGGCCACCCCCGGCGACCACGTGTCGCTGCTCTACACCGTGTGGTGGCAGCTGCACCGCAACTCCAACAGCAGCAACGGCCTGTCGTTCACCACCCTGCTGCAGGACAGCTGGCTGTTCAAGGACCGCTACCTGCTCATGGCCGGCACCGCCGCGGCGCTGCTCGGGCTGTTCACGGGGCGGCGCAACAAGCGGCTGCGCGGGCCGCTGCTGGCCTGCTCGCTGATGGCCGTCGGGTACGGCTTCTACCTCACCCGTAGCGCCCTGCTCGACTTCTACATCGCGCCGATGGTCCCGCTGTTCGCGCTGAACCTCGGGATGTTCTTCGGCTGGCTCACCCGGCGCACGAAGCCGGCCGGTGCGGCGGTCCTGGTGGCCTGCCTGCTGGTGCCGGTCGTGGTCATGCCGGGCGGCTTCATGATCAAGTACAACACCAAGGGTGAGCTGGAGTTCAGCGACGCCTACCGGCTGCCGCTGACCCGCCTGCAGGAGCAGCAGGTCGCCTGGATCAAGGCGAACGTGCCGCCCGACGCGAGGCTCATCATCGACGACGACATCTGGGTCGCGCTGCACGACAACGACCCGCCGTACAAGTACGCGCACCCGCACTACAAGGCCACGTCGGACCCGGACGTGCGGGACAAGGTGTTCGCCTCCAGCTGGGAGAACGTCGACTACGTCGTGATGTCGAACAAGATGCGCGACGCCCTCGAGCGCGGTGGCGAGACCTGGATCATCGAGGCGATCGACCAGCACGGGACACCCGTGTGGCAGGCGACCCGCGGCGACGTCTCACTGCAGATCATCAAGATCGGTGCAACCTCGTGAGCGAGCTGGAGTGACGATGCAGACCCTGAAGCGCCGCATTGCACCGGCGAAGCGCCGGGCACCCACGGGCACGACC
Source organism: Dactylosporangium sp. NPDC049525 (assembly GCF_040676755.1). Lineage (NCBI taxonomy): Bacteria > Bacillati > Actinomycetota > Actinomycetes > Micromonosporales > Micromonosporaceae > Dactylosporangium > Dactylosporangium sp. NPDC049525. Next base: position 63,993 of record NZ_JBFAPO010000003.1, on the reverse strand, counting down.
GGCAACCGCGTGTCCGGCAAACGCCGGTCCCGGAAGCGGCTGTCACGCCCGAAGATCTCCGGCCGCCGGCTGCTCGTCGCCGCCGTCGCCGTGTTCCTGCTGTTCAGCGTCGGGCGTTCGGTGCTGCCGGCGCTCGGCATCGAGGCGCCGGGGCTGCCGTCGTTCGGCGGTGGCGGCGACGACACGCCGACCACGCCGGTGACCAAGGCGCCGAAGGCGCCGACCGTCGACCTGAACGGTGTCATGGTGCCCGGCGGCGGCGAGCCGATGATCACGCTGAACCCGGGCCTGGTGCGCCTCGGCGGCACCGTCACCGTCAACGGATCCGGCTTCGACCAGGGGTCCGTCATCGAGGTGTACCTGGGGTCGCCCGCCACCGCCGCGCAGCCGTCCGGCAAGACGAAGCCGTCCAAGGGCGCCACGGCGAAGCCGGTCCAGGTGGGCACCGCGAAGGCCGGCAAGTACGGCATCTTCACGGTCAACTTCCCGTTCCCCACCAAGATGACCACGCCGGTGCTGGAGGTGACGGCCCAGGCCCGCGGCAGCGACAAGGTCGCCAAGGCCGAGGCGGCGGTCGCGCAGGGCGCCGGGCAGGCGACGCTGTCCGCCATCGTCGGCAAACCCGGCGACGTCATCAACCTGACGGTGAAGGGGTTCTCGCCGGGGGAGAACCTGGCGGTGTACTGGGGGCGCATCAATGGTGACCCGGCCCTCACCCTCAAGGCCGATGAGGATGGCTCTGTGGGTAAGACGCCGATCAAAGTTGGGGTGACGGCGGTCGGGACGACCAGTCTGGTGGTTGTGGGCAAGACGAGTGGCGCGGCGGCGAGTGCCCCGTTCCAGGTGCTGCGGCTGTACCCGTCGATCAAGCTCGCGCCGTACGCGGTGAAGGCGACCCAGTCGATCACCTTCTCCGGCGCCGGGTTCGCGCCGGGGGAGCGGGTCCTGGTGCGGCTGAACTCGGCCGGCGGGCAGCCGGTCATGGCGGTGACGACCGACGGTGCCGGCGGCTTCAAGGGCGCCGGGCTGACGATGCCCTACCAGCTGAAGGGGGCCCAGTCGCTGGTGTTCATCGGCGAGCAGAGCCGCGCCGCGACCTCGACCGGGTTCACGATCCTGCCCTACACGCCGCAGGCCCGCACCAACGCCTACGGCGGCCTGCCCGGCACGGTGGTCAACTTCTACGCGACCCAGTTCGCGCCGAACGAGGCCGTGCACGTGTACGCCAAGACGTCCAAGGGCGCCAAGGGTGACCTGGTGTCGGCGTTCCGGGTGAACAAGGCCGGCACGGCCCGCGCGGTCGGCCAGTACACCATCCCGGGCAACACCGAGAACAGCGTCATCTTCGAGCTGCGGGGGCAGCTCAGCGGCGCGGTCGCGACGGTCAACTTCAAGGTCGACAGTTCCGGCGGCCCGGTCGACATCCCGACGCCGACGCCGTACGTCCTGCCGAAGGATCTGGAGAAGTAACCCCGGTGTACTGGCAGGCATTTCGGGCCGCCCCGGAGGCGTTGGTCGTGCTCGACGCCGCCGGGGTGGTCCGGCTTGCCAGCAGCGCCGCCGAGACGCTCTTCGACCGGGCGACCGCCGACCTCGTCGGCCGCCGGGTCGAGGAGCTGTTCGTCGCCGACCCGCGGACCGCCCTCACCACTGAAACCGCTGCTGAGACCGCTGCTGTGACCGCCGCTGGGACGCCGGCCGGGGCCGAGCCGGTGTACACCACGTCCGCGATCCGGCGGCCCGACGGCGCCGAACTGCCCGTCGACGTGCGGCTGCGGACCCTGCCGGGCGACCCGAGCGGCCTTGTCGTGCTCGCCGTCGACGACCAGGGGTCCGGCGGGCTGTCCCGGGCCAGCCTGGAGCACCGCCTCGCCCGGGTGCAGCAGGCGGGCGAGGCGCAGGGGCAGGCGCTCGGCGACGTGATCCTCAACCAGGAACGGGAACGGGCCCGCATCGCCGCCGGCGTGCACGACGACAGCCTGCAGGTGATCACCGCGGCGATGCTGCGGCTGCAGCACCTGCGCCGCCGGCTGCGCGAGCCCCGCGACCTGGAGCTGCTCGGCAAGCTGGAGGACAGTCTGGCCCTCGCGGCCGACCGGCTCCGCCGGCTGATCTTCGACTTCCGGCCGCCGAAACTGTCCAGCGAGGGCCTCGCCCCGGCCACCCGGGACCTGCTCGACGGGCTCGCCGAGGACCATTCGTTGGTCGTACATTTGGAGAACCGACTGCGCGACGAGCCGGCGCTGCCCACCCGGCTGCTGCTCTTCCGGATGCTGCAGGAGGCCGTCGCCAACGTCGCCAAGCACGCCGACGCCGACCAGTGCACCGTAATCCTCGGCGAGCAGGACGACGGCTACCTGGTCCGGGTCGTCGACGACGGGGTCGGCACCGAACACGCCGACACCGACTTCGAGACCCCGGCCGGGCACCTCGGCCTCGTCCTCATGCGGGAGCGGGCGGCACTTGCGGGGGGTTGGTTCCGCATCAGCAGCGTGCCCCGGGGTAGTCCCAGCAGTGGCACCACCGTCACGTTCTGGGTGCCGCGCGGCGCCGACCTGCAATCCAAAGGAGCCGCCTGATGCGCTACCGCGTGCTGATCGTCGAGGACCACCAGGTGGTCGCCGAGGGCCTTGCCGCGCTGCTCAACGAGCACGACGAGCTGCGGGTCGTCGCGATCGCCGGCGGCGTCGGGGAGGTCGAGCACCTCGCCGACGTCGAGCGGATCGACGTGGTGCTGTGCGACTACTGGCTGCCCGACGGCACCGGCCCCGAGGCGGTCGCCGCACTGCGGCTGCACCTGCCGGACGTGGCCATCGTGTTCCTCAGCGCCGACAACAGCGACGAGGTGGTCCTCGCCGCCCTGGAGGCCGGGGCCGCCGGCTACCTGGTGAAGAGCGCCGCCGGGTCGGACGTCGCCGACGCGGTCCGCCGGGCGATCGACGGGGAGATCCTGGTGCCGGCCCGCCAGCTGGCGAAGCTCCTGGCCCGGCGCCGGGAACGGTCGCACCGCTCCGCGGAGCACGCCCGGCGCCTGGACAGCCTCACCCCGCGGGAGCGGCAGATCCTCAGCCTGATGACGTCGGGCATGGACAACCGTGACATCGCCCGGGAGCTGAACATCAGCTACACCACGGTCCGCAGCCACGTTCGGCACCTGTTGTCGAAGATGGGCGCCCGATCGAAGTTGGAGGCGGTGGTACGGGCCGCGGACTGGGGTGCTCCTACCGTTGCACCATGAGCATTTCGGACATTCGTACGCTGCCCTGAAATTTCCGTATCCGTAAGGTTTTGACCTGCCCGACGTCGTCGTACGTGAGGACAGGTCAAGTTGAAGCGTTCCCGTCTCGTGTGGCTCAGTGCCACCCTGGCGCTTGCCGCCGCCGTCACCGCCGGTTGTACCGCCATGAACAAGTCCGCTGACAAAACCGCCCCGCAGGCCGCCGGGCGGCAGTTGAAACTGCCGCTGCACACCGCTGGCAACCGGATCGTCGACGCCGCCGGCAAGACCGTCACCTTCACCGGCGTCAACTGGTTCGGCCTGGAGACCAACACGTTCGCCCCGCACGGACTGTGGTCCCGCTCCCTGGACGACATGCTTGACCAGATGGCCGCGCAGGGGTTCAACTCCGTGCGCCTGCCGTTCAGCAACGAGCTCTTCGACGCCGCGTCCAAGCCCAACGGCCTCGACTACCATCTCAACCCCACCTTGCAGGGCCTCAACGGCGCGCAGGTCATGGACAAGGTCGTCGAGGGCATCACCAAGCGCGGCATGATGGTGATCCTCGACCGGCACCGGCCGACCTCGCAGGGCCAGAGCAACCTCTGGTACACCGACAAGATCAGCGAGGACCGCTGGATCTCCGACTGGACGAAGCTCGCGAAGCAGTACCGCGACAACCCCCTCGTCGTCGGCGCCGACCTGCACAACGAGCCGCACGGCGAGGCCACCTGGGGCACCGGCGGCGACAAGACCGACTGGCGGGCCGCCGCCGAGCGGGCCGGCAACGCCATCCTCAAGGAGAACCCGAACTGGCTCATCGTCGTGGAGGGCATCGAGTCCTACGACGGCAACGGGTACTGGTGGGGCGGCAACCTGCAGGGCGCGGCCAAGTACCCGGTCCGGCTGAAGGACCCCACGAAGCTGGTCTACTCCGCGCACGACTACAGCCCCAAGGTGTGGTCGCAGCAGTGGTTCACCGACCCGGCGTTCCCGGCGAACATGCCGGCGCTGTGGGACAAGCAGTTCGGCTACCTCGTCAAGAACAACGTCGCGCCGGTGCTGATGGGTGAGTTCGGCGGCCGTTCCGTCGCGGAGACCGACGCCAAGGGCGGCAAGGACCTCGAAGGCATCTGGCAGCGGCACCTGATCGCGTACCTGAAGGACAACGGGCTCAGCTACACGTACTGGTCCTGGAACCCCAACTCCGGCGACACCGGCGGGGTCCTGAAGGACGACTGGAAGACGATCGACCAGCCCAAGATGGACCTGCTCAAGTCCTACCAGTCGGTGCCGGCGGCAAAGAAGCCGTAGGCCGTGGTCGATGGCCCTCCCCATGCTGTTACGTTCAGCATGGGGAGGGCCAATGCCTGTTCAAGAACGGGACACCACGGTCGGCGACCTGAGAGCGATCATCACGTCCGCGGAATCTCCACGGGCCGGGCTCGTGCTGATCGACGGCTCCGGGCCCGCGACCCGGCACGAGTGGATCGGCATCCCGCAGTGGCTCGCCGGCCGGGGCATCGCCACCCTGCGCCACGACAAGCCCGGCTGCGGCGGGTCCCCCGGCGACTGGCGGGCCCAGTCGTTCGCGGACCGGGCCGCCGAGGCCCTCGCCGCCGTCGCCGCCCTGCGCGCCGGCACGGGCGTCGAGCGGGTCGGCCTGATCGGCTACAGCCAGGGCGGCTGGGTCTCCCTGCTCGCCGCCGCCAGCCAGCCCCAAGCGGTCGACTTCGTGGTCACCGTGTCCGGGCCCGCGGTCGGCATCGCCGAACAGGAACGGGTCTCCACCGAACGGTCCCTGCGCCGGGCCGGCCACCCACCCGCCGTCGTCGACGAGGCGATGCGCTGGGTCGACGAGCGCGCCGCCCGCCTCGCCGTCGGCGACCCGCCCGCGGACGTCCTCGCCGCGCAGGCCGGGCACGCCGGCCGGGTCTGGTACGACGTGGTCGCCGCCGCGCCGTACGACACCGTGGAGACCCTCGCGTTCTTCGCCAGGACCCTGGCCTTCGATCCCGCGGCGGTGATCCCGCACCTGCGCTGCCCGATCCTGGCGCTCTACGGCGCCGCCGACGAGAAGGTGCCGGTCGAGCGCAGCGTCGCGGTGCTCGCCGAACGGCTGTCGGGGCTGCACCGCGGGCGCAACGCCGTCGCGGTCCTGCCGGGCGCCGGCCACATGCTCTTCGTCGCCGAGGGTGAGCACTCACCCGCGTTTCTGCCGACGCTGGGGGCGTTCCTCGACCTCGTGGCGCTCTCGTAGGGCGTCCGACCGGGCAACCCGCCGGACTTGTGTGGCCCGCCCACATAGCTCAGTGCCCGACGCCACTCCTAGCGTGTGCGAACACCGCCAGCAGGCGCTGGCCTTAACAAGGCGTTCACACAGGGCTTATACGGAGGAAGCGTGATTCGGCAGACGAGTGCGCCGCGGCGGCTACTGTTCGCGGCGGTCGGCTTGAGCATGGCGGCGGCGTTCACGTCCGCCTGCAGCAGTCCCCAGGAGGCCGCGCAGGAGCCGGCCGGGGACAGCACCCCGATCAAGGTCGGCCTGGTGTACTCGCAGACGGGTGCCCTGGCCGGCTACGGCAAGCAGTACATCGAGGGTTGGAAGGCGGGCCTCTCCTTCGCCACGAAGGGCACCGGCAAGGTCGGCAACCGGCCCGTCGAGGTCAAGGAGGTCGACGACGCCGGCGACCCGGCCAAGGCCGTCTCCGCCGCCAAGGATCTCATCGGGCAGGGCTACAAGATCATCGCCGGGAGCACCGGCTCGGCCGTCGCCGGGCAGGTCGCGCCCCTCGCCGCGCAGAACAAGGTGCTGTTCGTCTCCGGTCCGGCGGCGTCCGACGCGGTCACCGGCGTCAACAAGTACACCTTCCGCTCCGGCCGTCAGTCCTACCAGGACGTCCTCGCGGCCAAGTCCTACCTGCCCTCACCCACGGGCAAGAAGGTCCTCGTGTTCACCCAGGAGGGCAGCTTCGGCAAGTCCAACGCCGACGCGGTGAAGGCCGTCATCGGCGGCGCCGGCGCCACGGTCGACAACCTGTTCGTGCCGGCCAACGCCACCGAGTTCACCGGCTTCGCCGCGCAGGCCAAGAACGCCAAGGCCGACATGATCTTCGTGGCCTGGGCCGGCACCACCGCCCCGGCCATGTGGCAGGCCCTCGACCAGCAGGGCGTGCTCGGCTCGACGATGGTCGTCACCGGCATCGACCAGCGGGCGTCGTGGGCGACGTTCGGCGCGGCCGGCGGCAAGCTGTCGCTGCTCGCGCACTACTTCGACGGCGCCAGCGACAACGAGGCCACCACCGCGCTGCGCAAGGGCGTCGAGGGCGGCAAGGTCGACCTGTTCCACCCGGACGGCTTCACCGCCGCGCAGATGATCGTGCGGGCGGCCGGCGAGGGCGGCGACGACGTCGACAAGATGGTCACCGCGCTGGAAGGCTGGAGCTTCGACGGCGTCAAGGGCAAGCTGACCGTCCGCAAGGAGGACCACGCCCTGCTCCAGCCGATGTTCCAGGGCAAGTTCTCGGGCACCGGCGCCGAGCTGAAGCCGGAGCTCGTCAAGGCGATCGACCCGGCCGACGCGGCCCCGCCGGTCGTCCAGATGAAGGGCTGAGGGTTGTTCCCCCGAAGCAACGCACGAACGTCAGAGCTTGCGGCCGGGGTGCTTGACGCCCCGGCCACCGGCCTGCTGTCCACCAGGCGGCTGACCTGGAAGATCGGCGAGGTCGCGATCGTCGACCACGTGTCGCTCGACCTGGCCGAGGGTGAGTTCCTCGCCGTGATCGGCCCCAACGGCGCCGGCAAGACGTCACTGTTCAACCTGATCTCCGGGCTGCGCCGGCCGACGGACGGCACGGTCACCCTCGCCGGGCACGACGTCACCCGGCTCGCGCCGCACCGCCGGGCCCGCCGCGGCCTCGGCCGCACCTTCCAGTCCTCGTCGGTGTTCGGGTCGCTGACCGTCGCCGCGAACGTGCGTCTCGCCGTCCAGGCCCGCCGCGGCGGCTCGATCCGCCCGTTCCCGCTGCCCCGTTCGGACAAGGACATCGCCGAGCGCGCGGACCGGGTGCTGTGGCGGGTCGGCCTCGACCACCGGGCCGGCACCCTGGCCGGGACCCTCGCCCACGGCGAGAAGCGGAAGCTGGAGATCGCGCTGCTGCTGGCCGGCGAGCCCAGGGTGCTGCTGCTGGACGAGCCGATGGCCGGCGTCAGCGCCGAGGACGTGCCCGGCCTGGTCGCGCTGATCAAGACGCTGACCCGCGACGAGCGGCGCAGCGTGCTCATGGTGGAGCACCACATGGACGTGGTCCTGGACCTGGCGGACCGGGTCGCGGTCATGCACCACGGGGCGCTGCTCATCTGCGACACCCCGGAGGTCGTCATGGCCGACCGGACCGTCCAGGAGGCGTACCTGGGGGAGAAGCTGTGAGCGGCCAGCGGAGCGGCTCGGGCCGCGAACCAGGGGCGCAGGTTGGCTCGCGGCGGCGCCGGAGCGAAGCGGAGGTGACGCTGTGAGCCCGATTCTGGACATCTCGGATCTGTCGGTGAAGGTGGGCGGGTCGCACATCCTGCAGGGCGTCACGTTCAGCGTGCAGCCGCAGGGCGTCACCGCGCTGCTCGGCCGCAACGGCGTCGGCAAGACCACCACCCTCAAGGCCGTCCTCGGCCTGATGCCGCGCGCGGCCGAGATCACCGGCCGGGTCGGCTACGCCGGCGGGAGCATCCTGCGGCAGCCGACGTTCCGCCTGGTCCGGGACGGCCTCGGCTACGTGCCCGAGGACCGTGGCGTCTTCGCCGGGCTCACCGTCGCGGAGAACCTCCGGCTCGCGGAGCGCGCCGGCAGCACCCCCGACTACGACACCGTGCACGGGCTGTTCCCGGAGCTGCGCAAGCGGGCCCGGCAGCGGGCCGGCACCCTGTCCGGCGGCCAGCAGCAGATGCTGGCGATCGGCCGGGTCCTGCTCAACCCGAACCGGCTGCTGCTCATCGACGAGCCGACGAAGGGCCTCGCCCCGAAGGTCGTCACCGAGGTCGCCGCCGCGCTGGAGGCCGTCGCCGCGGTCGTGCCGATGCTGCTCGTCGAGCAGAACCTGGCGGTCGTGCGGCGCATGGCCCGCCACGCCGTCGTGATCGCCAACGGCCGGGTCGCCTACACCGGCGGCGCGAGCGACCTGCTCGATTACACCGAGAAGACGAAGGCGCTGCTCGGCGTCGGCAAGGGGGACCACGCATGAGCGGGCCGGAGCGTAGCGGAGGAGCCGCGAATCAGGGGCTCAGTTTTGGCTCAGGCCGACGCCGGAGCGAAGCGGAGGTGGCGGCATGAGCACGTTCGTGCTGCTGACGCTGACCGGGCTCGGCCTCGCCGCGCTCTACTTCCTCGTCGCGTCCGGCCTCGCACTCGTCTTCGGGCTCGCCGACGTGCTGAACTTCGCGCACGGGTTGTTCCTGTCCGTCGGCGCGTACGGCACCTGGTGGGCCTCCGGGAACCTGCCCGGCGCCGGGGCGTCCGGCTGGGGCTTCGTCCTCGCCGTCGGCTTCGGCGTCGTCTGCGGCACCGTCGTGGCCGCGCTCGTCGAACTCGTCCTCATCCGGCCGCTGTACTCGCGCACCATCGAACAGGTGCTCGTCACCGTCGGGCTGTCCCTGGCCGGGGTGGCGCTGCTGCAGGCGTCCTGGGGCGCCGACCCGCGGACCTACCCGCGGCCGCAGTGGACGCAGGAGCTCACCGAGGTCGCCGGCGCCCGCGTCCCCAACGACCGGTTCCTGCTCATCGGCGCCGCGGTGATCGTGCTCGGCGGCCTCCTCGCGTTCCTCAAGTACACCCGCATCGGCCTGGTCATCCGGGCCGGCGTCGAGGACCGGTCGATGGTCACCGCGCTCGGCATCGACGTGCGGCGGGCGTTCACGCTCGTCTTCGCGATCGGTGGCGCCGCCGCCGCCCTCGCCGGGGCGCTCGGCGGGATCTACGCCGGCTCGATCTCCCCGACCGGCGGCAGCTCGCTGCTCATCTTCGGGTTCATCGTCGTCGTCATCGGCGGCATGGGCTCCGTCGTCGGCGCCGCCTACGCCGCCGTCGCCGTCGGGCTGCTGCAGCAGTTCGTCAACTACACCTCCCCGGGACTCGGCGACATCTGCGTGGTCGCGCTGCTCGCGATCGTGCTGCTCGTCCGCCCGCAGGGCATCACCGGAAAGGTCGCCACCTCATGATGACGGACACCGCGGTGACCCCTCGCGATCCGAAGACGCGGCCGCGGCGCCGGCCGCACCCGGCCCGCTTCGGCCCGCTGCTCTTCCTGGTCGTGCTCATCGCGCTGCCGTACTGGTCGATCTCCATCCCGGGCGTGTTCGACGCGGCGGTCAACAAGCCCGGCACCCTGCAGCTGCTCGCGCTCTGCCTGGTGTTCGGCGCCCTCGCCACCGGCTACGACCTGCTGTTCGGGCGCACCGGCCTGCTGTCCTTCGGCCACGCGCTCTACTTCGCCGCCGGCGTCTACGGCACCGACGTCCTCGTCACCAAGGCCGGCTTCCCGCTGTGGCAGGCCGTCGTCCTGGCGATCCTCGGCACCGCCACGATCGCGGCGGCGCTCGGCGCGGTCGCGCTGCGGACCAACGGCATCGCGTTCGCCATGGTCACCCTCGCCTTCGCCCAGGTCGGCGCGATCACCATCGGCCGCGACCCGGGCGGCGTCACCGGCGGCGAGGAAGGGCTGCCGATGGACACCACGCACGTGCCGGACGCGCTGGTCGGCGTCACCAACACCGTCAACCTGTACTGGCTCGCCGTCGGCGTCGCCGTCGTCACCGTCCTGATCGTGCACGCGATCGCCGACGCGCCCGCCGGCCGGGTCCTCGCCGCGGTCCGCGACGACGAACGCCGCGTCGGGGTCCTCGGCCTCAACCCGTACCGCTACAAGCTGTTCGCGTTCACCGTCGCCGGCGGCCTGGCCGGCCTGGCGGGCGCCATGTACGCGCTGCTGATCGGCGGCGCCACCCCGCACGTGGCGGCCTCCGACCAGACGCTGACGCTGCTGGTCATGGTGGTCCTCGGCGGCCCCGGCACCCGCTGGGGGCCGCTCATCGGCGGGATGCTCTTCACCTACCTGGACTACCGCCTGGTGTCCTTCGGCCACTCCGACGCCGTGGACAGCCTGCCGGGCGTGCTGAGCGGCCCGCTGTCGCAGCCGCTGTTCGTGCTGGGGACCCTGTTCATCCTCGCGGTGTACTTCTTCCCCGGCGGCCTGGCCGGCCTGCGCACCCGGCTGGGCCCCCTCGCCAGGTGGATCCCCGACCGCCGCTGACGGGATCCACCTGCTCGTCAGGCGCCGATCGGTTCGATGCAGATCGAATCGATCGGCGTCTTTTTTGTGTGGTGGGCGGGCACACGGGGACACCGGTAAATGTATGGATCGCCTCCATGGCCTGGGTGTGGCGCCGGTCATAGCGTTCGCCGCAACGGCGGGCCACATGTGCCCGCCGCCCGCCCACCGCCAGGAGGAGGTGTGTCCCCATTGGACGGTCCAGCCGCATTGACCGCACGCGGCCTCACCCGTGACTTCCGCGGCTTCCGCGCCGTCGACCAGGTCGACCTGACCGTCGCCGCGGGCAGCGTGCACGCGCTCGTCGGACCCAACGGCGCCGGGAAGACGACGCTGTTCAACCTGCTCACCGGATTTCTCGCGCCGACCGCCGGGCGGATCGAGCTCGGCGGCCGCGACATCACCGGGCTGCCGCCGGAGCGGGTCGCCCGGCTCGGCGTCGCCCGGTCCTTCCAGATCACCAGCCTCTTCCCGCAGCAGACCGCACGGACCCACGTCGAACTGGCCCTGCAGAGCGCGACCGGGCTCGGCTGGCGGTTCTGGCGCAGCCACCGGCTCCTCGAACGGTTCTCGGCCCGCGCCGGTGAGCTGCTCGACCTCGTCGGCCTCGGCGACGCGGGGGAGACCCTTGCCGGCAGCCTCGCGTACGGGCGGAAACGGGCCCTGGAACTGGCGATCGCCCTGGCGCTGGATCCGAAGGTGCTGCTGCTGGACGAACCAACCGCCGGCATGGGCCTCGAGGACGTCGACCGCACCGTGGAGCTCATCGCCGCCGTCCGCGACGGCCGCACCGTGGTGCTGGTCGAGCACAACATGCGCGTCGTCGGGCGGCTGGCCGACACCGTCACCGTGCTGCAGGCCGGGAAGGTCCTCGTCGAGGGCCCCTACGAGGAGGTCCGCGCCGACCCGCGGGTCATCGAGGCGTACCTGGGGAGTGCGGATGCTGCGCATTGAGAAGCTGTCGGCCTGGCACGGCGAGGCCCGCGTGCTCAGCGACGTCGACCTGCACGTCGAGCGCGGCGAGGTGGTCACGCTCAGCGGGCGCAACGGCGCCGGCAAGACCACCCTGCTGCGGTGCGTCATGGGGCTGCACACCGGCCAGTCGGGTGCCGTACACCTCGCCGGGGAGGACCTCACGGCCCGCAAGGTCCACCAGCGGGCCCGGCGCGGCCTCGGCTGGGTGCCCGACGACCGCGGCGCCTACGCCACCCTGACCGTCGCCGAACACCTCACCCTGCCCCCGGTGGTCGGCCCCGCCCCGTGGAGCCTGGAGCAGGTCCACGAGGCGTTCCCGGCGCTGTACACCCGCCGCGCCAGTCCCGCCACCAAGCTCTCCGGCGGCGAGCAGCAGATGCTCGCCCTCGCCCGGGTGCTGCGGATGGGCGCGACCGTCCTGCTCTGCGACGAACCCACCGAAGGGCTCTCCCCGCTGCTGGTCCAGCAGGTCGGCGAGATCCTGCGGCGGGCCAAGGACCACGGCGTCACCGTCCTGCTCGTCGAGCAGAACATCCACTTCGCCACCACCGTCGCCGACCGCCACTACCTCCTCGCCGAGGGACGCGTCGTCGGCGAGTTCGACAACACCGACATCCGCTCACGCGAGGCCGAACTCCTCGCCCACCTCGGCATCTAGGGGATATTTCGTGAAAAAGACACTCGCGGCCGGTGCCGTGCTCTGCGTTGCCCTGTCCGGCTGCGGCGGCGGTGGCCCCCGCTCCGGCGGGGACTCGAAACTCACCGGCGACAAGATCGTGCTCGGCGTCCTCAACGACCAGTCCGGCGTGTACGCACAGCTGTCGGGCAAGAACTCTGTCGAGGCCGTGAAGATGGCGATCGAGGACTTCAAGGCCAAGTACGGCGACAAGGCCGTCACCAAGAACATCACGGTGGAGACCGCCGACCACCAGAACAAGCCCGACGTGGCGAACACCCGCGCCGCGGAGATGTACGACCGGCTCGGCGTCGACGCGATCCTCGACGTGCCCACGTCCTCGGCCGCACTGAAGGTCGCCGACGTTGCCAAGGCCCAGAAGAAGCTCTACTTCAACATCTCCGGCGCCACCACCGACCTGACCGGCAAGTCCTGCAACAAGTACACGTTCCACTACGCCTACGACACCGCGATGCTCGCCAACGGCACCGGCACCGCGACCACCCAGGCCGGCGCGAAGAACTGGTACATCGTCTACCCCGACTACGCGTTCGGCCAGGACATGGAGAAGTCGTTCAAGGCCGCGATCGCCAAGGGCGGCGGCGCCGTCGTGGCCAGCGACCCGACCCCGTTCCCGAACGACAACTTCTCCACGTTCCTGCTCAAGGCGCCGACGCTGAACCCGAAGCCCGACGTGCTGGGCACCATGCAGGCCGGCGCCGACCTGGTGAACCTGGTCAAGCAGTACAACGAGTTCAAGCTGCGGGACAAGGGCGTCGGGCTCGCCGTCGGCCTGATGTTCCTCACCGACATCCACTCCCTGACCCCGGACGCCCTCGCGGGCACCACGTTCACCGACGCGTGGTACTGGAACTTCGACGCCGAGAACCGTGCCTGGGCCGACAAGTTCTCCGCCCGCGCCGGCGGGCAGCGGCCCACGTTCGCGCACGCCGCGAACTACTCCGCCGCGACCCAGTACCTGGAGGCGGTGCAGGCGGCCGGCACCGACGACGCCGACGCCGTCGTCAAGCAGCTGGAAGGCAAGAAGGTCAACGACTTCTTCCTCCGCAACGGCGAGTTCCGGGCCGCCGACCACCGGGTGCTGCACGACGCCTACCTCGCCAAGGTGAAGCCGGGCAGCGAGGTCAAGGAACCCTGGGACTACGAGCAGATCGTGAAGACCATCCCGGCCCAGGAGGCGTTCCGCGCCCCGTCGGCAGACTGCAAGCTGTAGTCCGATGGGTTTCCTCACCCACACGTTCAACGGACTGGTCGGGGGCAGCTTCTACGCGTTGCTCGCCCTCGGCCTGGCCGTCATCTTCGGCATGCTGCGGGTGGTCAACTTCGCCCACGGCGCGTTCTACATGCTCGGCGCGTTCGGCGCCTACGTGCTGCTCGCCGAGGCCGGGATCTCCTTCTGGTGGGCGCTGCTCGTCGTGCCCGTGGTGCTCGGCCTGCTCGGCATCCTGCTGGAACGCACGCTGATCCGCCGGCTGTCCACATTGGATCCGCTGTACAACTTCCTGCTCACCTTCGGGCTCACGCTGATGCTGCAGGACGTGGTGAAGTCGCGCTACGGCTCGCAGTCCAACCCCTACGGCGCGCCGCCCGGGCTGCGCGGCACCGTCGACCTCGGGCTGTTCGACTTCCCGGCGTACCGCGTCTTCGTCTTCGGCGTCGCCGTGCTGCTGTGCGCGGGCGTGTGGTGGCTACTGACCCGCACCCGGGTCGGCACGGTCGTGCGGGCGGCCACCGAACGCCCCGAGCTCACCCGGGCCCTCGGCATCGACGTCGGGCGGTGGATCGCGCCCGTGTTCGGCTTCGGGGTGGCCCTCGCCGCGCTCGCCGGGGTCCTCGCCGCGCCGATGCGGGCGGTGAACCCGCTCATGGGCGCCGACCTCATCATCGGCGTCTTCGCCGTCGTCGTCATCGGCGGGCTCGGCTCGGTCTTCGGCTCGGTCGCCGCGGGCTTCGGCATCGGCCTGCTGCAGGCGTGGAGCGAGGCCTACGGCCCGGCGCTGCTCGCACAGACCCTCATCTTCCTGGTCATGGCCCTCGTGCTGCTGTTCCGCCCGGCCGGGCTGTTCGGACGGGAGGAGACCCCGGCATGACGTCGTTGTTGTTGCAACGGGTCAGGACGCCTCGCTGGGCCGGTTGGACCCTGGTCGTGGCCGGCGCCGTCGTGGCGCTGTGGCTGCCCAACGGGCTCTACCCGGCGGTCGCCGTCGACATGCTGTGCTGGGCCCTGTTCGCCGTCGCCATCGACCTGCTGCTCGGCTACGGCGGGCTGCTGTCCTTCGGGCACGCCGCGTTCTGGGGCACCTCGGCCTACACCGCCGGGCTCATCGCCGCGCACCTGGGCGTGCCCTTCCCGGTCGCCGTGCTCGGCGGCGCGCTCGCCGCGGCGGGACTCGCGGTGCCGATCGGCTACCTCGCGGTCAAACGCTCCGGGATCTACTTCGCGATGGTGACCCTGGCCTTCGCGCAGCTGGTGTACTTCGTGGCCAACGAGTGGTCGTCGGTGACCGGCGGCGAGAACGGGCTGCAGAGCGTGCCGCGGGAGCTGTTCGGGCTCGACCTGTCCGACCCGTACTACTTCTACTACGCGGCGCTGCCCCTCGCCGCGCTCGGGATGCTGCTCGCGTGGCGGATCGTGCACTCACCCTTCGGGCGGGTGCTCGTCGCGATCCGGGACAACCCCGCCCGAGCCCGCGCGCTGGGCTACCCGGCACACCGGTACAAACTCCTGGTCTTCGTCCTGTCGGCGTTCGTCGCCGGGCTCGGCGGCGGGCTGTTCGCCGTCGCGCACGGGTTCGTGTCCCTGGACGTCGTGCACTGGACGACGTCGGGCAAGGGCGTGGTGCTCGTCGTGCTCGGCGGCATCGGCACCCTGTGGGGCGGGGTGGTCGGCGCGGCGCTGGTGGTCAACCTGGAGGACCAGCTGTCGCAGGCCGGCTTCACCCTCATCGGCCTCGTCACCGGCGGGATCTTCGTGCTCGTCGTGCTGCTCTTCCGGCGCGGGCTGTGGGGCTCGGCGCTGTGGCTGCTCCGCAAGCGTCTGTGATCACGGGCACATTCTGATACGAGACGGTTCCGTATCGCTTGGCCTTCCCTTACGTTGGTCGAGGATACGGAACTGTTCCGTATCGTATCGCGTTCGCTCACTGGGGGCATGGACACATGGACGCCACCACCGCTCCACCCAACACCGGACATCCTCGACGCTGGGCCATCCTCGGCGTGCTCGTCATCAGCCTGCTCGTCGTCGTGCTGGACAACACCGTCCTCAACGTCGCGATGCGCACGATCGCCGATCCGAAGCACGGCCTGGGCGCGACCCAGAGCGAGCTCGAATGGGCGATCAACTCCTACACCCTGGTCTTCGCCGGCCTGCTCTTCACCGCCGGCATCCTCGCCGACCGGCTCGGCCGGCGGATCTCGCTGACCGTCGGCCTGGCGCTGTTCGGCATCGCGTCGCTCGTCTCGGCCTACTCCGAGACCCCCGGCCAGCTGATCTGGGCCCGCGCCCTGATGGGTCTCGGCGCCGCGGCGGTCATGCCGTCGACCCTGTCGATCATCGCCAACGTCTTCGATCCGCGCGAGCGCGGCAAGGCGATCGGCGTCTGGGCCGGCGCCGTCGGTCTCGGCGTCGCGATCGGCCCGATCGTCGGTGGCCTGCTCCTCGAGCACTTCTGGTGGGGTTCCGTCTTCCTGATCAACGTCCCGATCGTGGTTGCCGGCGTGATCATGGTCAGCGTGCTCGTCCCCGAGTCGAAGGACCCGAAGCCGGGCCGCATCGACTTCGTCGGCGTGATCCTGTCGATCATCGGGCTGACCCTGCTCACCTACGGCGTCATCGAGGGCGGCGAGTCCGGCTTCGGCGAGCCGAAGTCGTGGGGCGCGCTGGTCGCCTCCGTGGTCGTCCTCGCCGCGTTCGTGCTCTACGAGCGCCGCGTCGAGTTCCCGTCGCTGGACGTGCGGCTCTTCGCCAACCGTCAGTTCTCGGCCTCCACCGCGATGATCGGCCTGGTCTTCTTCGCCGCCATGGGCGCCATGTTCACCAGCGCGTTCTACCTGCAGCTGGTGCGCGGCTACGGTCCCCTGGCCTCCGGCGCGCTGTTCGTGCCGTTCGCGCTCGGCCAGCTGGTCTTCGCCCCGCGCAGCGCCGCGATGGTGAAGCGCTACGGCCCCAAGGCGGTCAGCACCACCGGCCTGCTCATGGTCGCGGCCGGCCTGGCCGGCTGGATCTTCATCGGTGCCTCGACCCCGATCTGGGTCGTCGGCGCGCTGTTCTTCATCATGGGCGTCGGCATGGCCAACGTGATGCCGCCCGCGACAGAGGCGATCATGGCCGCGCTGCCCCGGGAGAAGGCCGGCGTCGGATCGGCCGTCAGCAACACCATCCGCCAGATCGGCGGCGCCCTGGGCGTGGCCGCGCTCGGCGCCGTCATCAGCTCCTACTACCGCAGCGGCGTCGAGTCCTCCACGACCGGCCTGCCGGCCGCCGCGAAGCACGTCGCGGACGAGTCGATCTCCGGTGCGTACGGCGTGGCGGCGAACGCAGGGCCCGCCGGGCAGGCGCTGATCCAGCACGCGAACGACGCCTTCATCACCGCGATGCACTACTCGGCGATCGGCTCCGCGGTCTTCGCGGTCCTCGGTGCCGCCGTCGCGTTCGTCTGGCTGCCCGGCAAGCGCCCGGCCTCCGCCCCCGCGCCCACGGTCGCGGAGAGCGTCGCCGAGGAGCAGGGCGTCGAGCTGGTAGACGTGTGATGACCGGCGAACCAGCCGTGTGTGGCTTCCAGGTGAGAACTCGGCAACAATGGAAGCCATGACGACGGCGAGCGTGGATGTGGTGGCCGACCAGGACCGTAAGGGTCCCGGTCGGCCCCGCAGCGCCCGCGCGGACGAGGCCATCATCGACGCGGTCATGGAGCTGCTCAGCAGCGGTCAGAGCGCCGACGCGATCTCGATCGAGGCGGTCGCTGCGAAGGCAGGGGTGGGCAAGGCGACGATCTATCGCCGCTGGCCCAACAAGGAGGCGCTGCTCATCGACGCCGTCACGGCGATGAAGGGCCCGCCGCCGGAGCTTGCCGGGGAGTCCGTCCGCGGCGACCTGGTGACCCTGATCTCCGGGATGCGCACCAAGCGCATGGACCACTACGGCAAGGTCACCGCCTGCCTGCTGCCCCAGCTCGCCAAGGGCGAGGAGATGCACCGGGTCTACCAGGGCGTCATCGAGCCCCGCCGGGACGTGATGCGGGCCGTGCTGCGGCGCGGCATGGCTAGCGGCGAGCTGCGGGCCGACCTCGACATCGAGCTGACCCTGCTCATGCTGTCGGGGCCGACCCTGGCGCAGAACATCCTGCGCTGGAACCCGAATGTGGCCGACGAGCAGTTCGCCGAGCGCCTCGTGGACGCGGTGCTGCGCGGCGCCCACGCCTGAGGTTCCCCTCCGGCTGTCCTCGGGCCTTTTCTCGGACATGTCGGCCGGCTGACGCCGACCGACATGTCCGAAATTTCGATATATCGCTGCGCCTGGTTCAGGCGCGCAGGCGATGCAGGCGCAGGGCCAGCTGGACCTCCAGGGCCCGCTCCGGCTTCTGCCAGTCGGCGCCGAGCAGCTGGCCGATGCGTTCGAGGCGCTGCGTCACCGTGTTCACGTGGACGTGCAGCAGCTCCGCGGCGCGGGCCAGGCTGCCGCCGACGCCGAAGTACGCCTCGAGCGTCTTGACCAGAGCGGTGCCGCGGCGCACGTCGTAGTCGACGACGGGGCCGATGGTGGAGCCCAGGAACTGCTCGACGTCACGGTCCCGGCCGTCCGGGGCGGAGCCGAGCAGCAGCCCGACGAAGCCCAGCTCGGCGGTGCTGGCACCGGCGCCGCCCCGGCCGAGGGCCGCGAGGGCGATGACGCACCGGTCCGCGTCGCGGTAGGCCGCGGCGATGCCGGCCGGCCCGGTCGCGGGCCCGCCGGCGCCGGCGGTGACCGGCCGGCCGAGGAGCTTGCCGAGGTCGCGGGCGACCGTGCGGGCCAGGGGACCGGCCGCCTCACCGGGCAGCAGCAGCACCACGTGGCCGTCCCGGGCGGCGGCGAGGCCACCGCGGGCCTGCGCGTAGGTCTGCGCCCACGACACCGCGCGCTGCCGGGCCGAGCCGGCGGCGACGGCGTCCTCGCCGACGGCCACGACGACGTTCGGGGCGTCCAGGTCGACGCCGAGCCGTTTCGCGCGGGTGCGCAGGGACTCGGCGTCGCGGACGGGCCGGGTGATGACGTCGTCGAGCAGCTCGCCGCGGACCCGGCCCTCGGCGTCGGCGACGGTGCGGCGGAAGAGCTGCAGCAGGGCGGTGACGACCGCGGCCCGCTCCAGGATGCGCTGGTCGGCGTCGACCAGGGGACGGTCGGGGCGCAGCACCAGCGCGCCCAGGTTCTCGGCGCCGGCGACGACCGCGGCGACCCACAGCGGGCCGCGGCGCACGCTGCGGCCCTCGGTCCGGGAGGCGGCGAGGGCCTCGGCGATGGCGCTGGCGTCGGGGGCCTCGAGGGCGCCGACGCTGGCCTGTTGCCGGCCGTCGGCGTCCAGGACCAGCAGCGCGCCGCCGAGGACCTCGGTGACCACCTCGGCGATGTCCTCGACGCCGGCGCCGCGCAGCACGAGGGCCGTCATGCGGTCGTGGGCGGCGGCGGCGCGTTCGACGGAGTCGCTGTGGGCGCGGACCATGCCGTTGGCCGCCGACAGCTCCTCCAGGGCCGCCTGGGTCTCGCCGAGCAGCCGGGCGGTGTCGATCGCGACGGCGGCGTTCGCGGCCAGGGACACCAGCAGCGACACCTCCTCGCGGGCGAACGGGCGGGCGGAGCGGTTCGCCGCGTACAGCACGCCGATGATGCGCGAGCCGAGCCGCAGCGGCACGCCCAGGATCGCGACGAGACCCTCCTCGCCGACGCCCGCGTCGATGTCGCCGGTGTGCCGGAAGCGGGCGTCCTCGGGGTAGTTGGCCGTCACGTACGGGCTGCCGGTCTGCGCGACGAGGCCACCGAGCCCGGCGCCCATCGGCAGGCGCAGCGCCTGGAACTTGGCCGAGATCGAGCCGTCGGTGACCCGCATGTAAGTGTCGCCGCGCTGCTCGTCGTTGAGCGTCATGTACGCCACGTCGGCGCCGAGCAGGGTTCGGGCCCGGTGCACGATGGCGGCGAGGACGGCGTCGACGTCGCGCAGGCCGGCGAGGTCGCTGGCGGTGTCGAACAGCCCGGAGAGCTCCTCCTCGCGGCGGCGGCGGCGTTCCAGCAGCGCCCGGACCCGCAGGGCGACGAGCTTGGCCTGTTCGAGCTCGGCGAGGCGGTCCGGCGGCAGGCCGGCGTTGCGCGCGGCGACGAGCGGGCCCTCGAACTCGACCGCGGCGGCCTCCCGCGCGAGCAGCTCCAGGTACTCCAGCATCGTCACGCTCCCATTGTGCTGGTGCCGGTGGTGCTGGTGACGGTCAGTGCGCTGTCCAGCCGCCGTCGATCGCCACCGACGCGCCGGTGATGAAGGAGGCCGCGTCGGTGCACAGGTAGGCGACCAGCTCCGCCACCTCCGTCGGCTCGATCAGCCGCTTGATCGCCGCGCTGGTGAGCATGATCTTCTCCACCACCTCGTCCTCGTCGATGCCGTGGGTGGCGGCCTGGGCCGCGATCTGGCCCTCGACGAGCGGGGTCCGCACGTAGGACGGGTTGATGCAGTTGCTGGTGACGCCGTGCGGGGCGCCTTCCAGGGCGACGGTCTTGGACAGGCCCTCCAGGGCGTGCTTGGCCGTCACGTACGCGGCCTTGAACGGCGAGGCCCGCAGGCCGTGCACGGAGGAGATGTTGACGACGCGGCCCCAGCCCTTCGCGTACATGTGCGGCAGGACCCGCCGGGCGAGGCGGAACGGCGCCTCGACCATGACGGTCTGGATGTAGGCGAACCGCTCCGGCGGGAAGTCCTCCAGGGGCGCCACGTGCTGCAGGCCGGCGTTGTTGACCAGCACGTCGGCCTGCCAGTGCTCCTCCAGCCGGCGCTCGGCGTCAGCGAGGTCGGAGAGGTCGGCGACCACCGGTACCACATCCAGCTCGTCGGCCAGGAGCTTGAGGGGTTCGGCGTCCCGGTCGACGGCGACCACCCTGGCACCGGCGGCGGCCAGGCGCACGGCGACGCCCCGGCCGATGCCGCTGCCGGCGCCCGTCACCAGTGCGGTCCGGCCACGCAGGTCCAGGGCGACCACCTGGTGCGGCGGAACGGGATGTGGCGTCGTCATGGCGGGAAACGTACGAGCCTTCGCGCGTGCGTCCCATGGGGTCCGCCCACATACCTTCGCCGGACTCGGTGTGTGTGTCGTGTTCCCGGTCCGCGCGGCGCGTCGGCTAGTGTGTCGAACACACGTTTGAGGGGGTCTGGGTGCGCGTGCTGGGGGTCGACCCGGGGCTGACCCGCTGCGGCGTCGGCGTGGTCGAGGGCGTGCCCGGCCGGCCGTGCACGCTCGTGCACTACGAGGTGGTCACCAGCGACCCGGACACGGACCTGGCGCACCGGCTGCTCAACCTGGACCAGCGGCTCACCGCCCTCGTCGCCGAGCACCGCCCCGAGTCCGTCGCGGTGGAGCGGGTCTTCAGCCAGCACAACGTGCGCACCGTCATGGGCACGGCGCAGGCGGGCGCGGTCGCGATCCTCGTCGCCGCCCGGGCCGGCCTGCCGGTGCAGACCTACACCCCCAGCGAGGTCAAGGCCGCCGTCAGCGGCAACGGCGCCGCGGACAAGGCACAGGTCACGGCGATGGTGACCAGGCTGCTGCGGCTGCAGGTCGCGCCCCGGCCCGCCGATGCCGCCGACGCCCTGGCTCTGGCAATCTGTCATGTCTGGAGGGGCGGCACCCGGGACCGCATCCAGGCGGCACTGAGGAGAGCACGATGATCGCGAGTGTGCGGGGGCGGGTCGCCGCCGTGTCGCCCGACGGGGCGGTGATCGAGGTCGGCGGGGTCGGCCTCGCCGTGCAGTGCTCCCCGCACACGCTGGCCGAGCTGCGGGTCGGGCAGGAGGCCCGGCTGTCCACGTCGCTGATCGTGCGCGAGGACTCCCTGACGCTCTACGGGTTCGCCGACGACGACGCGCGGCGGCTGTTCGAGCTGCTGCAGACCGCGACCGGGGTCGGGCCGAGGCTGGCGCAGGCGGTGCTCGCCGTGCACACCCCGGAGGTGGTGCGCCGCGCCATCGCCGGCAACGACACCTCGACGCTGACCCGGGTCCCCGGCATCGGCAAGAAGGGCGCCGAGCGCCTCGTCCTCGAACTGCGCGACAAGATCGGCGCGCTGCCCGGCGACGGCGCGGCCCTCGTCGGGGTCGGCGCCGGCGCGGCCTGGGCCGAGCAGGTCCGCCAGGCGCTCACCGGCCTCGGCTGGACCGCGGGCCAGGCCGACCAGGCCGTCGCCGCCGTCGCCGAGCAGCTCGACGGCGGCACCGTGCCGCCGGTGCCGGTGCTGCTCAAGCAGGCGATCCGCATGCTGGGCACCATCCGGTGACCGACCCTCTCGTGAGTGCGTACGCGGCGGAGGAGGACCAGGCCGCCGAGCAGAGCGTGCGCCCGAAGCGGCTCGCCGAGCTCATCGGTCAGCACCGGGTCCGGGAGCAGCTGGACCTGCTGCTGCAGAGCGCGCTGCGCCGCGGCAGCCCACCGGATCACATCCTGCTGTCCGGCCCGCCGGGCCTGGGCAAGACGACCCTCGCCATGATCGTCGCCGCGGAGCTGTCCGCCGGCCTGCGGATGACCAGCGGCCCGGCGATCGAGCGCGCGGGGGATCTCGCCGCGGTGCTCACCAGCCTGTCCGAGGGCGACGTGCTGTTCATCGACGAGATCCACCGCATCGCGAAGCCGGCCGAGGAGCTGCTGTACAGCGCGATGGAGGACTTCCGGGTCGACGTCGTCGTCGGCAAGGGCCCCGGCGCGACCGCGATCCCCCTGGACGTCGAGCCGTTCACGCTGGTCGGTGCGACGACCCGCAGCGGCCTGCTGACCGGCCCGATGCGGGACCGCTTCGGGTTCGTCGGTCAGCTGGAGTTCTACGACCCGGACGAGCTGGAGCTGATCATCGCCCGGTCGGCGCGGATCCTCGACGTGCCGATCACCGACGAGGGGTCCGTGGAGATCGGGCGGCGCTCCCGCGGCACGCCCCGCATCGCCAACCGGCTGCTGCGCCGGGTCCGCGACTATGCCGAGGTGCGCGGCACCGGCGTGGTCGACCTGGCCGCGGCCAAGGCCGCCCTCGCGGTCTACGACGTCGACGAGCTCGGCCTGGACCGCCTCGACCGGGCGGTGCT
The DNA here is from genome assembly GCF_040676755.1 of Dactylosporangium sp. NPDC049525. NCBI lineage: Bacteria > Bacillati > Actinomycetota > Actinomycetes > Micromonosporales > Micromonosporaceae > Dactylosporangium > Dactylosporangium sp. NPDC049525. The sequence goes on along the minus strand of NZ_JBFAPO010000003.1, from coordinate 41,484 downwards.
GCGGGCGCTGATCCGCCAGGGCGGGGGACCGGTCGGGCTGTCCACCCTCGCGGTGGCCGTCGGCGAGCAACCCGACACCGTCGAAGAGGTCTGTGAACCTTTCCTGCTGCGCACCGGGCTGCTGGCGCGTACACCGCGTGGGCGAGTGGCCACGCCGAGCGCATGGCGCCACCTCGGACTGCCGGTTCCCGCTGGTACCGTCGGTGGCGGGAGCCACGCAGGGGGAACATCGTCGCAAATGCCCGATCTTTTCAGCTTGGAGCCGTAGCGTCCCAAGCTGTCGTGATCGGACCGTGATAGATGCCGGTCTGCGTGTCTTCCGACACACCGACTAGACTCGCCGCGGTCCGCCGCGCGGACTTCATACTTCGCTCGGAGCGCCCAGACCCCTGGGTCCCGAGCCGACTGGAAGGCCATGATTGTGCTGTTCGCCGAGGCGCAGGGTTCAGGTGGCGGAGGGTATTCCGGCTTTCTGCTCATTCTCGGGGCGTTCGTCCTCATCTACTTCATGATGATCCGCCCGCAGCAGCGCCGCCGCCGGGAAGTGCAGAACATGCAGTCGACGATGGGGGTCGGCGACGAGATCATCACGGTCGGCGGGCTCTATGGCACCGTCGTGAGCATCGAGGACGACAGCGTCCTGCTGGAGATCGCGCCCGGCGTCACCGCCAGATACGCCAAGGCCGCGATCGGCAAGGTGAACCAGAAGGCCGCCAGTGACGACGCCCTCGACGACGAGGCCGCCACCGAGACGATCGAGGAAGAGTCGCCGGCGCCTGGGACCACGCCCAAGTCGCTGGACTGATCGCTGACTGACCGCCGCCACCACCACGAACAAGCACGCCGCGCACCCCGCCGGCGTTAGTGCAGGGAGACCCGACAGCCGTGGCACAACCTCAGGCACCGATGCACCCGGGCCGTCAGCTCGGTGTGCTCGGCACCATCTTCGTTCTGCTCGCCATCTGGGTGTGGTTCGGCGGTGACGGCGGCTGGCGCGACCGGCTTGAGCCGAACCTCGGCCTGGACCTCATCGGCGGGACCACGGTCACGCTGCAGGCGAAGACCGACAACGGCAAGCCGCCCACGAAAAAGCAGATGGAGACCGCCAAGGACATCATCGACAGCCGGGTCAACGGCCTCGGTGTCTCCGAGGCCGAGGTCGTCATCGAGGGCAACTCCAACATCATCGTCTCCCTGCCGGGTAAGAGCGACGACCGGTTGAAGCAGATCGGCCAGACCGCCGAGCTGCGCTTCCGCAAGGTGCTGAACCAGACCACGGACGCCGGTGAGACCGACCCGTCGGCCTCGGCCTCGGCCTCCCCGTCGGCGTCCGGGTCCGCGCCCGCCTCGCCCTCCGCGTCGGCGTCCTCCAGCGCGAAGCCGTCCACGTCGGCCTCGGCGCCCGCGTCCGCGTCCCCCTCGGCACCGGCGTCCTCCGCCGCGCCGTCCGCGTCCGCCTCAGCGGCCGCGTCGGCGTCCTCCGAGGCGCCCGTGGCTCCCGACGTCGCCCAGCTGCGCGCCTCGGTGCAGAAGAAGCTCGGCGACTCCGTCATGGCCGCCGCGATCCAGGAGACCGCACCGGTCGACCTGGCCGCCGACCCGTCGAAGGCCCAGCTCTACGCGCCGTTCAAGACGCTGACCCCCGAAGAGGTCGCGGTCCTGCCGGTGGCGGTGCAGTTCAACATCCCGTACGTGACGTGCGACAAGCTCGACCGGCGCCCGGTCGGCTCGATCCGGGACGACAAGCAGCAGGCCGTCGCGTGCCAGCCCGGCTACAAGTACATGCTCGACGTCGCCAAGGTGCTCGGCACCGACGTGTCCAAGGCCGACTCGTCGATCGACTCGACCAACGGCAAGTGGATCGTCACGATCTCCTTCAAGGGCGGCGGCCAGGACCGGTGGACGGACCTGACCCGCGAGGCGTGGAACAACGGCACCGACAGCTCGCAGGTCGCCGTCGTGCTGGACAACACCGTCGTGTCCGCGCCGGTCATCGAGAGCGTCATCCCCGGCGACGCGCGGATCACCGGCCAGTTCACCAAGCGTGACACCGAGCTGCTCGCCAACCAGCTGCAATACGGCGCGCTCCCCCTGTCCTTCATCCCGCAGGACGCGCAGAGCATCTCCGCCACACTGGGCAGCTCGCACCTGGAGGCGGGCGTCCTCGCCGCCGGCATCGGCCTGCTGCTGGTGGTGCTGTACTCGTTCTTCTACTACCGGCTCCTCGGCCTGGTCATCACGCTCAGCCTGGTGCTGTCCGGCGCGATGGTCTACATGGCCCTGATCATCCTCGGCCGGACCATGGGCTTCACCCTGACGCTCGCCGGGTTCGCCGGCTTCATCGTGTCGCTGGGCGTCGCCGCCGACTCGTTCGTCATCTACTTCGAGCGGCTCAAGGACGAGATCCGCGACGGTCGCAGCCCGCGCAGCGCGGTCCCGCGCGCCTGGGTCCGGGCCCGCCGCACGATCATCTCCGCCAACGCGATCACCCTGCTCGCCGCCGCGGTGCTGTACTTCTTCTCCATCGGCTCGGTCAAGGGCTTCGCGTTCGCCCTGGGCGTCGCGACCATCCTCGACCTCGTCGTCGTGTTCCTGTTCCGCCATCCGATCATGACGTTGTTCGCGCGCAGCAAAGCGTTCTTGTCACCGAGGGTCTCCGGCCTCGGCCGCATCGTCGAGCAGCGTCCAGGCACCGGTGTGGCGCCCTCCGCCCCCCGTCGTAACCGCCCGAAGGAGGTCTGACGATGAGCGGCAAAGGTGGCATCGCAGCCCGGCTCTACCGTGGTGAAGCCAACGTCAACGTCGTCGGTCGCCGGCGGCTCTGGTTCACCGTCGCCGGGATCGCCCTGCTGATCGCGATCGGCAGCATGGCGTTCCGGGGCTTCACGCTCGGCATCGAGTTCGAGGGCGGCAACCAGTACAACGTGCCGTCCAGCGTCGGCTCGCTCGCGTCGGTCGAGAAGGCGTTCGGCGACGCCGGCGTCGAGGTCAAGACCGGCCAGACGGTCGGTGACCAGCAGTACGTCATCAAGACCGAGCTGATCACCGACACCGCCCGGCAGACCGAGATCAAGGAGAAGGTCGCCGACACCTTCAACATCGACCCGAAGCAGATCAGCGACAGCGCCGTCAGCACCTCCTGGGGCGGCCAGGTCACCGAGAAGGCCCTGCAGAGCCTGGTGATCTTCCTGGCGCTGGTGACCGCCTACCTGGTGTTCCGCTTCGAGTGGCGGATGGCCGTGGCGGCGATCGCCTCGCTGCTGCTGGACCTGGTGCTCACCAGCGGCGTCTACTCCCTGGTCGGGTTCGAGGTCACGCCCTCCACCGTCATCGGCTTCCTGACGATCCTCGGCTTCGCGCTGTACGACGTCGTCGTGGTGTTCGACAAGGTGCAGGAGAACACCCGGGGCATCACCGGCAACAACAACAGCACCTACCCGGAGGCCGCCAACCTGGCGGTCAACCAGACCCTGATGCGCTCCATCAACACCGGTCTGGTCGCGCTGCTGCCCGTCGGCGGCCTGCTCTTCATCGGTGCCGGCCTCCTCGGCGCAGGCACGCTGAAGGACCTCGGTCTGGTGCTGTTCATCGGTATGGGCGTCGCGGTCTACTCCTCGATCTTCTTCGCCACGCCGGTCCTCGCGGAGCTCAAGGTCCGCGAGCCGCGCCTGCAGGCGCACGAGACCCGGGTGGCGAACCGCCGCGCGGCGCTCGCCAAGCAGGCCACCCAGGCGCCCGCCGTCGACAGCGACGGCACGCCGATCGGCTCCGGCAAGTCGGCCGAGCGCTCCGAGCTCGCCGGTGCATCGCCGCGCCCCGGTGTCCGCCCCAACAGCCGCCCCGGGCAGCCGAAGCGCCCCCGGGCCGGCGGCAGGCCCGGCAGCGGCCGGCGCTGACCCGTCCCACCCCATCGTTCACCCGGCACGGGCGTCGCTTCGCAGCGGCGCCCGTGCCGCATTGCCGCGGAGGTAACCCGGTGGAGATCTCGGAACTGGTCGCGAGCAAGGTCGTCGACGTGCCCGACTTTCCCAAGCCCGGCATCCTGTTCAAGGACCTGATGCCACTGTTCGCCGACGGCCCGGTGTTCGCCGCCGTCATCGACGCGATCGTCGCCGAGCACGGCGCGGACAGCTTCGACGTGGTCGCCGGGATCGAGGCCCGCGGGTTCGTGATCGCGGCGGCCGTGGCGTACGCCACGGGCAAGGGCGTCGTGCCGGTCCGCAAGGCCGGCAAGCTGCCCCGCGCCACCGTCTCGGCGAGCTACGCCCTGGAGTACGGCGAGGCGGTCCTCGAGGTCCACGAGGACGCCTTCATCGCGGGGGAGCGCGTCCTCGTCGTCGACGACGTGCTCGCGACCGGCGGCACCGCCGCCGCCACCCTCGGACTGGTCGAACGCGCCGGCGGCCGGGTCAGTGGCTTCAGCGTGCTGCTGGAGCTCGCGTTCCTGGGCGGGCGGGCCCGGATCGCGCCGCGTCCGGTTCATGCCCTCCTGACCGTCTCCTGACCATGTGCTGACCATGTCCTGGCAATGTCCGGACCGTTGTTGGGGCCGTCCGTCGGACTGGGAATGTCGGCAGGGGCGGGTACGCTTGCGGTTCATGCGTTGACGGCGATGAGGAGTGGCCGGTGACCGGCGACATCGCATCCCCGCTGGGGGGTACGGTCAAGCCGATGGGCGCTGCGTCGACACCGGAGGCGGTCCACGTGCAGGACGACCAGCAACAGGCACCGCAGGGCAACGAGCCGGAGACGGCCGAGGCCGGCGGGGTGGTGCTGCAGTTCCCGACTCCCGACGGTGTGGTGCACAACCGCCGCTCGACCGACCCCGGCTACAGCCGGCCCGCCGGGCGTGGTGAGTCTGCCGGGCGTGGTGAGTCTGCCGGGCGTGGTGAGCCTGCCGGGCGTGGTGAGCCTGCCGGGCGTGGTGAGCCTGCCGGGTCGTCGGGTCCGCCCGCCGCCGTGCCGTCGCCTGCCGCCGTGCCGTCGCCCGCTGCCGTGCCGTCGCCCGCGCCGCTGCGGCGGGTGGTCGAGGACGGGCCCGGTGAGGACACCGAGGACCTGACCGAGGCCGCCAACTCGATGGCCGGCACCGCCCTGGGCCTGGTCGGCGCCGCGCCCACCGGCCGCCGCGTCCGCGCCCGCCTGGCCCGGTTCAACGCGCCGTGGCAGAGCCCGTCGGTCAGCGAGGTCCTCGAGCCGCTGATCGCGCAGCACAAGGCCAGCCACCCGAAGGCCGACGTGCGGCTGCTGCAGCGGGCCTATGACATGGCCGAGCACTTCCACAAGGGGCAGTACCGCAAGTCCGGCGACCCCTACATCACGCACCCCCTTGCCGTCGCCACGATCCTCGCCGACCTGGGCATGGACACCACGACCCTGGTCGCGGCGCTGCTGCACGACACGATCGAGGACACCGAATACACCATCGAGCGGATCCAGGTCGACTTCGGCGGCGAGGTCACGCTGCTCGTCGACGGCGTCACCAAGCTCGACAAGGTGAAGCTCGGCGACGCGGCGAAGGCCGAGACGATCCGCAAGATGGTCGTCGCCATGGCCAAGGACCCGCGGGTCCTGGTCATCAAGCTCGCCGACCGGCTGCACAACATGCGGACCCTGACCTTCCTGCCCCGCCCCAAGCAGGAGCAGAAGGCCAAGGAGACCCTGGAGATCCTCGCGCCGCTGGCGCACCGCCTCGGCATGAACACGATCAAGTGGGAGCTGGAGGACCTGGCGTTCCGCACGCTGTTCCCGAAGCGGTTCGACGAGATCAGCCGGCTCATCGCCGAGCACACCCCGCAGCGTGACTCGCTGCTGCGCACCGTGACCCAGAAGGTGGCCACCGACCTCAAGTCGGCGAAGATCAAGTCCGAGGTCACCGGCCGGCCGAAGCACCTCTACTCGGTCTACCAGAAGATGATCGTCCGGGGCCGGGACTTCGGCGACATCTACGACCTCGTCGGCGTGCGCATCCTGGTCGACACGGTCCGCGACTGCTACGCCGCACTCGGTGTCATCCACGCGAACTGGCAGCCCGTCCCGGGCCGGTTCAAGGACTACATCGCGATGCCGAAGTTCAACATGTACCAGTCGCTGCACACCACCGTGATCGGCCCCACCGGCAAGCCGGTCGAGCTGCAGATCCGCAGCTACGCGATGCACCGCACCGCCGAGTACGGCATCGCCGCGCACTGGCGCTACAAGGAGTCCAAGAACGCCACGATCGCCGGCCCGCCCGCCCACATCGACGAAATGACGTGGCTGCGGCAGCTGCTGGACTGGCAGCGGGAGGCCAGCGACCCGTCGGAGTTCCTCGACGCGCTGCGCTTCGACCTGTCCAGCCAGGAGGTCTACGTCTTCACGCCGAAGGGCGACGTGATCGCGCTGACCACCGGCTCGACCCCGGTCGACTTCGCCTACGCGGTGCACACCGAGGTCGGCCACAAGTGCATCGGCGCCCGGGTCAACGGCAAGCTCGTCCCGCTCGAGAGCACGCTGTCCAACGGCGACGTCATCGAGATCTTCACCTCGAAGTCGGAGACCGCCGGCCCGACCCAGGACTGGCTGGGCTTCGTCAAGAGCCCCCGGGCCCGGACCAAGATCCGGCAGTACTTCAACAAGGAGCGCCGCGAGGAGGCGATCGAGGCCGGCAAGGAGGCGATCGTCAAGGCCATGCGCAAGCAGGGCCTGCCGCTGCAGCGCCTGCTGACCTCAGAGTCGCTGATGACGATCGCCCGCGAGCTGCACCTCGCCGACGTCGCGGCCCTCTACGCCGCCGTCGGCGACGGCCAGGCCTCCGCCCAGTCGATCGTGCAGCGCCTCGTCGCCGGTTACGGCGGTGAGGAGGGCGCGGTCGAGGACATCGCCGAGACCGCGATCCCGACCCGGCCGTCGCGGACCCGCACCGCCGCCTCCGACCCGGGCGTCGAGGTCCTCGGCGTCGACGACGTCTGGATCAAGCTCGCCCGCTGCTGCACCCCGGTCCCGGGCGACGCCGTCTTCGGCTTCGTCACCCGCTCCGGCGGCGTCAGCGTCCACCGCGACGACTGCGCCAACGCCGGCGACCTCAAGGAGCAGCCGGAGCGCGTGCTCGAGGTCAACTGGAAGCCGACCAGCGCCTCCACGTTCCTCGTCGCCATCCAGGTCGAGGCCCTCGACCGGCACAAGCTCCTCGCCGACGTCACCCGCGTCCTGTCCGAGGAGAAGGTCAACATCCTCTCCGCGACGGTCACGACGACCCGCGACCGGGTGGCGATCAGCAGGTTCAGCTTCGAGATGGCCGACCCGAAGCACCTCAACCACCTGCTGGCCGCGGTGCGGCGCATCGACGGCGTGTACGACGCGTACCGCGTCACCTCCGGCGCCTGACCGGTTCCAGATCGGTCCCCGGACCGGAGCAATGCGAAAGGGCCGCAGCTCGGGTGAGCTGCGGCCCTTCCTGCGGTGTGGAGCGTCAGCTGGCGGGGCTCATCGTCAGGGTCTTGATCTTCACTTCGGTCTTCGGGGCGCCGTCACCGGAGGCGGCCGCGGCGGGGTCGCCGGAGGCGGCGGGGTCCGGCACGGTGCCGGCCTCGGCGACCTTCTTGATCAGGTCCAGGCCCTCGGTGACCCGGCCCAGGACCGTGTAGTCGGCCGACAGGGACTCGATGTCCTTGTAGACGATGAAGAACTGGCTGCCGCTGCTGGCCGGGTTCTGCGTCTTGGCGATCGCGACCATGCCCTCGGTGTACGCGGGGCGGCGGCCGGTCGGCAGGTTCTCCTCGGCGTAGCGGTACGTCGGGCCGCCGAGGCTGGTGCCGGACGGGTCGCCGCACTGCAGGACGTAGATGCTCTGGGTCACCAGGCGGTGGCACTTCGAGTCGTCGAAGAACTTCTTGCTGGCCAGGTACGTGAAGCTGGCCGCCGCGCACGGGGCGTTGGCGGTGTCCACCTTGATCTTGATGGTGCCGACGCTGGTGTCCATCGTCATGATCTGAGACCCGGTGCGGGGCTCGCCGGACGCCGGTGGGGTGCCGACGTCCTTCACCTCCTTGGGGATCTCCGGCGCGGGCGACGCCGACGGGTCGACCAGCGGCAGCCAGGTGCAGCTGGTCGGGGCCGCCGAGGCGGACGCGGCGGCGGAGGCCTCCTCGCCCTTCTTGTCGTCGCCCTTGGTCAGCACGACCACCAGCCACGCCACACCGAGCAGGACAACCAACCCACCGGCCGTTGCGGCGATCGTCGTGTTCCTGCGCCGTCGGCTGGCTGAGCGCTCTGCGCGGTCGGCCATCTCCCGCTCCAGCCGCGCACGCGCTGCGGCGCGCTGGCGGTCCCGGTTGGAGGTCACGGTTGGTACTCCTTGCTCAGCAGGGATTGGGGTGGGATTACGACTTGCTGGAGGCGCTGGCCGACGGGCTCGCGGAGCTCGACGCGGCGGGCGCCGAAACGGACGCGGACGGGGCGGCCGTCGGGTCCTCCTGCGGGGCGACGTCGGTGACCGTCAGTGTGGTGATGTTGGTTGCGTCCTTGGGCTCGCCGTCGGTGGACGCCGCGCCGTCGGCCCCCGGCTTCGTGCCGTCCGCGCCGATCTTGGTGAGGATGTCCATGCCGCCGACGATCGTGCCGAAGACGGTGTAGTTCGGCGGCAGCATGATGTCCTTGAACACCAGGAAGAACTGGCTGCCGTTGGTGTCGACGCCGGAGTTGGCCATCGCGACGGTGCCGGCCGGGTAGAGCACGTTGGGGTCGGCGGCGGCGCTCGGGTCGGCCGAGGGGTCCGCCGACGGGGCGGCGGGCGGCGGGTTGTTCTCGTCCGCGAAGCGGTACGAGGGGCCGCCGCTGCCGGTGCCGGACGGGTCGCCGCACTGCAGCAGCGAGTTGTTGAGCATCCGGTGGCACTTCGAGCCGTCGAAGAACTTCTTGCCGGCCAGGTACGTGAAACTCTCCACCGTGCACTTCGCCTTGCTCGGGTCGAGCTTGACGGTCACGGTGCCCTGGGTGAGCGCGACGCTCATGGTCTTCACGCCGTTGGTGACCACGTCATTGGTCCTCGGCTTGCCGACGTCCTTGACGCCGTCGCCGGCATCGACCGGCGTCCACGAACATTGCGCCACCGGAATCTTCTCGGGGTCGAAACCACCGGTCTTCCAGATCACGGCCAGGACCAGCAGGGTCAGTGCCACCGCCCCGCCGATGCCGGCCTGCCATTGCCGACGACGCCTCGCCGCTGCCGCCCGACGGGCGATCTGCCGCTCGGTCTTCGCCCGCGCCAAGGCGCGTTGCCGGCTCTTACTGGAAGCCACCGGTGCTCCCCTCCAGGAAAATACGTTTGGGTGCCATGTCACACGCCCGCCAGAGTGTACGGGTAGAAACCGGAATGGTGGTCGCCGCCCGGTCACGGTTCGCTGTGCCTGACCTCCGGATAGGGTCTGAGGGGTCATTGCACGGACATCGACGGCTCCATTGATAGGGAGGACAGACGCCTTGCTCGTCGCCGGCTTTCCCGCCGAGGCGTTCGGGACCAACTGCTACGTGGTCGCGCCCGCGCCCGGTGAGCAGTGCGTCGTCATCGACCCCGGGTTCGGGGTCGTCGAGCAGCTCGACGCGGTGCTCGCCCAGCACCGCCTCCAGCCCGCCGCCGTCCTGCTCACCCACGGCCACCTGGACCACACCTTCTCCGTCACGCCGGTCTGTGGCGCCCGCGGCATCACCGCATACATCCACCCGGACGACGGCGAGATGCTCGCCGACCCCGCCAAGGGCCTCAGTGCCGACCTCACGTCGTTGTTCGGCGGCAGGTTCACCTGGGCGGAGCCCGAGGACGTGGCCCCGCTGCAGGACGGGATGATCCTGAAGATAGCCGGGCTGGAGCTGATCGTCGACCACGCGCCGGGCCACACCCGCGGATCCGTGATGTTCCGGTCCGAGCAGGAGTGCTTCACCGGCGACGTGCTGTTCCAGGACTCCATCGGACGCACCGACCTGCCCGGCGGCAGCATGGCGCAGATGATGGCGAGCCTGCGGGACAAGGTGCTCACACTGCCCGACGAGCTCGTCGTGCTGCCCGGCCACGGGCCGCACACCACGATCGGCCGTGAGCGCGCCCGCAACCCGTATCTGCGTGAGGCGTCCAGCGGCGCCCCGAACAAAGGCTGGTAGGAAGCGATGACCCGTCCCACGCCGCTGTCCGGGTTCCCGGAGTGGCTCCCCGAGCAGCGCCTCGCCGAGCAGCAGGTCCTGGACCGGCTGCGCCGCACGTTCGAGCTGTATGGCTTCTCGCCCCTGGAGACGCGCGCGGTCGAGCCCCTCGACCAGCTGCTGCGCAAGGGCGAGACCTCCAAGGAGGTCTACACGCTGCGCCGGCTGCAGGCCGCGGACGGCGACGACGAGCAGCACCTCGGGTTGCACTTCGACCTGACCGTTCCGTTTGCCCGTTATGTCCTTGAGAATGCCGGAAAGCTCCAGTTCCCGTTCCGGCGGTACCAGATCCAGAAGGTGTGGCGCGGCGAGCGCCCGGCGGCGGGGCGCTACCGCGAGTTCCTGCAGGCCGACATCGACATCGTCGACCGCGGCACCCTCCCCGCACACTATGAGGCCGAGATCCCCCTGGTCATCGGCGACGCGCTGCGGTCGCTGCCGATCCCGCCGGTGAAGATCCTGGTCAACAATCGGAAGCTGTGTGAGGGCTTCTACCGCGGGCTCGGTCTCGAGCAGCCCGAAGAAATTCTCAGAATAGTCGACAAACTGGACAAAATCGGTCCAGCCGCTGTTTCGGTCGAAATTCAGAAGGCGGGTGCCAGCGAGGCGCAGGCCGACGCCTGCCTCGCCCTGGCCGCGATCCGGGCCACCGACGCGTCCTTCGCCGACGCGGTGCGCGGCCTCGGCGTCGAGCACCCACTGCTCGACGAGGGCGTCGCGGAACTCGTCGCCGTCGTGGAGACCGCCCGCGAGCACAGCCCCGGCCTGGTCGAGGCGACCCTGAAGATCGCCCGGGGCCTCGACTACTACACCGGCACCGTGTACGAGACCGAGCTCACCGGCTTCGAACAGTTCGGCTCGATCTGCTCCGGCGGGCGGTACGACAACCTCGCCAGCGCCGGCAGCGACGTCTTCCCCGGCGTCGGCATCTCCATCGGCGTGTCCCGGCTGCTCGGCCTGCTGTTCAAGGCCGACGCGCTCAGCGTCTCCCGGCCCGTGCCGACCGCGGTCCTCGTCGCGCTGTGGACCGAGGAGGAGCGCGCCGCCAGCAACCGGATCGCCGCCGCGCTGCGCGCCCGGGGCATCGCGACCGAGGTCGCCCCCGTGCCGGCGAAGCTCGGCAAACAGATCCGTCACGCCGAACGGCGCGGGATTCCGTTCGTCTGGTTCCCCGCCAACGGTGAGCAGCCGGACCAGGTCAAGGACATCCGTTCCGGCGAGCAGGTGCCCGGCGACGCGACCGTGTGGGCGCCCCCGGCCGAGGACATGACGCCGACGCTGCGGTGACAGAATGACTACGACCTGCCCAGCACGAAGGAGAGAGTCCCTGTGATCCGATCCCATGAGTCCGGCACCCTGCGTGGCAGCGACGCCGGCACGACCGTGACGCTCGCCGGCTGGGTGGCCCGCCGCCGCGACCACGGCGGCGTCATCTTCGTGGATCTCCGGGACGCCTCCGGCGTGGTCCAGGTCGTGTTCCGCGAGGACATGCAGGTCGCGCACGCGCTGCGCAACGAGTACTGCGTGCTCGTCACCGGCGAGGTGCGCGCCCGGCCGGCCGGCAACGAGAACCCGGACCTGCCCACCGGCGAGGTCGAGGTCGTCGCCACCGCCCTGGAGGTGCTGTCGGAGGCCGCGCCGCTGCCGCTGCCCGTCGACGACGGCGACGCCGCCAGCGACGACGTGCGCTACCGGTACCGCTACCTCGACCTGCGCCGCTCCGGCCCGCACAAGGCGATGAAGCTGCGCTCCCGGGCCAACCAGATCGCCCGCAACCTCCTCGCCGACCGGGACTTCGTCGAGGTCGAGACGCCGACGCTGACCCGCTCCACGCCCGAGGGCGCCCGCGACTTCCTGGTCCCCGTCCGGCTGCAGCCCGGCACCTGGTATGCACTGCCGCAGTCGCCGCAGCTGTTCAAGCAGCTGCTCATGGTCGGCGGCCTGGAGCGGTACTACCAGATCGCCCGCTGCTACCGCGACGAGGGCTTCCGCGCCGACCGCCAGCCGGAGTTCACGCAGCTGGACATCGAGATGTCGTTCGTCACCCAAGACGACATCATCGAGCTCGGCGAGTCGATCGTGAAGGCGCTGTGGTCCGACCTCGCCGGGCACGAGATCACCGCCGACATCCCGAAGCTGACCTGGCACGACGCGTTGTCGCGGTACGGCTCCGACAAGCCCGACCTGCGGTACTCCGTCGAGCTGACCGAGCTGACGGACTACCTGCGCGGCACCGAGTTCCGGGTGTTCGCCGGCGCGATCGACGCCGGCGGCTACGTCGGCGCGGTCGTCATGCCCGGCGGCGCCGCCCAGACCCGCAAGGAGCTCGACGGCTGGCAGGACTGGGCGAAGGCCCGCGGCGCCCGCGGCCTCGCCTACGTGGTCCTGGACGCCGAGACCGGCGAGCCGAAGGGGCCGGTCGCGAAGAACCTCACCGCCGAGCACCTCGGCGGCCTCGCCGACGCCGTCGGCGCCAAGCCCGGCGACGCGGTCTTCTTCGCCGCCTCCACCGAGCGCCGCGAGGCGCAGGAGCTGCTCGGCGCGGCCCGCATCGAGATCGCGAAGCGGGCCAAGCTCGTCGACGAGTCGGCCTGGTCGTTCTGCTGGGTCGTCGACGCGCCCATGTTCGAGCCGACCGACCCCGAGGCCGGCGGCACCGGCGGCGGCGCGAAGGGCTGGACGGCCGTGCACCACCCGTTCACCTCGCCTAACCGCGAATGGATCGACCGGTTCGAGGAGTCACCGGGCGAGGCCCTCGCGTATGCGTACGACATCGTCTGCAACGGCAACGAGATCGGCGGCGGCTCGGTCCGTATCCACCGCGGCGACGTGCAGCGGCGCGTCTTCGACATCCTCGGCATCGGCGCCGAGGACGCCGCGGACAAGTTCGGCTTCCTGCTCGAGGCGTTCAAGTACGGCCCGCCGCCGCACGCCGGCATCGCCTTCGGCTGGGACCGCATCTGCATGCTCCTCGCCGGCGCCGACTCGATCCGCGAGGTGATCGCGTTCCCGAAGACCGGCGGCGGCTTCGACCCGCTCACCGGCGCGCCGACCCCGATCACCGCGCAGCAGCGCGCCGAGGCCGGCGTGGACGCGAAACCCAAGGCCGCCGCGGCACCCGCTGCGGCACCCGCGGAGGTCAAGGCTTGACGGTGCTTGTGACCGGCGCCTCCGGGTATCTCGGAGGCGCCGTCGCCGCCCGCTGCGGGGCCGTGAAGGCACCCAGGGTGGACATCAGAGACCTGGGTGCCCTGTCGGCATTGTTCGCGTCGGTACGACCAGCGACCGTCGTGCACACGGCCACCACCCTCGGCAACAAGGGCGGATCCCCCGAGGATCTCTGGCCGGTGGTCGCGGCCGGCGCCGCCAACGTGGCGATCGCGGCCCGTTCGGTCGGCGCCCGCCTCGTCCACGTCTCCTCCGACGCGATCTTCGCGGGTCGTGACGCACCGTACACGGAGGCGGACGTGCCGTCGCCGGTGTTCGACTACGGCGCCGCGAAGGCCGCCGCCGAGGAGGCCGTCGCCGCTGTCGACCCGGGCGCGGCCCTGGTCCGCACGTCACTGATCGTCTCCGGTGGCCGTGGCGAGCTTTCCAGGCACGAACGCACCTGCCTGGACCTGGCGAAGGGCGCCGCGTCCGGGGCGCTGTTCACCGACGAGATCCGCTGCCCGATCGCCGTCGACGACCTCGCTGCCGCCCTGGTCAAGGTGGCCGCGACCGACTACGCCGGGGTGCTCAACGTCGCCGGCCCAGAGGCGCTGTCCCGCCACGATCTCGGTGTGCGGGTCGCCTTGAGGCACGGCCTGGACCCCGCCGCGGTGCCCGCATCGACACTCGCCGAGAGCGGCCTGCACCGCCCCGGCAAGGTCGTCCTCGACTCGTCCGCCGCCGTCGGACTGCTCGGCCTCACGCTTCGTAACATCTAGCGAATCTGTTTCGCAGCGCAAACATGTAGGGTCTGGGGCCGTGGACGGCTTGTTTGAGGTGCAGCCCACCGGTGGCGGCGATCCCGCGCACACCGGCGGCTTCGACGACGTCGCCGGCGACGCCCCCCTCGCGGTGCGGATGCGCCCGCGGACCCTGGACGAGCTCATCGGCCAGGAGAAACTCCTGGTGCCTGGCGCGCCGCTGCGGCAGCTCGTCGGCGGGGACGCGCCGATGTCGGTGATCCTCTACGGCCCGCCCGGCTCCGGCAAGACGACCGTCGCGCACCTCGTCGCGGGCGCCACCGACCGGCGGTTCGTGGCCCTGTCCGCGCTGACCTCCGGGGTCAAGGACGTCCGCTCGGTCATCGATGTCGCACGCAAGGAACGCCGCCGCGGCGGCCCGCCGACCGTGCTGTTCATCGACGAGGTCCACCGCTTCAGCAAAACCCAGCAGGACTCGCTGCTGGCCGCCGTCGAGGACCGCACCGTCACGCTGCTCGCCGCGACCACCGAGAACCCGTTCTTCTCCGTCATCAAGCCGCTGCTGTCACGGTGCGTGCTGCTGAAACTGGAGCCGCTGACCGACGACGCGGTCCGCTCCCTCGTCCGCCGCGCCGTGGCCGACCCTCGCGGGCTCGACGGCCGGGTCACGCTCGCCGCGGACGCCGAGGCGCATCTGGTACAGCTGGCGTTCGGCGACGTCAGAAAGGCCCTCACCGCGTTGGAGGCGGCTGCCGGTGCCGCCGTCGCGCAGGGCGCCACCGAGGTCGACCTGGCCACCGCGGAACAGGCCGTCGACGTGGCCGCGCTGCGCTACGACCGGGACGGCGACGAGCACTACGACGTGGTCAGCGCGTTCATCAAGAGCATCCGCGGCTCCGACGTCGACGCGGCCCTGCACTACCTGGCGCGGATGCTGGTCGCGGGGGAGGACGCCCGGTTCATCGCCCGGCGCCTCGTCGTGCACGCCAGCGAGGACGTCGGCATGGCCGACCCGACCGCGCTGCAAACGGCGACGGCCGCCGCGCACGCCGTCGAATACGTCGGACTGCCCGAGGTCCAGATCGTCCTCGCGCAGGCGGTGATCCACCTCGCGCTCGCCCCGAAGTCCAACGCCGTCGTCGTCGCGATCGGCGCCGCGATGGCCGACGTCCGCGCCGGACACGGTGGTGCAGTTCCCGCGCATTTACGCGATTCGCACTACAAGGGCGCATCTGACTTCGGCCACGGCAAAGGGTACAAATATCCCCACGACGATGCCCGAGGCGTTGTCCCGCAACGGTACGCCCCGGAAGGGCTCGACGACCGGGAGTACTACCGCCCTACGGGCCATGGCGCTGAGCGCGCTGTGGCGGAACGATTGCCGAAACTGCGGCGTATCGTGCGGGGGACCACAGAGCCAGCAGCAGGACCTGCGACCGACGGCGTGACCAGCATGGTGGAGGAGCGGCACCGGTGACATCGGGTCGAGACGAGGCCAAGAAGCGGCGTGGCCGCGGCAAGGCCGAAGAAGGCCCGAGCGACGAGGACCTCGGCTGGCTCGCCGAACTCCGCAGCGCCCGAGGCGACGAGGACGCCCTGCAGCAGCCGCCGGCCGCCCCCCGCGCCGGCGACCGCGACGTGCTGGACCAGCCGCCGGCGGACCCGCGCCGCCGCCCCGACCCGCCGCGCCAGGCCGAGCCGACCCAGGCGTGGCAGGTGCCGCGCGAGTCCCCGTCGGGCGGTGTCCCGGCCGCCGGTCGTCGTGGTCCGGCGGAGCCGCCGTCGGGCAGCATTCCCGCGGCCGGCCGTCGTGGTCCCGTGGAGCCGCCGTCGGGTGGTATTCCGGCCGCTGGTCGTCGTGGTCCCGTGGAGCCGCCGTCGGGCAGCATTCCCGCGGCTGGCCGTCGTGGGCCCGCCGAGCGGGAGGCACCGGCGAGCGGGACCTGGCAGGCCGGTCGGCCCGCCGCCGGCAGGAGCGAGCCGGACCGGGAGTCGCCGTCCGGCGGCCTGCCCGCGGGCGGGCGGCGCGCCGCTGAGCGTGAGTCGCCGTCCGGGGGCGTCCCGGCGGGCGGGCGTCGCGCCGCCGAGCCGACCTCCGCCTGGCCCAGGGGGCGGGCCGCGGGTCGTGACGAGGCCGAGCGTGAGTCGCCGTCCGGGGGCGTTCCCGCCCGCGGCCGGGGGAGCGTGCCGGAGCCCGCGGCACCGTGGCAGCCGGAGACCTCACAGTCGTCGGGGCGCCGCGCCGCCCCCGACGCCGGACCGTGGCAGCAAAAGGCCGAACCGGCGGGGCGCCGCGAGCCGTCGACCGGCTCCGTGCCCGCCGGACCGCCGGCAGGTCCCGTGCCGTCCGCCGGTCGCGCGCCCCTGCCTGGTGCCGAGCCCGTGGGCAGAGGCACTGGGGCCGGGCCCGCCGCCGGTCGCATGCCCGTCGCCGGCGCCGCACCGTCCACCGGTCGCCCGTCGGCGTCCGGGGGTGCCCAGGTCCCGGGCCGCCCGCCCGCGCCGGGTGCCGAGTCCGGGGCGAGAGGTCCGGGCGCCGGCCCTGCCGGCCGTCCGTCGGCGTCCGGCACCGGGCCCGTCACGGGCCGCACGTCCGTGCCCGGTGCCGTGCCCGGCTCTGGTCCTGTTCCTGGTCTCGGTGCTGGTCTCGGTGCTGGTCTCGGTGCTGGTCCCGGTGCGGGTGCACGGCCGGGTGCCGGGCCTGTCGCAGCGCCCGGCGGGGTGCCGTCGGCGTGGGACTCGCCGGCCCGCGAAGCACCGGCGGGCGGCCACCGCGCGCCCATCGATGAGCGGCGCGCAGACGACGAGTCGCCGTCGCGTGGCCGTCGGGCCGTGCCGGAGCCGCGGGTTGATGACGAGTCGCCGTCGCGCGGGCGTCGGGCCGTGCCCGAGCCGCGGGTCGATGACGAGTCGCCGTCGCGTGGCCGTCGTGCCGTGCCCGAGCCGCGGGTTGATGACGAGTCGCCGTCGCGCGGCCGCCGGGCCGTGCCGGAGCCGCGTCGCGGCGAGCCCGACCTGGAGCAGAGCGGCGGACGCCGGGCGTTCGAGGCCGCCGCCGCGGAGGTTCCCGGCCGGTACGCCGCCGACAGCACCCCACCGGCGCAGCGCCGCGGCGGGTCCGGCGCCGAGGCGACCGGTCGTTTCGCCGCAGAGCCGGGTGTCGCCGGGTCGCCGGGCAGGGGCGGGCGCGCCCAGGTCGGCGGCGCCCCGATCCAGGCCACGGCAGGTCCCGTCCCCGGCGCCGCGCCGGGCGGACCGGGCGGACCGGGCGGACCGGGCGGCGGACCGAAGGGTGGGCCGCAGCACAGCGCCCAGCACGGTGCCCACGGCGATCCGCACACCCGCGGTCAGGGCGCAGGCCCGCAGGGGCGGTCACAACCGGGCGGCGGGCCGCAGGAGCCCGGCTCCCAGGGTTTCCAGCGCGGCAACGGACCGCAGGGCGCGCCCCGCGGCGGGCCGCAGCAGCGCGGACCCCAGGGCGGACCGCACGGCGGACCACAGGGCGGCCCCGGCGGCCGGCCGTCGCCGTACGGCGTGGTCCGGCAGCCCGGCGAGGCGCCACCGAAGCCGTTCGTGGACCTGGCGCGGTTCGACCGGAACCCGGCGACCACGTACCGGGGGACGGCCACCACCCCGGGCGCGTTCGACTGGGAGTCCACGACGCAGATCGCGCCGTTCGGGCTGCTGCAACTGGCGCAGGCGAAACGGGTCCGGCAGCTGCGTCTCGCCACGATCATCTTCGTGGTGCTCGCGGTCGTCAGCGCGCCCGCGGCGTTCTTCGTGATCCGCGAGTTCACCCGGGACCCGGTGTTCGTCGAGCTCGACAACCTCAACCTGCCCGAGTGGGCGGCCCGGAACCCGACCGACGGTGCCCTCGGCAGCCGGTGGTGCATCCGTGAATGCCGGTCCCGGCAGCGGACGTGGGAGTCGGCGCGCGGGCCGGAGGAGACCAACCGGGCGTTCGTCGGCAAGCTCAAGGACGCCGGCTGGGTCGAGTGGGACATCCCCGACTGCCAGGCGGAGGGCGTCGACGGCATCGAGACCTGCTGGCAGCGCGACGAGTACGTCCTCGACCTGTGGGTGCGTGCCGCCGTCTGTGACGTGAAGAACGCCCGGCCGACGGTGAACCCGTCGCAGCCGCCGGCGTCACCGGGCAAACCGACGGCGAAGGCGCCGGCGAGCCCGGCCACGTCACAGGAGCCCGGCCCGCAGCCGTCCGAGATGGACAGTCCCGGCCCGGCGCCGACCGCGATCTGCCCCCTCGCGGTGGCCACGATCAAGGTCTTCAACCGGATCAGCTACGGCCCTGGTGGGGAGCAGGGCGGCGGTTGACGCCGATACCGGCCGGTCGAGAAGCGCTGCTACATCACGGAGGGTAGGGTTCCTCCGTTGGATGAGCGCATCCACGCGGGTGAAGGAGGTCGGGCGTGTCCACGTCCCTGGGCGGTATCGCGGCGCTGGTCGCGTCGGGTGGTTTTTTCGTGCTCGTGCTCGTGCTCGCCGTGCCGATCCTGCGGGTCCGGCACACGATCGACGCGGCCACCGGCGCGTTGCGCGACGTCGCGGACCAGACGACCCCGATGCTGGAGCGGGTCAACACCACGATCGACAATGTCAACGTGGCGCTCAACCAGGTGCACACCACGCTTGACGGGGTCAACATGCAGCTGGCCCGCATCGACACGATCACCGAGAACGTGTCGCACGTGAGCGCCAACGTCGCCAACCTGTCCACAGTGGTCAGCGCGGCCGCGGCGAACCCCCTGGTGAAGGTCGCCGCGTTCGGTTACGGCGTGCGCAAGGCCGCCGCGAACCGTCGCGCCGCCGCCGACGAGGCCGAGGTTCGCGAGCAGATCAAGCAGTCGCGGCGCAAGCGGGCGTAGTTCGCACCCGGCGCGGCGCCAGTACACCATCCAAAACGAGAACAGAGAGGTTGAGCCATGCGGCGGTTGCTGTGGCTCGGGATCGGACTTGCCGTCGGCGCGCTGGTGGTCCGTGCGGTGACGAAGAAGGCGCAGGCGTTCACCCCGCAGGGCATCGCCGCGCAGGCGCGCGACTCTGCCGCCGGGTTCGCCGGGACGGTCCGCGGATTCGTCGACGACGTCCGCGACGGCATGGCGGAGCGTGAGGCCGAGATCCACGCAGCGTTCACCGATGGTTCGACCCTGGACGAAGACCTTTACCCGGAAGGCCGGCAGCACCGATGAAGACCGCGGAGATCAAGCGTCGTTTCCTCGCCCACTTCGAGGAGGCGGGGCACACGGTCGTGCCGAGCGCGCCGCTGCCGGCGATCGCCGACCCGAACCTGCTGTTCATCAACGCGGGCATGGTCCAGTTCGTGCCGTACTTCCTCGGGCAGCGCACCCCGCCGTATCCGCGGGCCGCGTCGGTGCAGAAGTGCATCCGCACCCCCGACATCGACGAGGTCGGCAAGACCAGCCGGCACGGCACGTTCTTCCAGATGAACGGCAACTTCTCCTTCGGCGACTACTTCAAGGAAGGCGCGATCAAGCTCGCCTGGGAGCTGTCGACGAACCCGGTCGACAAGGGCGGCTTCGGCCTGGACCCGGAGCGGATCTGGGCGACGGTCTACCTCGACGACGACGAGGCGATCGAGCTGTGGAAGAAGATCGGCATGCCGGCCGAGCGGATCGTGCGCCGCGGCAAGAAGGACAACTTCTGGTCCATGGGCATCCCCGGCCCCGCCGGCCCGTGCTCCGAGCTGTACTACGACCGCGGCCCCGCCTACGGCAAGGAGGGCGGCCCGGAGGTCGACGAGGACCGGTACCTGGAGTTCTGGAACCTGGTCTTCATGCAGTACGAGATCGCCAACGTGACGTCGAAGGAAGACTTCGACATCGTCGGTGAGCTGCCGAACAAGAACATCGACACCGGCATGGGCCTGGAGCGCATCGCGTCGATCCTGCAGGGCGTGGACAACCTGTACGAGATCGACGAGGTCAAGCCGATCCTCGCCAAGGCCGCCGAGATGACCGGGAAACGCTACGGGCAGGCCGTGTCGCACGTGGCCGCCGAGTCGCACCCCGACGACGTGCGGCTGCGCGTGATCGCCGACCACGTCCGCACCGCCCTCATGGTGATCTCCGACGGTGTGACGCCGAGCAACGAGGGCCGTGGCTACGTGCTGCGCCGCATCCTGCGCCGCGCGATCCGCTCGATCCGCCTCCTCGGCTGGCACGAGGGGCCGGCGCTGCCGATCCTGCTGCCGATCGCCCGGGACTGCATGGCGCCGTCCTACCCGGAGGTCGCCGCCGACTTCGACCGGATCTCCTCCTACGCGTACGGCGAGGAGGAGGCGTTCCTGCAGACGTTGCGGGCCGGGACGACGATCCTTGACGTCGCGATGAGCGACACCAAGGCGGCCTCGAAGTCCGTGCTGCCGGGGGACAAGGCGTTCCAGCTGCACGACACGTACGGGTTCCCGATCGACCTGACCCTGGAGATCGCCGCCGAGCAGGGCCTCACCGTCGACGAGGACGGCTTCCGCCGGCTCATGGCGGAGCAGCGCACCCGCGCGAAGGCCGACGCGAAGGCCCGTAAGACCGGCCACGCCGACCTGTCGCAGTTCCGTGCCGCGCTCGAGCAGGGCGGGCCGGTCGAGTTCACCGGGTACCGCGAGGTCGCCCGCGAGTCGTCGGTGCGTTCGCTGCTCGGTGTCGCCGCCGCCACCCAGGGCGACGAGGTGTCCCTGGTCCTGGACGCGACCCCGTTCTACGCCGAGGGCGGCGGTCAGATGCCCGACCTGGGCGTCATCACCACCGGCGGCGGCAAGGTCGAGGTCCTCGACGTGCAGACCCCGCTGCCCGGCCTGATCGTGCACCGGGTCAAGGTCCTCGAAGGTGAGATCCGGCCCGGCGAGTCCGCGTTCGCGGAGATCGACACCGCGCGCCGGCGGGCCGTGTCCCGGGCGCACACCGCGACCCACCTCATCCACCAGACGATGCGCAACTTCCTCGGCGAGTCTGCGACCCAGGCCGGTTCGCTCAACGCGCCCGGCCGGCTCCGCTTCGACTTCAACACCCCCGGCGCCGTGCCGCAGAGCGTCCTGACCGACGTCGAGCAGCAGGTGAACGAGGTGCTGCTGCGTGACCTGCTCGTCCACGCGTTCATCACCTCCCAGGAGGAGGCGCGCAAGCTCGGCGCCATGGCGCTGTTCGGCGAGAAGTACGGCGACGAGGTCCGCGTCGTCGAGGTCGGCGACTACGCCCGTGAGCTGTGCGGCGGCACCCACGTCGAACGCTCCAGCCAGCTGGGCCTGGTGAAGATCCTGTCCGAGTCGTCGATCGGCTCCGGGGTACGGCGCGTCGAGGCGCTCGTCGGTCTCGACGCGTTCGGTCACCTGGCCCGGGAGCACGTCCTCGTGTCCCGCCTCGCCGAGTTGTTCCGGGTCCCGGGCGACCAGGTCGCCGACCGGGTCGAGCAGACCGTCGCGCAGCTGCGCGACGCCGAGCGGGAGCTGGAGAAGCTGCGCACCCAGCTCGTCCTCGCCGGCGCCGGCGGGCTCGCCGACACGGCGAAGGACGTCCACGGCGTCGCGTACGTCGGCACCGAGGCGCCCGAGGGCACCTCCGCCAACGAGGTCCGGACCCTGGTCCAGGAGATCCGCGGCCGGATCCCGGCGGACCGGCCCGCGATCGTCGCCGTCACCGCCCGTGCCGGCGGCAAGGCGTCGCTCGTCGTCGGGCTCAACGCCGCCGCGAAGAGCCGCGGGCTGTCCGCCGGTGACCTGGTCAAGGGCGCCCTGTCCGGGCGCGGCGGCGGCAACGCCGACCTCGCGCAGGGCGGCGGCGTGCCGGCCGCGGAGGCACCGAACCTCCTCGCGGCCGTCGAACGCGCGCTGTAAGACACACCGCATGCGGGTAGGTGAATTCGTCGATTCACCTACCCGCCGGCGTTCGCGGGGTGCGCGGTGCGCATAGGGTGCTACCCGTGAGGACTGAGCCGTGGACCCGGGGCCGGCGGATCGGGGTCGACGTCGGCAGTGTCCGCGTCGGGATCGCGATCTGTGACCCCGACGGGATCCTGGCCAGCCCCGTCGCCACGCTGCCGCGCGATCAGGTCACCGAGGGTGACAAGGTTCCATCGGACATATCGGAAATCTTGCGTTTGGTCGCGGAGCACGAAGCGGTGGAGATCATTGTCGGCCTACCAATCAACCTGGCCGGCAACGAAGGGCCCGCAGCGGTCCTGATCAGGCAATATGCCGACCGGCTGGCCGCGCTCGCGGACCCTGTGCCGGTGCTGCTGACGGACGAGAGGATGTCCACCGCGGCGGCAACACGTAGGCTGTCGGAGCGTGGCGTCCGGGGCAGGCGTCAACGCGCGGTCATCGACCAGGTGGCCGCGGTGGAGATCCTGCAACGTTGGCTCGACGCGCGACGGGCCGTTCGCGGCTAAGTGCCAGGAGGCGAAGGACAGATGGGCGAGCTTGACCTGGGCTGGGACGACGAGGAACGGCCCAGTAGACATCGGCGCCGCGCCGCGTCCGCTCCGGCCCGCGGCCGGCGCAAAGGCCGCGGCGGGAGGACCTTCCTCGCGCTCTTCATCAGCCTGGTGGTCTTCGGCGGCCTGGCATACGGGGCGTACATCGGTGTCGACCGGGTCCGGGACATGTTCACCGCTGCCGACTACAACGGCGGCGGCACCGGTGAGGTGACGGTCGAGGTCCTGCCCAACCAGTATGCCGCCGACATCGCCGCCACGCTGGCGGAAAAGGATGTTGTGAAGAGCGCGAAGGCGTTCGTCGAGGCCGCGAAGAAGGACGAGCGCAGCAAGAAGCTGCAGCCCGGCTTCTACAAGCTGCGCAAGCAGATGCGCGCCGCCGACGCCCTGTCGCTGATGCTCGACCCGAAGAGCCGCCTGGTCAACAAGGTCACGCTGCCGGAGGGCCTCACCTTCGTCGACACGTTCAAGAAGCTCTCCGAGGCCACCAAGATCCCCTATGAGGACTTCGAGAAGGCAGCCGCCGACACCAAGGCGCTCGGCCTCAGCGACGTGTGGTTCACCCGGCAGGACAAGAAGGAAGTCGCCAGGAGCATCGAGGGCTTCCTGTTCCCGGCGACCTACGACTTCCCGCCGAACGTCGACGCCACCGGCATCCTGAAGATCATCATCAACCGGTTCAACCAGGAGATCGACGCCACCGGGTTCATCGAGGGCGTGCAGAACGCGCTGCACATCTCGCCCTACGAGGCGCTCATCGCCGCGTCGATCGCGCAGGTCGAGGGCCTCGACAAGGACCAGGAGGGCATCGTGCGGGTGCTCTACAACCGGGTCTACTCGGGCAAGTTCACCTGCAACTGCCTGCAGGTCGACAGCACCGTCAACTACTACCTGCGCATCACCGGCAAGGGCGCGAAGCCCTCGACCGAGCTGCTCAACTCCGAGCTGCACAACAAGAACAACCCGTACAACGCCCACGACGTGCCGGGCCTGCCGATCGGGCCGATCAGCAACCCCGGCACCAGCGCGCTGAAAGCGGCGATCAACCCGCCCAAGCACGACTTCTACTACTTCTGCGCCATCGACACCGCCGGCAACACCGGCTACGCGAAGACGTACTCGGAGTTCCAGAAGATGTGGGAACAGGCGAAGAAGAACGGCGTCAAGTAGGTGCGTGCGGCGGTCCTCGGCAAGCCGGTGAGCCACTCGCGCTCACCGGCGATCCACACGGCCGGCTACGCCGCCGCGGGCCTGCGCGACTGGTCGTACACGGCGATCGAATGCGGTGAACAGGACCTCGCGCCGCTCGTCGCCGGGCTGACACCCGACTGGGCAGGACTGTCGCTCACCATGCCCCTCAAGGAGGTGGCGCTGACGGTCGCGGCGATGGTCGACCCGTTCGCCGCCGCCATCGGCGCCGCCAACACGCTCGTGCGACGCGCCTACGGGTGGCACGCGTACAACACCGACGCCCCCGGCATGGTCCGGGCGCTGCTCGAAGCCGGCGTGGCCCGCACGCCACGGCTCGCCGTGCTCGGCGGCGGCGGGACCGCCCGGGCCGCACTGGCAGCCGCGGCTTCCCTGGCGGCGGACGTCACGCTGTACACCCGCCGCCTTTCCGCCTTTGACGAGCTGCTGCCGGTCGCGTCGGCGCTGGACGTCTCCCTGGAACACGCACCGTGGGACGCGTTGCCCTCGTGCACGTCCTACCCCGTGGTGATCTCCACGGTGCCGAAGGGCGCGGCCGACTCGCTGGCGGTCGCCGACTGGTCCGGGCGGCCCGTCGTCTTCGACGCGATCTACGAGCCGTGGCCGACGCCGCTGGCCGCCGCGGCCTCGGATGCTGGGTGCGCGATCGTGTCCGGGCTGGATCTGCTGCTGTGGCAGGCCGTCGACCAGTTCGAACTGTTCACCTCCACGAAAGCGCCGGTCGCGGCGATGCGGGCGGCGCTTCGTCCCGCCTGACGGGCTGGCGTTACCTCACTGTGGGAAGTGTCGTGCCCGCGTGACATGCTTGCCGACGTGTTGCGCTGGTTGACCGCAGGTGAGTCGCATGGCCCGGCACTCGTCGCGATCCTGGAGGGTGTTCCCGCCGGCATCGAGTTGACGAGCGCGTCAGTGGCGGCAGAGTTGGCCCGTCGACGCCTCGGCTACGGCCGTGGCGCGCGGATGGCGTTCGAGCAGGACGAGGTCGAGTTCGTCGGCGGCCTCCGCCACGGGCTCACCCTCGGCAGCCCCGTCGCGATCCGCGTCGGCAACAGCGAATGGCCGAAGTGGGAGACCGTCATGGCGGCCGACCCCGTCGACCCCGAGCTGCTCGCCGCGCAGGCCCGCAACGCGCCGCTGACCCGCCCCCGGCCCGGCCACGCCGACCTCGCCGGCATGCAGAAATACGGGCACACCGACGCCCGGCCGATCCTCGAGCGCGCCAGCGCTCGCGAGACCGCCGCCCGCGTCGCCGTCGGCACCGTCGCCAAGGCCCTGCTCCGCCAGGCCCTCGGCGTCGACATCGTCTCCCACGTCATCGAGCTCGGCTCCGTCGCCGCCAAACCCGGCCTGCTGCCCCGCCCCGAGGACTTCGACCGCCTCGACGCCGACCCGCTGCGCTGCCTCGACCCCGACGCCAGCGCCCGCATGGTCGAAGAGGTCGACGCCGCGAAGAAGGACGCCGACACCCTCGGCGGCATCGTCGAGGTTTTGGCATACGGGGTGCCGCCGGGCCTCGGCAGCCACGTCCAGTGGGACCGCAAGCTCGACGCCCGCCTCGCCACCGCCCTCATGTCCATCCAGGCGATCAAAGGCGTCGAGATCGGTGACGCGTTCACCCAGGCCCGCTCCCGCGGCTCCCAGGCCCATGACGAGATCATCCCCACCGCCGACGGCGTCCGCCGCGTCACCGACCGGGCCGGCGGCCTCGAAGGCGGCATCACCACCGGCGAGCCGCTGCGGGTCCGCGCCGCGATGAAACCGATCTCCTCGCTCAACCGCGCCCTGCAGACCATCGACATCGTCACCGGCGAGCCCGCGACCGCCATCAACCAGCGCTCCGACGTGTGCGCGGTCCCGGCCGCCGCCGTCGTCGCCGAGGCGATGGTCGCGCTCGTCCTCGCCGAGGCCGCCCTGGAGAAGTTCGGCGGCGACTCCGTGCCCGAGATCCGGCGCAACGTCACCGGATACCTGTCGAACCTGGTGATCCGGTGAGCCCGCGCGCGGTGATCGTCGGACCGCCCGGCGCCGGCAAGACCACCGTCGGGGCGCTGCTCGCGTCGTCGCTCGGCGTGCCGTTCCGCGACGTCGACGCCGACATCGAGGCCACCGCCGGCAAACCGATCCCGGAGATCTTCATCGACGACGGCGAGGAACACTTCCGCGCCCTGGAACGGGCCGCGGTCGCCACCGCGCTGTCGACGTTCGACGGCGTCCTGGCCCTCGGCGGCGGCGCGATCCTGGCCGCCGAGACCCGGGACCTGCTGACCGGGCACACGGTGGTGTACCTGTCGGTGGAACTGTCCGACGCGGTGTCCCGGGTCGGGCTGGGCGCGGGGCGGCCGCTGCTGGCGCTCAACCCGCGGGCGACGCTGAAGTATCTGCTGGACCAGCGGCGGCCGCTGTATGAGCAGGTCGCCACGGTCACCGTCGTC
This sequence comes from Dactylosporangium sp. NPDC049525, assembly GCF_040676755.1. Lineage (NCBI taxonomy): Bacteria > Bacillati > Actinomycetota > Actinomycetes > Micromonosporales > Micromonosporaceae > Dactylosporangium > Dactylosporangium sp. NPDC049525. Next base: position 15,296 of record NZ_JBFAPO010000003.1, on the reverse strand, counting down.
ACCGACGGCCGGGAGCCCGAGGACATCGTGACCGAGTTGGCAGGCAAGCTGTGACCGCGCCCGCTGGGTCTGTCGACGGCGCTGGGTCTTCTGGCGGTGCTGGGTCTTCTGGCGGTGCTGGGTCTTCTGGCGGCGCTGGGTCTTTGGGCGGCGCTTCTGCCTCGGCCGGGTCCTCTGTTGTCGAGGTTGACGGCTATTCGGTGCTGATCGGCCGGGGGCTGCTCGACCGGGTGCCGGAGCTCGTCGGCGGCGCCGCGCAGGTCGCGGTGCTGTTCGCCGGCCCCGTCCGCGGCCACGCCGAGCAGGTCATGGCCGCGCTGCGCGCCGCCGGCCGCGGCGTGCTGCCCCTGGAAGTCCCCGACGCCGAAGCGGGCAAGGACATCGCGGTCGCCGCCGGCTGCTGGGACGCGCTCGGCGAGGCCGCGTTCACCCGCAGCGACGCCGTCGTCGGCGTCGGCGGCGGCGCCGTCACAGACCTGGCCGGGTTCGTCGCCGCGAGCTGGCTGCGTGGCGTCCGGCTCGTCCAGGTCCCGACCAGCCTGCTCGGCATGGTCGACGCGGCCGTGGGCGGCAAGACCGGCATCAACACCGCTGCCGGCAAGAACCTCGTCGGCGCGTTCTACCCCCCGGCCGGCGTCGTGTGCGACCTGTCGACCCTGGACACCCTGCCCGCCGACGACCTGCGCGCCGGCATGGCCGAGGTCGTCAAGTGCGGGTTCATCGCCGACCCCGCCATCCTCGACCTCGTCGAGGCCGACCCGGCCGCGGCCCTCGACCCGCGCGGCGTGGTGCTCCCGGAGCTGGTCGAGCGGGCCGTCGCCGTCAAGGCCCGGGTCGTCTCCACCGACCTGCGCGAGTCCGGGCTCCGCGAGATCCTCAACTACGGCCACACGCTCGGCCACGCCATCGAGCGCCGCGAGCAGTACCGCTGGAAGCACGGCCACGCCGTCAGCGTCGGCCTGGTCTATGCGGCCGAACTGGGCAGGCTCACCGGCCGCCTCCCGGCCGGCGTCGCCGACCGGCACCTGCGCGTGCTGACCCTGCTGGGCCTGCCCGTCACGTACGACGCCGCCGCCTGGCCCGACCTGCACGCCGCGATGCGGGTGGACAAGAAAGCCAGGGGTGCGACGCTGCGGTTCGTCGTCCTTGACGGTCTCGCGACGCCGGGCACCCTGGCAGGCCCGCCGGACGAGCTGCTCTTCGAGGCGTACGCGGCCGTCGCGTCCTGACCGCGCAGGCCAGCCGTCACCGCGCAGGCCGGCCGTCCAGGGGTGCGGTAGGTCGCGCGGCCGAACAGAGAGCAGCTGCCGCGCGATGCGTGCCACAGTGCCGCAGCCGGTTGGCCGTGCCGCCGGACCGCTTCGAATCACACGGTACACCCGGCCAGGAAATTGATCTCTAATCGGTAGATGACGCCGTCGCTGTCCGTAGTTTACGCCACTCGGCAGGTGCGTCGGCGTGGGGGACCAGAGCAGGTCACGTGGCCGGGACCAGGGCCGGGACCGGTGGGCGGAGGCGCAGGTAGAGCACGCCCGCCACGGTGCCGAAGATTGCCGCGACGACGGCTTCCGGATACGTGGGAGCGCCGAACGGCAGGAGGAACAGCGAGATGCCGACCGACAGGCGGATCGCTGCCGGCGGCGGACGGTACATGCCGGCGGCGAGCGGGACGATCGGCCACAGCAGGTACCAGGGATGCACGACCGGGCCGCACAGGACGATCGCGGCGAGGGCCAGGCCCAGGCCGGCCAGGGGGTTCGGGGCGCGCAGCAGGGCCCAACCGGCGAGGGCGCAGCCGAGGGCCGCCGCGGCGAGCCGGATGACCGCCATCGCGTCCGGGTGGCCGGCCTCGCCCAGCAGCATGCCGATGTCGGTGCTGAGCGACAGGCCGTTGCGGACGGTTGTCGGGGTGCGCAGGGCGGCGATCCAGCCCAGGCCGAGACCGGACGCGGCCTGCAGCGCGATGAAGGCGAGGACGGCGCCGGCCGCGGTGCGGATGAGCGCGAGGGTACGGCCCCGGGACAGCGCGACGACGGTGATGAGCGCGAGGATCGCCGGGGCCTTGACGAGGGCGGCGGCGACGATGAGGGCGGCGGCGAGCAGGGGCCGGTCGCGGACCGCGGCGAGGAGCCCCGCGGCGAGCAGGCCCACCATGAGGGCGTCGTTGTGGGCGCCGGCGACGAGGTGCAGCAGGAGCAGCGGGTTGAGCGCGCCGAACCACAGGGCGCGCTGCGGGGGCACGCCGAACCGGGCGGCGAGGCCAGGCAGGCATGCCACGACCAGCGCGACGCCGGTGAGGGCGACGAGCCGCATCGCCCACACGCCGATGACGGTGTGTTCGCCGGTGAGGGCGAGGATCGCCGACGCGCAGCGCAGGAACACCGGGCCGTAGGGCGCCGGGGTGTCCTGCCAGATCGCCGGCACGTCCAGGGAGAGGGGGCCGCCGAGGGAGGACGGGCCCCATCGGTACGCGTCGAGGCCGCGGCGGACCATCTCACCCTGGGCGAGGTAGCTGTAGACGTCGCGGCTGAACATCGGGGCGGTCAGCGCGAGGGGGGCGGCCCAGCACAGCAGGGTCCGGATCAGGTCGGCGGGGCGTTGCCCGTCGACGGTGGAGCGCATGCGCAGCCACGCGCCGCACAGCAGGGCCAGCCCGAAGTACGTGCCGGCGACGCCGACGAGGGGGAAGGCGCGCAGCTCGCGGATCAGGGGCCAGTGCTCGAACGGGTCGCGTTGCGGCAACGCGCCCGCGGCCAGGCCACCCACCGCGATGGCGACGGAACCCGCGAAGCCCAGGGTACGGTTGACGATGTCCGGTCTTCCCACCCCGGCACACTGGCGTAGTTTCATGTCCTCGTGGCTAAGGCGACATGAACGGGGGCCTGCCCGACCGGTACACTGCTTCGGGCCTTTCCGCCGGCACTATGCCGCACGGACCAACTGACGAAAGTGACGTCTATCCACATGGCAACCACGAACGACCTGAAGAACGGCCTGGTGCTCAACCTCGACGGCGATCTGTGGGCCGTTGTGGAGTTCCAGCATGTCAAGCCGGGCAAGGGCGGCGCGTTCGTGCGGACCACCCTGAAGAACGTGCTCTCCGGCAAGGTGGTCGACCGCACGTTCAACGCCGGCACGAAGGTCGAGACCGCCACCGTCGACAAGCGCACGATGCAGTACCTGTACATCGACGGTGAAGACTACGTGTTCATGGACCTCCAGTCGTATGAGCAGATCTCGGTCCCGTCCGGCACGGTCGGTGAGGGCACGAAGTTCCTGCTGCCCGAGGCCGAGGTGACGGTGGCGACGCACGAGGGTGTGCCGCTGTATGTCGAGCTGCCGACGTCGGTGATCCTCGAGGTCACCTACACGGAGCCGGGCCTGCAGGGTGACCGCTCCACCGGTGGCACGAAGCCGGCGACGGTGGAGACGGGCGCCACGGTCAACGTGCCGCTGTTCATCTCCACCGGCGAGAAGATCAAGGTTGACACCCGCGACAGCCGTTACCTGGGCCGGGCGTGAGCTTTTCAGGAGGTTCGTTCCTGGGTGGTGACGTCACCGCTCAGATGACGGCGCGCCGGAAGGCCCGGAAACGGGCCCTCGACGTCCTCTACTCGGCTGACCTGCGAGGTGAGTCGCGCGCGTCGACCCTGTCGGCGTATGTGGCCAACCTGGAGGAGCCGAAGCCCGGTTACCTGCCCTACACCGTCCAGCTGGTCGAGGGTGTCGAGAGCCACTCCGTCCGCATCGACGAGCTGCTGTCCAGCTATGCCGAGGGCTGGACCCTGGAGCGGATGCCGGTGGTTGACCGGAATCTGGCCCGGATCGCGGTGTACGAGCTGCTGTACAACGACGAGATCGACAACCCGGTCGCGATCACGGAGGCGGTCGAGCTCGCGGAGACGCTGTCGACCGACGACTCGCCGCGTTTCCTCAACGGCATCCTCGGCCGGATCGCCGACTACGCCACGTAGGACCGCGTGGTGGGCTGGACGAGCGTCGAGCGCGATCCGCCGTCGCACGACGCGGATCCGCTCGACCATCTGCTGTTCCGCCAGCACAACGTCATCTCCCGCCGCCAGGCCCTGCGCCACCTGACCCGAAACACCCTGTATCACCGGGTGGCGTCCGGCAGGTGGCAGCAGCCGGTCCGGTCGATCTTCGTGGCGCACACCGGACCGATCGGCGTCCCGCAGCAGCGCTGGATCGGGGTACTGGCCAGCCGTGGACCTCTCGCTGCGTTCAGTGCGCTGGAAGTCCTGGGCCTCAAGGGGTACCGCAAGCCGTACACCGAGATACTGATCACCGCGAGACGGCGGGTGACGTTGACCCCACCGGACACGGTGATCCGGCGGACGGCCTACCTGCCGACCGAGGACGTGCTCACCGGGGGACTGCCGCCGTCAACGGTGGCAGCGCGGTCACTGGTCGACGCCGCCCAGTGGGCCCGCGACGACGCCGAGGCGACCGCGGTGGTCGCGGCCGCGTTCCAGCAACGGCTGGTCACAGGTGACGAGGTCCTCGCCGTGCTCGGCCGGTTGCAGGGGGTGCGCCGTGAGGCGCTGATCCGGCAGACCGTCGAGGACGCCCGGGGCGGCTCGCACTCGATCTCCGAGGTGCAGTTCCTGCAGCTGTGCCGGCGCAACGGTCTGCCCGATCCGACCCGTCAGGTGGTGCGGAGGGACGAGCGTGGGCGGAAGCGCTATCGCGACGCGCTGTTCGAGGAGTACGGGATCCACGTCGAGATCGACGGGGCCCAGCACATGGAGGTGCGGGCCTGGTCCGCCGACATGGTGCAGCACAACGAGATCGCGATCACCGGCGACCGGCTGCTGCGGTTCACCGCATGGCAGGTCCGCCGCGACCCGGAGACCGTGGTCCGTCAACTGCGCGCGGCACTGCTGGCCGCGGGGTGGCGACCCGCGAGTTGACCTTGGAGAGTTTGTCTTGCCAGGGCCAGACAAAGTCTCCAAGGTCAACTGCGGGGGAAGGAAAAGGGGGCCGTGGAAGCGGCCCCCTTCGAATCGGTCAGGACTGGAACAGGCTGCGCGGGTCGGTGACGAGCACGCCGTGCTCGTTGAGCCGCTCGACCAGGCCCGACGGCGACGCGTCGTAGACGATCGCCAGGGCGCGCAGGTCGTCCGCGCGGATGGACAGCACGCGACCGTTGTAGTCGCCGCGCTGCTGCTGGATGGCACGCGCATAGCGGGCCACGTAGGCCAGGTCCTCGGCGCCGGCGTCGTACAGCCGCTCCAGGTCCAGGACGATCTTGTTGGTGGGCTCGTGCCGCACGCCACTGCCTTCGGGCAGCAGCTCAGCGACGGGGACGCGGTAGAACTCGGCCAGCTCGGCCAGGCGGGACACGGTGACGGCACGGTCGCCCCGCTCATACGAGCCGACGACGACGGCCTTCCAACGCCCTGCCGACTTCTCCTCGACACCCTGCAGAGACAGCCCCTGCTGCTGTCGGATGGAGCGCAGGCGAGCACCAAGAGACTTGGCGTACTCAGACGGCATACGGACACTCCCAGTCACTGGCCTGAGGGGTTTCCCCAGCGATCGCTACGGAGCGTGACCGTAACTGGCGGAAGACGCGTGGTCAAGTGGTCGAGACCCATCCGTTGCCCAGGTCAGGGCGGTTGTTAGGGTGGTTGCCGTTCGACGTCCTTTAACGACCCGTCCGGTGAGGCGGGGAAGGAGGTCTGGTTTGTCGTCCCCGACAACCGGCGCTGAGCTGGGCAAAACCATCCTAACGGCGGCAGATGTTGCCCGGGTGGTGGACCGGATTGCCCATCAGATTCTGGAAAAGACGTCCGGCGCTGCCGAAACGGTGCTGCTGGGCATACCTACCCGAGGCGTTCCCCTCGCTCAGAGGCTGGCCGCACGCATCGCCACCTTCGAGGGCGCAGAGATCCCCGTGGGTGTGTTGGACATCACGCTTTATCGGGATGATCTTCGCCTGCAGGCGACCCGTGCGCTGGGTCACACCGAGGTGCCGCCGGGCGGCCTCGACGGGCGGCGGGTGATCCTCGTCGACGACGTCCTGTTCTCCGGCCGGACCGTCCGCGCGGCGCTGGACGCGCTGAAGGATCTCGGCCGGCCGCGGATGGTGCAGCTGGCGGTCCTGGTCGACCGGGGGCACCGCGAGCTGCCGATCCGGGCGGACTACGTCGGCAAGAACATCCCGACCTCGATCGAGGAGAGCGTCCGGGTGTCCGTCGCCGAGCACGACGGCGAGGACGCCGTGGTGATCGTCAGCAAAGGGAGGCAGGCATGAAGCACCTGCTCAGCGCGGCCGACCTGGACGCCGCCGCCGCGACCCTGGTGCTGGACACCGCGGCGGAGATGGCGAGCATCGCGGGGCGCGAGGTGAAGAAGCTGCCCGCGTTGCGGGGGCGCACCGTGGTGAACCTGTTCTACGAGGACTCGACCAGGACCCGGATCTCGTTCGAGGCGGCGGCCAAGCGGCTGTCGGCGGACGTCATCAACTTCTCCGCGAAGGGCTCCAGCGTCTCGAAGGGCGAAAGTCTCAAGGACACCGCGCTGACGTTGCAGGCGATGGGCGCCGACGCGGTCGTCATCCGGCACCCCGCCAGCGGCGCGCCGCACCGGCTCGCGAACTGGGTCGAGGGCAGCGTCGTCAACGCCGGTGACGGCACCCACGAGCACCCGACGCAGGCCTTGCTCGACGCGTACACCATGCGCAGCCGGCTCAAACGGCTCGCCGGGCTCAACGTGGCGATCGTCGGCGACGTGCTGCACTCACGGGTGGCCAGGTCCAACGTGCTGCTGCTGCACACGCTCGGCGCGAAGGTGACGCTCGTCGCACCGCCGACGCTGCTGCCCGTCGGGGTGGGCGCGTGGCCGGCGGAGACGTCCTACGACCTGGACGCGGTGGTGCCGGATTCCGACGTCGTCATGATGCTGCGGGTCCAGCGGGAAAGAATGAACCAGGCGTACTTCCCCTCGGAGCGGGAGTACGCGCGACGCTACGGCTTCGACGTGCCGCGCATGCGCCGGCTGCCCGAGCACGCGATCGTCATGCATCCCGGCCCGATGAACCGGGGCATGGAGATCGCGCCGGAGGTCGCCGACTCGCCGCGCTCCACGATCGTCGAACAGGTCGCCAACGGGGTCTCCGTGCGAATGGCCGTCCTCTACCTGCTGCTCGGAGGCAAAGCGTGATCACGAACCTGGGCGAGATCACCGTCGAAGACGGGGTCATTGTCAGCATAAATCCGGACAAGAAGGGGCCGAAGGTCGCGCTGCCCGGCCTCGTCGACCTGCACACCCACCTGCGCGAGCCGGGCCGCGAGGACGCCGAGACCGTCGAGTCCGGGTCGAGGGCCGCGGCGCTCGGCGGGTACACCGCGGTGTGCGCGATGGCGAACACGTCCCCGGTCGCCGACACCGCCGGCGTCGTGGAGCAGGTGTGGCGGCTCGGCCGCGAGGCGGGCCTGGTCGACGTGCAGCCGGTCGGCGCCGTCACCGTCGGCCTCGGCGGCGAGCAGCTCGCCGAGCTCGGCGCGATGGCCGACTCCGCCGCCAAGGTCCGGGTCTTCTCCGACGACGGGCACTGCGTCAGCGACCCCCGCCTCATGCGCCGCGCCCTGGAGTACGTCAAGGCGTTCGACGGCGTCATCGCCCAGCACGCCGAGGAGCCGCGGCTGACCACCGGCGCCCAGATGAACGAGGGCGAGGTCGCCGCCCGGCTCGGCCTGATCGGCTGGCCCGCGGTCGCCGAGGAGGCGATCATCGCCCGGGACGTGCTGCTCGCCGGGCACGTCGGCGCCCGCCTGCACATCTGCCACGTGTCGACCGCCGGCAGCGTCGAGCTGATCCGCTGGGCGAAGTCAAAGGGCTGGCGGGTGACGGCCGAGGTGACGCCGCACCACCTGCTGCTCACTGAGGACCTCGCCGTCGACTATGACCCGGTGTACAAGGTGAACCCCCCGCTGCGGACCGAGGCCGACGTCCTCGCCCTGCGCAGGGGGCTGCAGGACGGCACGATCGACTGCGTCGCCACCGACCACGCCCCGCACAGCGTCGAGGACAAGGAGTGCGAGTGGGCGTACGCCAGGCCCGGCATGCTCGGCCTGGAGACCGCCCTCGCGATCGTCGTACAGACGATGGGGCCGCAGTGGGACCGGATAGCGGACTGGATGTCCGTCGCGCCCGCGAAGATCGCCGGCCTGGCCGGGCACGGCCATCTCCTCGCGCCGGGGCAGCCCGCGAACATCACGATCTTCGACCCGGACGTCAGGTGGACGGTCGACCCGACCGCCCTGGCCAGCAGGTCGCGCAACACCCCATACGCCGGAATGGAGCTGCGCGGTCGCGTCGAGGCGACCTACCTGCGCGGCGAGCCGACGGTGTTGAACGGAAAGGCGACTCGGTGAAGCGCAGGGCAGCATTGTTGGTACTGGAGGACGGCCGCACCTTCCGCGGCGAGGCCTTCGGCAGCATCGGGGAGACGTTCGGCGAGGCGGTGTTCAACACCGGCATGACCGGCTACCAGGAGACGCTGACCGACCCGTCGTACCACCGGCAGGTCGTCGTGCAGACCGCGCCGCAGATCGGCAACACCGGGATCAACGGCGAGGACGACGAGTCCGACCGGATCTGGGTCGCCGGCTACGTGGTCCGGGACCCGTCGCGGACGTACTCCAACTGGCGGGCCACCGGCAGCCTCCAGGACCGCCTGGCCGTCGAGGGGGTCGTCGGCATCAGCGGCGTCGACACCCGGGCGCTGACCCGGCACCTGCGCGACCGCGGCGCGATGCGGGTCGGCGTGTCCAGCGTCGACGACGACCGCGACGGCCTGCTGCAGCGGGTCCGGCAGCAGCCGCAGATGCTCGGCGCCGACCTGTCCGCGGAGGTGAGCACCCCGCAGCGGTACACGGTCGAGGCCGAGGGGGAGCACCGGTTCACGGTCGCCGCGATCGACCTGGGCATCAAGCGCAACGTCCCGCGCCGCCTCGCCGCCCGCGGGGTCACCACGCACGTGCTGCCCGCGGCCACGACCCTGGAGGAGATCCGGGCACTCAACGCGGACGCGGTGTTCTTCTCGCCCGGCCCGGGGGACCCGGCCACCGCGGACGGTCCGGTAAATCTGGCGAAAGCCGTCATGTCCGCAAAAATCCCCCTTTTCGGCATCTGCTTCGGCAGCCAGATCCTCGGCCGCGCGCTCGGGTTCGGCACGTACAAGCTTGGCTACGGGCACCGCGGCATCAACCAGCCGGTGCTCGACCGGACCACCGGCAAGGTCGAGGTCACCAGCCACAACCACGGCTTCGCCGTCGACGCGCCCCTCGAAGGCCGCACCAGCACCGAGTTCGGCGAGGTCGAGGTCAGCCACGTCTGCCTCAACGACAACGTCGTGGAGGGCCTGCGCTGCCTGGACGTGCCGGCTTTCACCGTGCAGTACCACCCGGAGGCGGCAGCGGGGCCGCACGACGCGGACTACCTGTTCGACAGATTCGCGGAGTTGATGAACACAAATGCCTAAGCGGACCGATCTCCGGCACGTCCTCGTCATCGGCTCCGGCCCGATCGTCATCGGCCAGGCGTGCGAGTTCGACTACTCCGGCACCCAGGCGTGCCGGGTGCTGCGCGCGGAGGGGTTGCGGGTCAGCCTCGTCAACTCCAACCCGGCGACGATCATGACCGATCCCGAGTTCGCCGACGCCACGTACGTCGAGCCGATCACCCCGGAGTTCGTCGAGCAGGTGATCGCCCGGGAACGCCCCGACGCGCTCCTGGCGACCCTGGGCGGGCAGACCGCGCTGAACACCGCGGTCGCGCTGCACGAGGCGGGTGTCCTGGACAAGTACGGCGTCGAGCTCATCGGCGCCAACATCGACGCGATCCGCCGCGGCGAGGACCGGCAGCTGTTCAAGGACATCGTGGCCAAGGCCGGCGGCGAGACCCCGCGCAGCCGGGTCTGCCACTCGATGGACGAGGTCCGCGAGACCGTCGCCGACCTGGGCCTGCCGGTCGTGATCCGGCCGTCGTTCACCATGGGCGGGCTCGGCTCCGGCATGGCGCACAACGACGCCGACCTGGAACGGCTCGCCGGCGGCGGCCTGGTCGCCTCCCCGGTGCACGAGGTCCTCATCGAGGAGAGCGTGCTCGGCTGGAAGGAGTTCGAGCTGGAGCTGATGCGCGACAAGCACGACAACGTCGTCGTCGTGTGCTCCATCGAGAACGTCGACGCGATGGGCGTGCACACCGGCGACTCCGTCACGGTCGCGCCGGCGATGACGCTCACCGACGTGGAGTACCAGCGGCTGCGCGACCTCGGCATCGCCGTGCTGCGCGAGGTCGGCGTCGACACCGGCGGCTGCAACATCCAGTTCGCGGTGCACCCGCAGACCGGGCGCCTCGTCGTCATCGAGATGAACCCGCGGGTGTCGCGCTCCAGCGCCCTGGCGAGCAAGGCGACCGGCTTCCCGATCGCCAAGATCGCCGCGAAGCTGGCCATCGGCTACACCCTGGACGAGATCCCCAACGACATCACCCTGAAGACCCCGGCGGCGTTCGAGCCGTCGCTGGACTACGTCGTGGTGAAGATCCCGCGGTTCGCGTTCGAGAAGTTCCCCGGGGCGGACGCGGAGCTGACCACGACGATGAAGTCCGTCGGCGAGGCCATGTCGATGGGGCGCACCTTCCAGGAGGCCCTGGGCAAGGCGATGCGGTCGATGGAGACCAAGGCCGCCGGCTTCTGGACCACGCCGGACAAGGAGGGCCTCGACGCGCTCGAAGCGCTGCGCACCCCGCACGACGGCCGGCTGTACACGGTGGAACGCGCGATCCGCGAAGGGCACAGTGTCACGGCGGTCGCCGAGGCGAGCGGCTTCGACCCGTGGTTCGTCGACCAGATCGCGGGCCTCGTCGACCTGCGCGCCGAGATCCTCAACGCCGCCGTCCTGGACGAGCCGCTGCTGCGCACCGCGAAACGGGCCGGGCTGTCGGACCGGCAGATCGCCGCGCTGCGGCCCGAGTTCGCCGGCGAGGACGGGGTACGCAGTCTCCGCCAGCGCCTGGGCCTGCGGCCCGTGTACAAGACCGTCGACACGTGCGCAGCGGAGTTCGGGGCGAGCACCCCGTACCACTACAGCACCTACGAGGAGGAGACCGAGGTCGTCCCGTCGGACCGGCCGAAGGTGCTCATCCTCGGCTCCGGCCCGAACCGCATCGGCCAGGGCATCGAGTTCGACTACTCGTGCGTGCACGCGGTCATGGCGCTGCGGGCCGTGGGCTACGAGACCGTCATGGTCAACTGCAACCCGGAGACGGTCTCCACCGACTACGACACCGCCGACCGCCTGTACTTCGAGCCGCTCACCTTCGAGGACGTCCTGGAGGTCGTGCACGCCGAGGACGAGTCCGGCAAGGCCGCCGGCGGTCCCGGCGTCATCGGCGTCGTCGTGCAGCTCGGCGGGCAGACCCCGCTCGGCCTCGCCCAGCACCTCGCCGACGCGGGCGTGCCGATCGTCGGCACCTCACCCGAGGCGATCGACCTGGCCGAGCACCGCGGCGCGTTCGGCAAGCTGCTCGCCGGGGCCGGGCTGACCACCCCGGCGCACGGCACCGCGACCAGCTTCGCCGAGGCGAAGCTCATCGCCGACGAGATCGGCTACCCGGTGCTGGTGCGGCCCTCGTACGTGCTCGGCGGCCGCGGCATGGAGATCGTCTACGACGAGGAGACGCTGCGCGGCTACATCGGCCGGGCGACGGAGATCTCCCCGGCGCACCCGGTGCTGGTCGACCGGTTCCTCGACGACGCCATCGAGATCGACGTCGACGCGCTGTGCGACAAGGACGGCGAGGTCTACGTCGGTGGGGTCATGGAGCACATCGAGGAGGCCGGCATCCACTCCGGCGACTCCTCCTGCGTCCTGCCGCCGATCACCCTCGCCACCGTGCACCTGGACGAGGTGCGCCGCTACACGGTCGCCCTGGCCCGCGGGATCGGCGTGCAGGGGCTGCTCAACGTCCAGTACGCGCTCAAGGACGATGTGCTGTACGTCCTGGAGGCCAACCCGCGCGCGTCGCGCACCGTGCCGTTCGTGTCGAAGGCGACCGCGGTGCCCCTGGCGAAGGCCGCGGCCCGCATCGCCCTGGGCGCCACGATCGCCGAGCTGCGTGCCGAAGGGCTCCTGCCGGCGCATGGCGACGGGGGTACCCCGCCCGAGCACGCGCCGATCGCGGTCAAGGAGGCGGTGCTGCCGTTCAAGCGGTTCCGCACCGTCGAGGGCAAAGGCGTGGACAACCTGCTCGGCCCGGAGATGAAGTCGACGGGTGAGGTCATGGGCATCGACACGTCCTTCGGGCACGCGTTCGCGAAGTCCCAGGCCGCCGCGTACGGCTCGCTGCCGACCACCGGCACCGTCCTCGTCACCGTCGCCAACCGGGACAAACGCGGCATCGTGTTCCCGGTCAAGCGCCTCGCCGACCTCGGGTTCGCGATCGTGGCCACCGCCGGCACCGGTCAGGTGCTGCGCCGGTACGGGGTCGCCTGCGAGATCGTGCCGAAGCACTTCGAGGAGGGCAACGGCCGCAACGCGGTGTCGATGATCGCCGGCGGCGAGGTCGCCCTGGTGATCAACACTCCGCAGGGCTCCAGTGGCCGGCAGGACGGCTACGAGATCCGCAGCGCCGCGGTCGTCGCCGACATCCCGTGCATCACCACGCTGCCCGGCGCGGCGGCCGCCGTCATGGGCATCGAGGCGCTGCTGCGCGGCGAGATGACGGTCCGCCCGCTGCAGGAGCTGCACGCCGCGCTGCGCGGGCAGCAGTGACCTACGAACGCCTCGTCAGGCCGGTCCTGTTCCGTCTCGGCGGCGGCGACGCCGAGACGGTCCACGAGCTGACCCTGCGGTGGCTGGCCCGGCTCCCGCGCGGATCCGCGTACAGCCCGCCGGGCGCGCGCCGGACCGTGTTCGGGATCGACTTCCCGAACACGGTCGGGCTGGCCGCCGGCATGGACAAGGACGGCCGGGCGCTGCGGGCCTGGCCGCGGCTCGGGTTCGGCTTCGTCGAGGTCGGCACCGTCACCTGGCACCCGCAGCCCGGCAACGACCGGCCCCGGCTGTTCCGCTTCCCCGCCCACGAGGCGATCGTCAACCGGATGGGGTTCAACAACGCGGGCGCCCGGGCCCTCTCGGCGCGCCTCGCCGCGCTCGGGCCGCTGCCCGTGCCCCTCGGGATCAGCCTCGGCAAGTCCAAGGTGACGCCGCTCACCGGCGCCGTCGAGGACTACGTGAGCAGCTTCCGGCAGCTGTACGACCAGGGCGCGTACTTCGCTGTCAACGTGAGCTCGCCGAACACGCCGGGGCTGCGCGAACTGCAGGACAAGGCGCACCTGTCGGCGCTGCTCGGCGCCCTGCACGCGGAGAACCCGGCGGGCCGGCCGGTCCTGGTGAAGGTCGCGCCCGACCTCACCGACGCCGCGCTCGGCGAGCTGCTCGACGTGTGCCTCGCCCACGGCGTCGCCGGGCTCATCGCCACCAACACCACGATCGAACGGCCCGGCGTGCCCACGGCCGAGGCGGGCGGGCTCAGCGGCCGTCCCCTCGCCCCGCGGGCCCTGGAGGTCGTGCGCTTCGTGGTCAAGGAGAGCGGGCTGCCGGTCGTCGGCGTCGGCGGGATCAGCACCGGCGACGACGTCACCCGGATGCTGGACGCCGGCGCCTCGCTCGTGCAGCTCTACACGGGACTCATCTACCACGGCCCCCGCCTCGTCCGGCAGGCCGTGCAAGCCACCAGGGGGAAACGGTGACCGAACACTTCGGCGCGCGGCTGCGCGCCGCCATGGACACGCTGGGGCCGCTGTGCGTCGGGATCGACCCTCACCCCTCCCTCCTGGCTGCCTGGGGGCTCTCCGACGATGTCAAGGGCCTGGAAGCGTTCAGTCAGACGGTGGGGGAGGCCCTGGCCGACCGGGTCGCAGTGATCAAGCCCCAGTCTGCCTTTTTTGAGCGTTTCGGCTCCAGGGGCATAGCGGTCCTGGAGTCGACTATCCGACAGTTGCGGCTGACCCGAACTCTTGTAGTTCTCGACGTCAAGCGGGGTGACATCGGCTCCACGGCCGCCGCGTACGCCGATGCGTACCTCGATCCGGCGTCCCCGCTGTGCGCCGACGCGATCACCGTCAGCCCCTATCTCGGGGTCGGCGCGCTGCGCCCGATCATCGACAAGGCGGCCGCGCACGGGCTCGGCGCGTTCGTCCTCGCCCTCACCTCCAATCCCGAGGGCGCCGCCGTCCAGCGGGCCGTCGGTACCCTCGGAAAGACCGTCGCACAGACCGTCATTGACGAGATTTCGCAGGTCAACGCGGGTGTGACGCCGCTCGGCGACGTCGGCGTGGTGATCGGCGCCACGCTCGGGCAGCACGGGCACGATCTGACGAACCTCAATGGCCCGATCCTGGCGCCGGGCCTCGGCGCGCAGGGTGGAACGGCCGCCGGGCTGCGCGCCGCGTTCGGTGATCAAGCCTCTGACGTGCTGCCGTCGTACTCCCGGGAGATCCTCGGCGCGGGCCCCGGCATCGCCACGCTGCGTGCCGCCGCGGAGCGGGCGCGTGACGAATGCGCCGCCGCTCTGGCGGTCACCGCCTGATCATCTGGCCGCCACCGGCCGTCGATCATGTGATTCCCACGTTGCCGAAATGGCTCGTGACCGCTAGTTTTCCCGGCGCTAGACCATCAACATTCTTTTCAAGGGACCTGAGGAGACCTGGTGCCGCTCCCGTCACTGAGCCCGGAACAGCGCGCAGCCGCTTTGGAAAAAGCGGCTGAGATTCGTAAGGCTCGCGCTGAGCTGAAGGAGCAACTGAAGCAGGGGAAGACCACCCTCGCTGCCGTGCTCGATCGTGCGGAGTCCGACGACGTCGTCGGCAAGCTTCGGGTTTCGGCCGTGCTGCAGGCAATGCCCGGCATCGGCAAGATCCGCGCGACGCAGATCATGGAGAAGCTGAAGATCGCTGACAGCCGCCGCCTTCGCGGCCTCGGCGACCAGCAGCGCAAGGCACTGCTCGGGGAGTTCGCCGGCGGCAAGTGACTGCCGCCAGGTAGGTCCCCCCGGACCAGTGCTAGGACCTCGACGCGCCCGGACCCTTCGGTCCCGGGGGGGCGTTGGGTATGGGGCCGGCCCCCCGGGGGGGGGGGCGGGGGGGGTGGGCGTTTTGGTTGTGTGGGTGGGGTGGGCGGGACTCTTGTGGGGGGTGGTGGGGGGTGTGTCGTCTGGGGTGGCGGTCTCGGCCCGCGGGGCGTGCCGCCCCCCCCCCCGCCCCG